>JARLGP010000116.1 GCA_031292735.1 Holophaga sp.
CCGGTCTCGATCAGGGCCGTGGCGATGATGGTGAGGGAGCCGCCGCCCTCGATGTTCCGGCCCGCGCCGAAGAACCGCTTGGGCCGCTGCAGGGCGTTGGAGTCCACGCCGCCGGACAGCACCTTGCCGGACAGCGGCACCACGGTGTTGTAGGCCCGGGCCAGCCGGGTGATGGAGTCCAGCAGGATCACCACGTCCTTCTTGTGCTCCACCAGGCGCTTGGCCTTCTCGATGACCATCTCGGCCACCTGCACGTGCCGGGTGGCGGGCTCGTCGAAGGTGCTGGAGACCACCTCGCCCTTGACGTTGCGCTCCATGTCGGTGACTTCCTCGGGCCGCTCGTCGATGAGCAGCACGATCAGGAACACCTCCGGGTGGTTCAGGGTGATGCTGTTGGCGATGTTCTGCATCAGCACGGTCTTGCCGGTGCGCGGGGGGGCGACGATCAGGGCGCGCTGGCCCTTGCCCAGGGGCGTCATCAGGTCCATCACCCGGGTGGAAAGCTCCTGGGCGTCGCGTTCCATCTTGAGCATGCTGGTGGGATAGAGCGGGATCAGATCGTCGAAGTGGACCCGCTCCTTGGCCATGCCGGGCGGATCGAAGTTGATCGCATCGATGCGCAGCATCGCGAAGAACTTCTCCTCGTTCTTCGGCGCCCGGATCATGCCGGACAGGGTGTCCCCGGAGCGCAGGCTGAACTTGCGGATCTGGCTGGGCGAGACATAGATGTCATCGGCGCCCGCCAGGTAGTTGTGCTCCGGCGCGCGCAGGAAGCCGAAACCCTCCGGCAGCACCTCCAGCACCCCTTCGGCGAAGAACTGGCCCTCCCGCTGGGCCTGCGCCTCCAGAAGGCGGAAGATCAGCTCCTGCTTGCGCATGGACAGGGGGCTTTCGATCCCATACGCCTTGGCCATCTCTGCCAGACGGCCGATGGACTGCTCCTTCAGATCCTGAAGGCTCAGGACGGCAGGGGCTTGGGATTCGATTAGCATAGAACTTCCCTCAATGGGGGGGGGCAGTGCAAGTTTGACTGCTTAGGGATCGTAAAGAATAACGCAAAATCCGCGATCACGCCAAGAGCTTCTGAGAATTAACCAAATCAGTCCCTGATGAACGCGCTCACCCGCTCGCAGAAGGGGCCGGGACGCTCCACCGGGAAGGCGTGGCCCACGCCCGGCACGATCTCGAACCGGGCCTGGGGGATGCCCTGGGCCGTCTCCAGGCATTTCCAGGGCGGCGTCAGCAGATCCTCGGCCCCGGCCAGCAGCAGGACCCGATCCCGGATGGCGCCGAGGCTCGAACGGAAGTCCCATTGCAGCACACCTTCTATCTGGTGGCGTGAAGCATGCAAAGGTTCATTCAAAGTGCCGCGTTTGAGGAAATAGTCCCGGAGCACGGCGTAGCGGGGTTCCAGGAAGCGGTCACCCCACAGGTCGGGCGCCGCGGCGTCGAACTGCATGCCGGGCCCGCCCACCTCCAGGCAGTGCAGCCAGTGGCGCAGGCGCACGGCCATGGCGAAATCGGTGCGCGCCACGGCGCTGGTGAGCACCGCCCCGGAGATGGCGCCCGGGTGCGCGGCCAGCAGTTCCAGGCCCAGGCTGCTGCCCATGGACAGGCCGACCAGCCATGGCCGCTGGATGCCCAGGCGCGCCATGAGCTCCCAGGCGTCCGCCGCCAGCAGGGGCAGCGTATAGGGCCCTTCCAGCGGGGCGCTGGAGCGGCCCTGGCCGCGGCTGTCGAAGGTCAGCACCCGGTGGTCGGCGGCGAAGGCCTTGAGCGTCCCGGCCCACAGGGTGGTGTCGGACAGCATGCCGTTGAGCAGGACCAGCCAGGGCGCCCCGGCCGGACCCTGCACCTGGTAGTGCAGGTGCACGCCGGAGGCCAGGGCCAGGCGCCGGGGCCCGGGCTCCGCGGCCATCAGCCCTCGCCCCGCAGCTGGGCCGGCGCGAAGTGCGCCGCCAGTTCGAAGCGCCCGGCCTGCCAGTGCAGCACAGCGGAGCTGGCCGGCTTCATCTCCGGCAGCGCGCCGGTCAGGTGCTGGATCAGTTCCGACAGGAAAGGCTGGTGGCTGACCAGGGCGATGGTGTCGAACGGCTGCGCCTCGGCCACCAGGCCCAGCAGCCAGGCTTCCGCCAGGACCGGGCTGGCGTCGGGTTCCAGCCCCTCCCAGCAGGCCACCGGGAAGCCCTCGGCGGTGGCCTCCTTGAGGCACACCAGGGTCTCCGCGGCCCGGCGGTACGGGCTGGAAATGCCCCGCACCGGCACGTAGCCGCGCAGCACCAGGCCGCGCATGGCGGCCCGGGTCCGCTCCCAGCCCAGGGCCGTGAGGGCCCGGTCCGGGTCGCGCAGGCCGTGGCCCGGGTCTTCGGCGATGCCGTGGCGGATGAGCAGCAGGGTGATCATGAAGCCCTTCCTTGTTACATGGCGCCCAGGGAGGACATGGCGTCCAGGATCATGGGGACCACCACGGGGCGGGTCTGGGTGGTCTTGCGGATGATCCGGCGCAGGGACTGGCGCAGGAGTTCGATGAGCAGATCCTTGTTCTTGCGGATCTCCAGCGGCGCCCCTTCGAAGGCGGTGCGCACGGTCTCCCGCAGCAGCTGGCCGTAGGCCGGGTCGTCCGATAACACCACGAAGCCCCGGGTGAGGATCGCAGGCTCTCCGGCCAGTTCGCCGGTGGCCGGATCCACCATGAGGGTGGCCACCACGATGCCGTCCTCCTGCAGGATCAGCCGGTCGTGGATGACCCGGGCGTCCACCATGTGGTCCACGCCCTGGTCCACGAAGCACTTGCCCACGGGCACGCTGCCGGCCAGGTTGGCCGAACCGTCCCGCTTCAGCTGCAGGCACTCGCCCCCGTCCAGGAGCAGGATCCGGTCCGACGGGTAGCCCATCTTCTCGGCCAGTTGGCCGTGGCACTTGAGGTTGCGGTAGGTGCCGTGCACCGGCGCCATGAAGCGCGGGCGCACCATGCGGATCATCTCCGCCGAATCCTCCCGGTGGCCGTGGCCGGTGGCGTGGATGGTCCCGATCCCCTCCAGGGTGGTCTCCGCGCCCAGCCGGGAGGCGGTGTCCAGCATGCGCGAGATGCCCACCTCGTTGCCGGGGATGGCCCTGGAGCTGAGCACCAGCCGGTCCCCGGTGGTCATCTTCAGCCCCTTGAGCTCGCCCCGCAGCACCCGGGACAGGGCGCTCATCTCCTCGCCCTGGGTGCCGGTGCACAGCACCACCACCTGCTTGGGCGGGAACAGGGAGACCTCCTTGGCGTCGATGAACAGGTCGTCCGGCAGCGCCAGCTTGCGCAGGCCCCGGGCCACGGTCACGTTGCGGTCCATGGAACGGCCCAGCAGGCAGACCTTGCGCTTCTCTTCGAAGGCCAGGTCCAGGATGGTCTGGATGCGGTGGATGTTGGAGCTGAAGGTGGCGAGGAACAGCTTGCCCTTGGTCTTGCGGAAGGCGTCGCGCAGCCCTTCCCGGCACTGCTGCTCGCTGGGGGTGGGGGTGGTCTTCAGGATGTTGGTGGAATCCGACAGCAGCACGGTCACGCCGGCGTCGCCCAGTTCCTTGAGCCGGGCGGTGCCGGTGAGCCGGCCGTCCACCGGGGTGGGATCCAGCTTGTAGTCGCCGGTGTGCAGCACCACGCCCCAGGGGGTGTGCAGGGCGATGCTGCAGGCGTCGGGAATGCTGTGGGTGACCGGGATCCACTCCGCCTCGATCTCGCCGCCGCCGATCGGCAGCCGGCCGAAGTCCTCCACCACGTGCATGTGCCGGGGGCTCCACAGGTTGAATTCCTTGAGCTTGCCCTCCAGGAGGCCCATGGTGAAGGCCGAACCGTAGACCGGCACCGGCCAGCGTTCCAGGAAGTAGGGCAGTGCGCCCAGGTGGTCCTCGTGGCCGTGGGTGAGCAGCACCGCGTCGATCCGTTCGGAGAAGGCTTCCAGGTAGGCGAAATCGGGCACGATGCTGTCGATGCCGGGCTGGTCCTCGGAGGGGAACAGCTGGCCGCAGTCGATCAGGAACAGGCTCTTGGCGGTGTGCACCACCAGCGCGTTCATGCCGAATTCGCCCAGGCCGCCGATGGGGATCAGGCGCAGCTCATCTTTGCCGGGCAGGTCCTGCCAGCGATCGAAGGGGGGGTAGGTAATCTGCATATGGGGCTCGCTCAGGACGGGGATGGCAAGGAAAGGGAGGATCGGAACAGGCCGAGCCAGGCCGCGGGCGGCACGGCCTCGGCGCGGACGGCGGCCGGCAGACCGGAAGCCGCCAACAGGCTGCGGGTCTGGTCCGGGGTGAAGCGCCCGTGCCAGTTGTTGGCCAGGGTCTTGCGGCGGTGACTGAAGCTTTCGTGCAGGAAGGCCAGCAGGGCCTTGCGCTGGGCCATGGGCACGGCGTCGGCCCTGGGCTCGAACAGCAGGACGGCGGAATCCACCTTGGGGGCGGGCCGGAACGCGCCCGGACCCAGCTTCAGCATCCGGGAAAGGCGGCAGCAAAGCTGGGCCAGGACCGAGAGGGGGCCGTACTCCTTCTCGCCGGGCCGGCCCATGAGCTTCTGGCCCACTTCCAGCTGGAACATGAGCACCATCCGCTGCCAGGGGAGATCGGTCACCAGGAAGCGGGTGAGGATGGCCGTGGCGGCGTTGTAGGGCAGGTTGCCCACCACGCTGAAGGGACCGCCGAAATCCAGCGGGGCCAGCACCGCGTCGCCCAGCACGGGATGGAAATGGGAAACCCCCTGGAACCGCTGGGTGAGCACGGCGATGGCCTCCGGATCCAGGTCCACCGCCCACAGCGGGCGGCCGTCCGCCAGCAGCGGTTCGGTGAGAACCCCGGGGCCCGGCCCGATCTCCAGCAGCTGGGGCGCCGGAACCGCCAGGGCGGCTTCGGTGATGGTGCGGATCGCCGTTTTTTGGATAAGAAAATGCTGGCCGAACCGCTTCTTCGGGATCAATTTCAATGAATCGGGTTGACCATGCTCCACCCATTGAGGGTAACCCGGTATGCCAACCAAAGGGTCGGAAATATTGGCATCCGTGCCAACGGCCGCCCTTACAGGCCAGGTATTTCCGTACGCCACGCCAGGATCCGCAGGTTCCGGGGCGGATCCGGGCCGGGGTCACCGGGCCGGTCCGGGGCGGATGGTCCAGCCGGCGGCAAACCAGGGGTAGCGTTCGAAGGCCCGGGCAGACCACCGGTGGCGGGAACCTCCGGCGGCACGGGCGCAGGCACCGCCACCAGCAGTTCCCGCACATGGACGAAGCCGGACCGATCCTCCCCTTCCAGCGCGCTGCGGCCCACGGCGGTCGCCAGCCAAAGCCGCTCCGTCGGGGCGCCAGGCGCATCCCCGGGCCGGGGCAGCGCCCCCAGGAGCTGGATCCGAAGCTGGAAGCTTTGCCGGAACCGCGAACCTGGCGTTTCCGGGAGCAGGCCAGGCGCCAGGGCTGGTTCCTGCCCGGAGTCCAGCGCCTGGCGGCCGTCCGCGGAGCCGCACCAGGCCAGGAACCAGGCCAGGCCCGACTCCGCAGCCGCGGCCGCCTCGGCACCCCGCTGGGCGTTGCCGCCCATGGGCAGTTCCCGTATCAGGTTCCGGCTGGTGGCAAAGCCCACGCCGGCCAGGAGGGTCAGCAGCATGAAGGCCGCCAGCAGGGCCACCGCGCCGGCGCCCCGGTCCGTCCTCACAGGCCGAAATTCCGGGGCGCCAGCCGCAGGGTCTGGCTGCGCAGGACGGCCCGGGGCGCCCCGGGCGGGCCTTCCGGGCTGCCGGTCTCCAGCTCCACCTCCAGCACCCCGCCATGGTGCCGGAACCAGAGCGGATCGGAAGGCTCAAAGGCCAGCCCCTCCCGGCCGCGGCGGCCCTGGAGCCGGGTGGCGAGGTTGCCGGCCGTTTCGGCCCAGGTGGCGCCCCGGATCCCCGGGAAAACCGGGTCGGGGCTGAAGTCGACCCGGAACCGGGTGACGTTTTCGGCCAGCACCTCATGGCTTGCCTCCCCCCGGTGGGCCGGTTTCAGGAACCGTTCCCACCGGGGCGGCGCGCGGTCCGCCGGGTAGGCCGTCTCGAACCGCACCAGGCACGGGACCCTCTGGCCGCCGCCATCCCTGGACCGGCCCTGGTATTCCAGGGCCAAGGGCATCACCGCGTAGCACACCAGCCGCAGGGGGCGGACCACCTGGACCCAGGCTCCGGCCTGGTGGGGGAAGCCGAAGGCGGCGCCGGCGGCGCCGCCGGGCCGGACCACCGGCACCGGCCCGGCCCGGCCCGCGGCCAGTTCCACCGGGCTGGCCACCTGGGCGAATTCGAACCGTTCGCCGGCCACCAGCACCAGGTCCCCCGCCGCAAGGTCCAGGTCCCGGGCCGGGCGCAGCTGCAGTTCCGCGGCCGGATCCCCGCCCGTGACGGCGTGCTCCAGCCGGACCCGCACCGGCAGCGCGGCGTCCAGGATGAAGCTCAGCTGGTCCGACGGATTGCCGCCGCGCTGGCCGGGAACCAGCATGAAGCCGCCTTGCAGCCCTGGATCGGCGCCGGCCGCCACCGGCAGGGTGCGCAGCTCCGGCGGCGGGAACAGGCAGCCCATCCCCCGGAGGTCCCCGGCGATCCGGTCCATGGCCCAGCGCACCGCCCGCTGGGCCGTCAGCGACTGGTTGACCCGGTTCCAGCCGGCCAGATGGGCCAGGTAGACCCGGACCATCCCGCCCAGCAGAAGGGCCATGAACGCCAAGGCCACCACCAGCTCCACCAGGGTGAGACCGGAACTCCTCCGCCTCATGCCGGCCTCACGGGCCCGCCAGCCGGGTCAGGCAGACCCGGCCGGGAACCGGGTCGGCCCAGGTCACGGTGGCCCGCAGCGCGGCGGGGCCCTCCCCGTGCGCCGGCGGCGTCCGGCTCACGGTCACCGTGAAGAAGCCGGAAGGACCACGGGTCGGCCGGCCGTTCCGGTCGAACCGCTCCGTGCCGGTGTCCGGCTCCTGCCGGCCCGGAACCGGCTCCAGGGCGTTGCCGGCCAGGGTCAAGGCGGCCAGGCGGATCCAGGTTCCGCCCAGCCCCCGCACCACGCCCAGTTGCAGGGCGCACAGCCCCAGCAGACCCACGCCCAGCAGGCAGGCCACCAGGAGGAACTCCACCAGGGAGAACCCCTCCCGGAAAGCGGGCCTGGGGCGGGCTGGGGAACATCGTCGCATGGGCCCATGGTGGGAAACCGCAGGATTTTTTCCATGATTTTCAATCCTGGCGCCCACTCCACTTGGACCGTCCCGGGGATCCGTGGACCGCGGCCGGGAAGGCCGAAGACTACTTTCTAGTCACCCGCTTGCCGCCGGTTCCTTCAGCCGGTACCCTTGGCGGATGCAGCCGGGACAACCAAGCCGAACCGCCATGGGCGCCGCCATCCACCGGGCCGCGCACCAGGTGCTGGAGGACGTCCGGGTCTTTGCCGATCCGCTAGCGCTGGCCGATGATCCAGTCCCCGTCCGGCACGGGTCGGAAGCTTTCCCGGCAGCCGGCCGCCTCCAGCCAGGAACGGTACTCGGCCTCGGTGTAGGTGTTGCCGTGCGGGGTGCCCACCAGCATGTTCAGGGCGAACAGGGCCGCGGTGGGCGGCCCGGCCCGGTCCGGATCCAGGATGAACTCGCGGATGGCCACCCGCCCGCCGGGCGCCAGGGCCTTGACGCACCGGCCCAGGAGGTTCTGGTTGCCGTCTTCGCTGAGCATGTGGCAGATGGCCGAGACCAGCACCAGATCGTAGCCCGCCCCCAGGTCGTCGCTGCGCAGGTCGCCTTCGCGCACCGTGACCCGGTCCTGCAGCCCCGCTTCCCGGATGTGGCCCTGGGCGATGGGCAGCACCGCCGCCAGGTCCAGCACCTCGGCGCGCAGCTCGGGGTTGGCCTCGGCGAAGGCGATGGCGAAGGTGGCCGGCCCGCCGCCCACGTCCAGCATCCGCCGCACCCCCTTGGCGCCGATCACCCGCAGGGCGTCGCCGGTGATGGTCCTGGCCCGGGTGTGCATGGCGGCGATGAAATGCTCCACCTGGGCCCCGGCGGGGCCGAAGCGGGGGGTGCTGCCGGACCGCACCGCCCGGGTGAGCCCGGACCAGGTGTCCCACAGGTGCGCCATGTGCATGAGCCCGGCCCGCTCCTGGCCCAGGGCCCGGGCCGCCTCGGTGCAGCGGAAGCGGTCGCCCTCCTTGACCAGGACGCCCAGGGCGGTGAGGGCGTTCAGCAGCATGCCGGCGGCCCGCGGGTCGCAGCCCGCCTTCGCGGCCACCGCGGCGGCATCGGCGCCGGCCCCCACGGCCGGCAGAATATCCAGCTCCAGCGCGGTGAGGAGCACTCGGCTCTCCTGGAAACCGCGCAGCGCCTGCAAGAGATCCGGAAGCGTTCGGGACTCGGTCATGGCAGCCTCCTGGGGGTGGGCACCGAACAGGATACTCGCCTCAAACCCCGAAGTTCAGCGGATCCCGGTCCAGGCTCACCGGCCCCCCCGAAACCAGCGGCGCGTGGCGCATGGCCTCGCCCAGCTGCTGGCGGGCGGAGGCCTTGAGGATCAGCTGCATGCGGTAGCGGTCCTTCACCCTCGCGATGGGCGCCTCCAGGGGGCCCAGGATGCGCAGCCCGGGCATGGTTTCCAGGCGCAGGCGCAGCTGGCGCAGGGGTTCCAGGGCCGCGCCGGGGGTGTCCCCCTCGCTCCGGTAGAGCGACATGGCGGCGTACGGCGGGTAGCCCAGCGCCTCCCGGTAGGGCAGCTCCTCGGCGGCGAAGGCCTCGAAGTTCTGGGCCACGGCGTGGACGATGGCGGGGTGCTCGGGGCTGTAGGTCTGGAGCAGCACCCGGCCCGGGATCTCGGCCCGCCCGGCCCGGCCCGACACCTGGGTGAGCAGCTGGAAGGTGCGCTCGGCGGCGCGGAAATCGGAGATCTTCAGGCCCAGGTCGGCGTTGAGGATGCCCACCAGGGTCAGCATGGGGAAGTTGTGCCCCTTGGCCAGCATCTGGGTGCCCACCAGGATGTCCACCTCCCCCAGCTCGGCGGCCAGCAGCCCGGCCTCCAGGGAACCCCGGCGCATGGTGGTGTCGCGGTCCAGGCGCAGGATCCGGGCGGACGGGAACAGGGCGCGCAGCTGGGCCTCGATCTGCTCGGTGCCCTCCCCCACCCCGCGCAGGTGCTCGGCGCCGCAGTGGACGCACACCTCCGGCGGCACCGACTCGAACCCGCACAGGTGGCAGCGCAGGCGGTAGGCGCCCTTGTGGTAGGTGAGGCTCACCGAGCAGTGCGGGCAGTCGAAGGTCTGGCCGCAGGCGCGGCACATCCAGAAGTTCTCGAAACCCCGGCGGTTCAGCAGCAGCATGCTCTGCTCGCCCCGCCCCAGGGTATCCGCCATGGCCTTCAGCAGCGCGGGGGAGAAGATCACCTTCTTGCGCTCGGCCTTGTAGCATTCGCGCAGGTCCACCACCTGCACCACCGGCAGGTGCACCCCGGCCGGCCGGTCCATGAGCCGGAGCAGGCGGTAGCGGCCCTGCTGGGCGGCGTGCCAGCTTTCCAGGGACGGGGTGGCGCTGCCCAGCACCACCGGGCAGCCCTCCAGCTGGCCCCGCTTCACCGCCAGGTCGCGGGCGTTGATCCGCGGGTGCTCCTCGCTCTTGTACGAGCCCTCCTGCTCCTCGTCCACCACGATCAGGCCGATGTCGCGCAGGGGCGCCAGCACGGCGTTGCGCACGCCCACGAACAGGGGCGCGTCATTCTGCAGCAGCCGGAGCACGTCGGCCTGCCGTTCGGAGGCGTTGAGGCCCGCGTGGCCCACCGCCACCTGGCCGGGAAAGCGCGCCTCCAGGCGGGACAGCAGCCGCGGGGTCAGGCCGATCTCGGGCACCAGCCACAGCACCCGCCGGCCCGCGGCCAGGGTGCGCTCGGCCAGTTCCAGGTAGACCTCGGTCTTGCCGCTGCCGGTGATGCCGTACAGCAGGTGCACGGCGAACGCCCCCGGGGCCACCCCGGCCACCGCCGCCAACTGCTCGGCGTTGAGCCGCACCCGCTTGTCCGGGGCGTCGTCCTCGCGTTTCTGGGACAGCAGGTCCAGGCGCCGCACCCGCTCCACCAGCCCGTGCCGCTCGAGCCCGGCCAGCACCGAGGCGCTCACCTTGGCGGTCTCCAGCAACAGGTCCTCCAGCATGGCGCCGCCCTCGTCGTCCAGGGCCAGCAGCACCCGGGCCTGGGTGGGGGTCACCCGGGCAGGGTTGGGCAGGCTGGTGCGGCGCACCTCGGTGACCCCGGCGCCGCGCAGCCCGTGGCGGTGGAACAGGGCCGGGAAGGCGAGCTCGCCCCGGTGCCAGGCCTCCCCCAGCCGCGCCAGCCGGCCCCATTCGCCGGCGTCCCGCAGTTCGCTGAACCGAGGGCCCTGGGCGGTCTCGGTGCTCCAGTCGGCCTCCACCGCCGGGGGCAGGCAGAGCGGCAGCAGGTGGGCCAGGCCGCAGCCGTAGTAGCGTCCGGCGAAATCCAGCAGCTCCATCAGCACCGGCGGCAGCAGGGGGAACGGGTCGAGCACCGCCTCCACCGGTTTCAGCTTCACCTCCGGCGGCGCGGGGTCCGGCCCCAGCACCACCCCCACCGCGGCCGCGTTGCGCACCTTCACCTTCACCCGCACCCCAGGCGGCAGCCCGGCCGGCGCCAGGTAGGTGAGCGGCGGCAGCGGCCGGGCCAGTTCAATGCGGGTCGGTACGAAGGCATCCATCCTGGGCATCATAGCGCCCATCGTGGGCTGCACGCGGGGCCGGGGCTACTTGGAGAACAGGTCCCGGAACCACTGGGCGGTGGTCTGCCGTCCCAGTTCGCCGATGGCCGTGGTGAGCGGAATCTCCTTGGGGCAGACCTTCACGCAGTTCTGCGCGTTGCCGCAGTCGGTGATGCCGCCCTCGCCCATGATGGCGTGCAGGCGCTCGGCCTTGTTGTACTGGCCGGTGGGCTGGGAGTTGTGCAGGCGCACCTGGCCCAGCGGCGCGGGGCCGATGAACAGGGAGCCCTCGTGGAACTGGGGGCACGCCTCCATGCAGCAGCCGCAGGTCATGCAGCGGGAGAAGTGGTAGCGGATGTCCTGTTCCTCGGGCGAGATGAGCGGCGCGTGCCGGTGGATGTCGAAGCCGCCGCCGATCTCGATCCAGGCCTTCACCTGGAGGAGCGCGTCGAACATCTTCTTCCGGTCGATCTGCAGGTCGCGCACCACCGGGAACTTGGTGAGCGGCTCCAGCACGATCGGCTGCTCCAGCTCGTCGATGAGCGCGGCGCAGGCCTGGCGGGGGGTTCCGTTCACCAGCATGGCGCAGGCGCCGCACACCTCCTCCATGCAGTTGCACTCCCAGGCCACCGGCTGGACCTTGCGGCCCTGGCTGTTGACCGGATGCTCGCGCAGGTACATGAGGGCGGACACCACGTTGTGCGCGGGCGCGTAAGGCATCCGGAACTCCTCCCAGTACGGGCTCGCACTGGGGTCGTCCTGGCGTTTGATCTTGAAGTGGATCTCCTGGGTCATGATGGTCTCCGACACCGCGTCAGCGGTAGTCTCTAGGGGCTTCCGGCGGGAAGATGGAGATGTCGACGGGCGCGTATTCGAAGGACGGGCCGTCGGGGGTGTGGCTGGCCACGGTGGTCTTGAGCCACTTCTCGTTGCTTGCCTTCCAACGGGCCCGGTAATCCTCGTACTCCGGGCTGCCGGCGAACTTGCCCTCGGGGCACTTGATCTCGAACTCGGCCTTGTAGTGGGAACCGCGGCACTCGTCGCGCAGCCGGGCGCCCTTGGTGATCACCTCGGCCAGCACGATCATGTCCTCGATCTGCCGGGCCCAGGACAGGCACTGGTTGGTCTTCACGCCGGTGTCGTCCAGGGTGATCCGCTTGAACCGGTCCCTGAGCTGGCGGATGCCTTCCAGCGCGGCGTCCAGGTCCTTGTTGTCGCGCTCGACGAAGACCTTGTCCTGCATGATCTCGCCCAGCTCGCGGTGCAGCGCGAAGGGGTTCTCCGGGCCCGTGGAATTCACCACGGCGCGGTTGAGCGCCTCCTGGCGCGCCTTTTCCTGGGCGAACGGGGCCTCGGGAACGGCCGGCCGGGCCTTGGGCAGCCCCTTGAGGAAGGCCACCACCGATTCGCCGGCGACCCGGCCACTGAACGAGGCCGACAGCAGGGAATTGGCGCCCAGCCGGTTGGCTCCGTGGTAGGCGCTGTCGCACTCGCCGCAGGCCCAGAGGCCGGGGATCGAGGTGGCGTGGTTGGTGGCGCTGCCGTGCTTCATGGCGCCGGTCTTGGCGTCCTTCTCGAACGAGACGTAGAGCCCGCCCATGGAGTAGTGCATGGCGGGGTAGACCTTCATGGGGGTCACGTAGGGATCCTCGCCGGAGAAGGTCTGGTACATCTCGAAGATGCCGCCCAGACGCTGTTCCAGGAACTTGCGCGGCAGCTGGGTGAGGTCCAGGTAGACCATGTTCTCGCCGCCGACGCCCATGCCCATGTGCCGCACCGCGCGGAAGATGGCGCGGGACGCCACGTCGCGGGGCACCGTGTTGCCGTAGGTGGGATACCACTCTTCGAGGAAATAGAACCGGTCGGCTTCGGGAACGTCGGGCGCCGCGCGCTTCTCGCCGATGATGCGGGGCACCCAGATCCGGCCGCCCTCGCCGCGGCAGGCTTCGGTCATCAGCCGGAGCTTGTCGTGGCCGAGCATGGCGGTGGGATGGAACTGGGCGAACTCGCCGTTGGCGAACTTGGCGCCCTGCTGGAACACCCGCGAGGCGGCCGCGCCGGTGGAATTGGTGGACATGGTGGAGCGGCCCCAGATCAGGCCGATCCCGCCGGTGGCGAGGATCACCGCGTCGGCCGGGAAGGTCTCCACCGCCATGGTCTCCAGGTTCATGGCGGAGATGCCGCGGCAGCGGCCTTCGTCGTCCTGCACCACGGAAAGGAATTCCCAGCCTTCGAACTTGCGGATCTTCTTTTCGGACTCCTGGCGGCGCACCTGCTCGTCCACCGCGTAGAGCAGCTGCTGGCCGGTGGTGGCGCCGGCGAAGGCGGTCCGCCGCTTCTTCACCCCGCCGAACAGCCGCTGGTCCATGATCCCCTCGGGGGTCCGGCTGAAGGTCACGCCCATGCGGTCATAGGTGCGGATGAGTCCGGGGGCCTCTTCGCACAGGCTCTTGATGGGGGGCTGGTCGGCGAGGTAGTCGCCGCCCTTGATGGTGTCGACGATGTGCTCCCAGACGCTGTCGCCTTCGCCCTTGACGTCCAGCACGGCGTTGATGCCGCCCTGGGCGCAGCAGGAGTGGGAACGCTTGACCGGGAACAGGGAGAACAGGTCGACCGGGAAGCCGCCCTCGACCACCCGCAAGGCGGCCCACAACCCGCCCAGGCCGCCGCCCACTACGATGACATTCGGCTTATTTGCCATGACTCAAGCTCCTGGTGGAGATCAAAAGAACCGGTGGTTGAAGCCCCACAGTGCGTGCAGGCCGAGGAAGGTGGTCGCCGCGAACACGGCTGTGCAGGCATAGGCGAACAGCTTCTGGGACCGGGGATGGGTGGTGAGCCCCCAGGTGATGGCGGCCAGCCAGATCCCGTTGGCCAGATGGAAGGTCGCGCCGGCGATTCCGATGATGTACAGCACCACGGTGACCGGGTTGGCATACATGCGCTGCATGTGCCCGAACAGGTCGACGGCCACGCTGGGGTCGGTCCCGGCCGCCACCCGGGTCATCCACACGTGCCAGAGGATGAAGGCGAACGTGGTGAAGGCGGTGATCCGCTGCAGGAGGTAGCGCAGGTTGCTGCAAGTGCGGTAGCGGCTCAGGTTGGATTTTCCCTGCCACCAGATGACCAGCCCGTAGATGCCGTGAAACAGGATGGCGCAGGCCAGCACCAGCTCGATGGCGAGCTTGTAGTTGAGCAGGTGCTCGATGCCCTTCACCACGTGCTCGTTGAAGAACGCCCCGCCCTCCCGGGACATGGAGTTCTCCCACAAATGGAAGGCCAGGAACGCTCCCACCGGAACCAGCCCCGTCAGGGAATGGATCTTGCGTGAAAGGTAATGCACGTTGAGAGAGTCCGCCATGTGTCTCCTCCGTGACCGAATGGGAAGATGAGCCAAGGTTTATGGTATGCAGGCAGTATACACCATCATGCCCCGGGGATTGCGCCCCGGATGCGGCCCCTGCCCCTCATGGCCGGATCGTCAGATCCCGGCCCCCAGGCTGTCGGTGATCTTGACGGTGAGGTCCTCGGGCGTGAAAGGCTTGCAGATGTAGTTCACCGCCCCGGCCCGGATCGCCTGGATGATCTTGCCCCGCTCGGATTCGGTTGTGAGCATCATCACGGGGATCGACTTGAAGTCCGGATTGGCCTTGATTTTCGCCAGGAACTCGAAACCGTCCATTTCCGGCATGTTCACGTCCAGGATGATGAGGGCGATGTCCTCGTGGTGCTTGGCCAGGACCTCCAGCCCCTCCAGACCGTTGCTGGCCTCCAGGAAGCCGTAGCCGAGCACATCCACCGTGCGGCCGATGATCCTGCGCATCACCCCGGAGTCGTCAACCGAAAGCACTTTAGGCATTCACGCACCTCTCAGCATGATGGCAGGCAACGATAATAGCTCCCGCCGGCGTGGCTCAACTGGACGAACGCGTCCGTGATCCCCCGCAGCGACTCCACCGCGCTGATCAGCAGGTGGCCGTCGGGGGCCAGCAGCTTGGCGATGCCTTGGTAGATCTGCCGCTTGAAGGGATCCGAGAAATAGATGCACACGTAGCGCAGGAACACGATGTCGAAGTGGCCCAGGGGTTCCATGGGGTCCTGCAGGTTGAACTTGCGAAAGGTCACCATGCGCTTGAGCTCGTCGTTCACCACCCAGACCCGCCCGTCCGGATGGAAGAACCGGCTCCGGCGCTCGCTGCCCAGGCCGCGGTTCAGGGCGGCCTCGTCGTAGCGTCCGCTCTTGGCCAGGAACAGGGCCGAAGGGGAGATGTCGGAGGCCATGATCTCGAACTGCTCGGGCCGCAGGCCGGGGTTGGCCTGGCAGAACTCGTGGACGGTCATGGCGATGGAGTAGGCCTCCTGGCCGGTGGAGCTGGCCCCGGACCAGATGCGGATGCGGAACCGGTTGCCGCTACGCAGTTCCTCGGCCAGCGCGGGAAGCAGCTTCTCCCGCAGGATGATGAAGGGGTGGTTGTCGCGGAACCAGAGGGTCTCGTTGGTGGTCATGGCGTCCACGATCTTGTCCCGCAGCTTGTGCTCCGGGTCCCGCGCCACCAGCCGATAGAAGGAGCCGTAGTCCTCGCAGCCGTTCTCGGTCATGAGCCCCACCAGGCGGGTCTCGATCAGGTAGGCCTTCTCGTCGCCCAGGGCGATCCCGCAGGAGTCCTCGATGAGGTCGCGCAGCAGCTTGAACTCGTTGGCGGTGATGGCCTCCGGCATCAGTTCCCCCTACCCTTGCGCACCAGCCGGGTAATCCGGTCCGCCAGCCGGTCCAGCGGAACCTGCTCGTCGGAAAGCTCCGCCTCGTCCACCGCCAGCGGCATCCCGTAGACGATGCAGCTGGCTTCGCCCTGGGTGAGGCACAGGCAGCCCCGCCGCTTCATGGCCCGGACCCCCTCGCAGCCGTCGTTGCCCATGCCGGTCATGACCACCGCCAGCATGTTGCCGTCGTAGTGCGCCGCCACCGAGCGGAACAGCACGTCCACCGAGGGCCGGCAGCTGTTCTCCAGCGGGTTCTCGTTGAGCCCGATGATGGGCGCGGAGGCCCCATCCTCGCTGTCGGGCAGGCGCCGGATCACCATGTGCTTGCCCCCGGGCGCCAGGTAGACGCAGCCGGGCAGCACCGGTTCGCCGTCCCGGGCCTCGTGCACCGAGACCTTGGATTTCTGGTCCAGGTGCTGGGCCAGGGAGGCGGTGAACACCGGCGGCATGTGCTGCACCAGCAGGATCGGCACCGGAAAGCCGGCGGGCAGCCTGGGAATGACTTCGGCCAGCGCGTTGGGGCCGCCGGTGCTGACCCCGATGGCCACCACGTCGATCCGGCCGGGGATGGGGCCCATCCGGCCCGGCCTGGGCGCCGGGGCGGGCTGCGGCGCCCGGACCCGGGCCGGCTCCGCCTGGACCCGCCGGGCCGCCACCGGTTCAACCGGCAGCCCGGTGCCCTGGTGCAGGTTGACCCGGGTCTGCACGTGGCGCATGAGGGGCCGCAGCTTCTCCTTCAGCTCGTTGCGGCTGGCCTCGGGGTCGCTGCCCTCCGGCTTGCGCAGGAATTCCAGCGCCCCCAGGTCCATGCAGCGCATGGTGGTTTCCGCCGAGCCCTGGTTGGAGCCGCTGATCATCACCACGCTGATGTCGGGAAAGCGCCGGCGCAGTTCCCCCAGGGTCTCCAGGCCGTCCATCTCCGGCATCTCCACGTCCAGCAGGACCAGGTCGGCCGGGGTCTGCTCCAGCTTGGCGATGGCCAGCCGGCCGTGGGGCGCGGTGCCCACCAGCACCACGTCGTTCATGGCTTCCACCACGTCGCTCAGGATCCGCCGGTAGACGACGGTGTCGTCGACGATGAATACCCGGAGCTTCTGGTCATCCATGCATGGATCCGTTCCAAGAAGGTGCATTAGGTGTGAAGAAAGGCGAACCGGGCCGGAAAGCGCCGTCCGGAACCAGTGTATCGCGGCTGGGTCTCTTTCCAAACAGTCATGCGGTCGTCATCTGCGCCATACGTACCGGTCCAGGGATTCCGCCTGGAAGCCGAGCTTGGCCCAGAAGGCGCGTGCCTGGTAGCGCACCCGGTCGGCGATGATCAGGCCGTATTCCCGCTGAAAATGGTTGATCACCCGCCGCGCGTAGCCGTGGCCTTCGAACTCGGGATAGACCATGATGGAGAACACGGTGAACTGCCCGGGCTCGATGCGGCAGCGGGTCTTGCCCACCTGGGTCCCCCCCCGTTCCAGGTCGAACCAGTCGTACTCGCCCAGCTCCGGGCGGCGCGGATGCTGGATCAGTTCCAGTTCCTGGCCGAGGTCCACGCTCATCCGGCGAACCCCCGGCAGAAGGCCAGCACGTTGGCGCCCAGGTCCTGCAGGTAGTAGCCGCCCTCCAGCACCGCGAACCGGCGGCCGCGGCAGACCCGCTGCGCGGTGCGGCGGACCAGGACGCCGATCCGCTCGAAATCGCCGGTGTCCAGCTTGTGCCCCACATCGTGCAGGTAGGCGTCGAAGCCGGCCGAGACCGCCAGGATGCCGGTCTCGGCGGTGGCGGCCAGGCGCGCCTCCACCAGTTCCAGGTAGTCCCTGGCGTCGCCGGCATAGGGGTTGAAGACCTCCACCCCGGGCCAGCCGGCCAGCACCTTGCGGGTGCCGTCGCCGGTGTGGGCGTCGATGTCCAGCACCAGGGCGCTGTCGATCCGGTGCTCCGCCCGCAGCACCAGAAGGGCCAGCGCCACGTTGCTGAAGGTGCAGTGGCCCCAGGCGTCGGCCCGGGCGGCGTGGTGCCCCGGCGGGCGCACGCAGGCGAAGGCGGGCTCGCCGCCGTGGGCCAGGCGCGCCGCCAGGATGGCCCCGCCCGCGGCCAGGCTGGCCATGGCGAAGCGCGCCGGGTCCCGGGCCACCTGGCGCAGGTAGTCCGGGTCGTGGGCCAGCAGCAGCTGCTCGGCGCTGGCCGGCACCGGCGCCATGAAGGACCATGGCCCGCCGCGCAGCCCGCTCAACGCCGCCTCCATCCGTCCGGCCATGGCCGCGTTGTCGTCGGCATAGCCGGAGTCCAGGAACCGGTCGTCGTAGATCAGCTTCATCGAAACCTCAGTCCAGGATCAGCGATTGGCGCACCTGGTCGAGGCAGCCCTGGATGAACCCCATGGGGTCCTCGAGGACGGGGCTGCCGTGCCCCGGGTAGATGGCCCGCACCGTCAGGCCCGCCAGCCGTTCCATGGAGTCCAGGTAGGCCCTGGGATACACCCCGTGATGATCGGTGATCCGGTACAGCGTGTCGCCGGAGAACAGGACGCCGGTTTCCGGCACGTAGACGCAGATGGAATCGTCCGAATGGCCCGGGGTGTGCAGCAGGCAGGCCTTCTGGTCGCCCAGCACCAGGGTGGTGCCGTCCTGGACGGGATGGACCCCGCCCCGGGGCAGCCAGGCGTACAGCTCCGGATGGAACCGCGCCTCCAGCCCCGACAGCCCGCCGGTGTGGTCGAAATGGCCGTGGGTGAGGATCACCTGCTCCACGGCCTGCTTGCCGAGGCCCTTGGGCCGCATGGTCATTTCGTCCAGGAAGAAGGCCAGGTTGCCCGGGGCGGCGCTGCCGGTGTCGATCAGCGTGTTGCGGTCGGCGACGGTGTTGTTTTCGCCCAGGACCCAGTAGGCCACGCAGGAGTAGTCCGAAGGGTCGTTGCGATGCAGGGGGAGGATGCGCATGGTTCAGGCCGGGGGTTTCTGGAACAGCGGCAGCCCCGGATCCACCCGCGGGAACCAGTGCCCGCACGACGCGGGCATGGCCTGGGCGCCGTCCAGGGCCAGGTAGCCCCCGGGCACCAGGGCCTGGTGGAACATCTCCAGCACCCGCACCTGGTTCTCCGGGGAGAAATGCATCAGCACGTTCTTGCACACGATGAGCGACTTCCCGGTTTCCGGCGGCACCAGGGTCAGCAGGTCGTGCTGCAGGTAGCGGACCCGCTCGCGCAGTTCCGGCACCAGCTGGAACTGCTCGGGGTCGCCGGTGGCCAGGAAGTAGGCGTCCCGGTGCTCCTGGGGCACCCAGAACAGGTCCTTGCGGGTGTACTGGGCGCTGGCGATCTGCTGGGCGAACTGGGGAAAGCTGCTCTCCTCATAGTCGGTGGCGAGGATGTCCAGGTTGCGGAACGGGAACGGGCCCAGCCTGGTGGCGAACACCATGGCCAGGGTGAATGCTTCCTCCCCGGAGGCGCAGCCCGCGTCCCAGACCTGGATGGCCCGCCAGTGGGCCAAAGCCGGGATGACGATGTCGCCTATGGCAGTGAGCGCATCGGCATCCCGGAAAAACGAGGTATAGGCCATCAGATCTTGAACTTTCGCACATCGCCCTGGAGCTTTTCGGCCAGCCGGGCCAGCTCCTTGGCCGAGGCGTTGGTGTCGCCGGCGCCCCGGGTGGTGTCCTTGGCCTGGCCGCTCACCGACTGCACGTTCTTGGCCACGTCGTTCATGCCCTTGGCCGCCTCGCCGGCGTTGCGCGCCACGTCGTTGGCGCCTCCGGCGAGCTGGTTGATGTTCTTGGCGATGTCGTTGACCCCCTTCACCGCCTCCTGGACGTTCTTGGACACCTCGTTGGCGCCCAGGGCCGCCTGCTGGACATTCCTGGACACTTCGTTGGCGCCCCGGGCGGCGTCGCCCACGTTCTTGGAGATCTCGTTGGTGGTGGCGGTCTGTTCTTCCACGGCGGCCGCGATGTTCCCGGAGATGCTGTTGATCTCGTTGATGATGTGGACGATCTCATCGATCGCCTTGACCGCCTGCTGGGTGTTGCCCTGCATGCCGGCCACCTGCGCCCGGATGTCCTCGGTGGCGCTGGCGGTCTGCTTGGCCAGCTCCTTCACCTCGTTGGCCACCACGGCGAAGCCCTTGCCGGCTTCTCCGGCGCTGGCCGCCTCGATGGTGGCGTTGAGCGCCAGCAGGTTGGTCTGGGCGGCGATGCCCTTGATCATGTCCACCACCTTGCCGATCTCCTGGGCGCTGGCGCCCAGCTTGTCCACGATCGCCGCGGTGTTGCCGGCGCTCTGGGCGGCCTTGCTGGCCACCGAGGCGGCCTGGCCCGAGCTCTTGGAGACCTCGTTCAGGGACACCGACATCTCCTCGATGGCGGTGGCCACCGAATTGACCGCGGCGGTCATCTTCTCGCTGGTGCTGGCCACCACCTTCATGTTGGAGGACATCTGCTCCACCGCGGCGCCCACGGTGCTGAGGTTCACCGAGACCTCCTCGGAGGCGCTGGCCACGGTGGTGGCGTTGGCGCTGATCTCCTCCACCCCGGCGGCCATGTTCTTGACGTTGGCGGAGGCCTGCTCGGTGGCGGCGGCCGCGGTGTTGGACTGCTGGGTCATCTGTTCCGCGCCGTTGGCCATGGAGGTGGACACCGAGGTGAGCTCCTCGCTGGAACTGGCCAGGGTGTTGGCGTTGTTGCCGATGTCGGCCACGGTCTGGGCCAGGGTGCTGGCGGTGTTGTTCACCGCGTTCACCAGCTTCTGCAGGTCGCCGCGGTAGTCGTTGGCGATGTGCACCGTGAGGTCGCCCTTTTCCATGGCGCCCATGACCCGCTGGACTTCGTTGATGGGGGCGATCACCGCGTCCAGGGTCTCGTTGACCCCCTGGACGATCTTGCGGAAGTCGCCCTGGTGCCGGGCGGCGTCGGCCCGGGTGGCCAGCTTGCCCTCCACCGCGGCCTTGCTCAGGGTGGCCGTGTCGGCCACCAGCAGGTTCACCGCGTCCACGCACATGTTCAGGTTGTTCTTGATCTCGTTGAAGTCGCCGTTGTAGTTGTCGGTGATCTTGGGCGGGATGTCGCCCTTGGAGATGCGGTCCACGTAGCCCGCGGAAACGTTCAGCGGAACGATCACCGCGTCGAGGGTCTTGTTCACCCCGTCCACCAGCTGGAACCATCCGCCGGGGAACTTCTTGGCGTCGGCCCGGGTGCCCAGGTGGCCGGCCACGGCCGCTTCGGAGATCTTGCCGGTCTCGCTGAGCAGGTCGCCCATCAGGGTGACCAGGTTGTTCACGTTGGCCTTGATGGCTTCGTACTCGCCCTTGGCTTCGTGGGTGTTCACCGGCGGGATGATGCCCTTGGCCACCTTGTCCACGTAGTCGGCGGTGATTCTCAGCCGGCTGGCCAGCTCGTTGACCACGTCGTTGATCCCGCCGACCAGCTTGCTCCACCCGCCCACGAACTTGCCGGCGTCGGCCCGGACCCCCAGCTGGCCCTCGGCCGCCCCCTTGATGATCTTGTCGGTCTCGGCCAGCAGCTCGCTCATCATCGCGACCATGTTGTTCAGGTTGATCTTGATGGCGTTGTACTGGCCCTTGTATTCGGTGGTGATGACCGGCGGGATGATGCCCTTGGCCACCTTGTCCACGTAGTCGGCGGTGACGTTGAGCGGCCCGATGACCGCGTCCAGGGTGTCGTTGACGCCCTGCACGATCTTGCGGAAATCGCCCTGGTGCTTGGTGGCCTCGGCGCGGACCGACAGGGTGCCTTCCATGGCCGCCTTGTGCAGCACGCCGGCGTCGGCCACCAGGGCGTTCACCGCGTCCACGCAGGTGTTCAGGTTGTTCTTGATCTCGTTGAAGTCGCCGTTGTACTTGTCGGTGATCTTGGGCGGGATGTCGCCCTTGGAGATGCGGTCCACGTAGCCGGCGGCCACGTTCAGGGGGCCGATCACGGCGTCCAGGCACTCGTTGACGCCCTGCACGATCTTGCGGAAATCACCCTGGTGCTTGGTGGCCTCGGCCCGGGTGGCCAGCTTGCCTTCCAGCGCCGCCCTGGTCAGCATTCCGGCGTCCGCCACCAGGGCGTTCACCGCGTCCACGCAGGTGTTCAGGTTGTTCTTGATCTCGTTGAAGTCGCCGTTGTACTTGTCGGTGATCTTGGGCGGGATGTCGCCCTTGGAGATGCGGTCCACATAGCCGGCAGCCACGTTCAGGGGGCCGATCACGGCGTCCAGGCAGTCGTTGACGCCCTGCACGATGTTCCGGTACTCGCCCTGGTACTTGCTGGCGTCGGCCCGGGTGGCCAGGCGGCCTTCCACGGCGGCCTTGACCAGGCCCTGGGTCTCGGCGGCCATGCCGCGCAGGGCGTTGGTCACCTGGATGAAGGCCGGGGTGATCTCGTCATGCTCGTCCTTGGCGGTCAGGGTCACGCTCAGGTCGCCCGCGGCGATCCGCTTCAGGGCGCCCACCGAATCCACCTGCTGGTGCTCGGCGTAGGCGTCCAGGGCCGTGGCCAGGTCGCCGATCTCGTCCTTGCGCGTCACTTTCAGGCGCATGCCCAGGTGGCCCTGGCTCAGCTCCCGCATCATCTCCACGCCCCGCTGCAGCGGGCCCACGATGGAACGGGCGATGATGATGCCCAGGCCGATGCAGATCAGGGCGGCCAGCACCATCACCACGATCATGGCAGTGATGGCGGAGCTGGCCTGGGCGACGTTGGCCTGCCAGCCTTCCTTGGCCTGCTTGAGCATCAGCGCCTGGAAATCATCCAGGGAGCGGTTGACCTCATCCACCCGGGCCTTGCCCTCCCCGGTGATGATGGCCTGGGCCTCGTGGCTCTTGCCGGCCGCCGCCAGGCCCAGGAGCCTGGGCATGAGACTGCGGTAGGCGGTGAGGCTGTCGGTGACTTTCTTGTAGGCGGCCGCGCCCTCGTCGCTGATGATGTTCTTTGCCAGATCGGCGCCGTCGTTGTCCACCTTCTTGTCCAGTTCCGCGATGCGGCGACCATAGGTGACGGCGTCGCCGGTGAGGAGGGCGTCCCGGAGGTTCACCCGGGTGCGCTGGAAGCTGTCCTGCATGTCGGTCAGCTGGCCCAGCGGCACGGTCATCTTGGTGTACAGCCTGGTGTCGGCACCGGCGCCGCTCTGCAGTTTGGCGATGCCGAAGATCCCCACGAACAGCGTGAACAGGGTGGCCAGCAGGAACGCGCCAATGAGCTTCGGGCCCATCTTGGTATTGTCGATGAATGTCACGGGGTGCCTCCAATGGGGTAAAAGGGAATGTTTGGCATGCGGTTCAGGTCATTCGCCGTGCAGGATTTCATGGATGTCCAGAAGCACCAGCAGGCCGGCGTCGGTCTTGATGACGCCAGAAAGGAAGCCGCCTTCGGCTTCGCTCACGTTGGCGCTGGGCGGCTCGATGGTCGATTCGTCCGCCTCCACCACGTCGCCGATGGCGTCCACCAGGAAGCCCACCAGGTCGTTGGACGTGGTGTAGGGCTCGGCGCCCTCCTGGCGCACCGTGGCCAGCTCCGCGCTGGTCTTGAGGATGATGTTGTGGCTGGTGTCGATGATCTCCTGCCGGGCCAGGCCGAGCCGCACCCCCAGGTCGAGGATGGTGACGATCTGGCCGCGCAGGTTGATCAGGCCGCGGATGTGGCTCCTGGAGTGGGGCACCGGGGTGATGTCCAGGATCCGGTTGATCTCCCGGATCATCATGAGGTCCAGCCCGAACAGCCGGTCGCCGAGGCGGAAGGTGGAGTACTGGTTCATGCGCCCACCCCGGTCATCAGGCCCTCGGCCCGGAGCAGTTCAAGCGGCTCCAGGAACAGGGTGAGGTTGTGCTGGAGGATGGCGGAGCCCAGGATGCCGGGGCCCTTGACCTTGACCGCTTCCAGTTCCACTTCCACGTCCAGCGCGTCGATGATGTCGGAGATCACGATGCCGGCCTTGGCCTGACTCACCGCGCCCCGCTCGATCACCTTCGGAATCACCACGAACACCTCCTTGAGGCCGGGATCCACCGGGTTGACTTCCATGATCTGGTCCAGATGGATCAGCGGCAGGCCGTGGCCCCGGTAGTCCACGAACGGGCGCTCGCCCACCAGCTGGATGTCGGCGGTCTGGATCTTTTCCAGGCGCATGATCTGGTCCTGGGGAATGGCGAAGTACTCGCCGGGGGCGCCGGTGCAGACGATCACCGAGCGGCGCTTGGAGGCGGCCAGGGCGGCCTTGCGCTTCTCCTCCTCCACCCGCAGCTTCTCCTCCGCCATGAGGTCGGCGAAGTGCAGGTGGGCCTGGGTGACCAGGCCGCCGGCATCGAGGATCATGATCACCCGGCCGTCGCCCATGATGGTGGCGCCGGAAAAGCACTTGCAGTTCTGCACGAACTCCGAGAGCGGCTTGACCACGATCTCCTCGATGTCGAACAGCTCGTCCACCACCACGCCGAACTGGTTGGAGCCCAGCCGCAGCACCACGATGTTGTAGTCGCTGCGCCAGGCCTGGCGCCGGTCGCCGGCCACGGGCCGCTCGCCTTCCAGGGCGCGCCGGTCGGCCAGTTCCTGGCGCCGGTCCGGGGCGCGCTCCCCGCTGCCGGGGTCGATGAAGGTGCGCGGGATGCCCAGCACGTCCGCCAGCCGCACCAGCGGCAGGATCCGGCTGCGCAGGCGCAGCACCTCGGCGCCGTGCACCCGCTCGATCCGCCGGGCCACGTCGGCGGCCCGCACCCACACGAACTCCACCACGTTCACCTGGGGGATGGCGAACCGGTTGCCGCCCACCCCGACGATCATGGAGGGGATGATGGCCAGGGTCAGGGGCAGCCGCAGCAGCACGGTGGTGCCCACCCCGGTCTGGGTCTCCAGCTCCACGTGGCCGCCCAGCTTCTCGGTGTTGGAGCGCACCACGTCCATGCCCACGCCCCGGCCGGAGATGTCGGACACCGTTTCCGCGGTGGAAAAGCCCGGGGCGAACACCAGGTTGACGATCTCCCGCTCGGTCATCTCCCGGCCCTGGGCCTCGCTGACGATGCCCTTGGCGATGGCCTTGGCCAGCACGGTCTTGGGATCGATGCCGCGGCCGTCGTCGGTGATGGCGATGATCACCTGGCCGCCCTGGTGGTAGGCGTGCAGCAGCAGCTGGCCGGTGGGGTTCTTCTTGGCCTTGCGCCGGACATCCGGCGCTTCGATGGCGTGGTCGGCGCAGTTGCGGATGATGTGGGTGAGCGGGTCGGTGAGCAGTTCGACGATGGACTTGTCCAGCTCCACCTCGGCGCCCTTGATCTGGATCTCGATCTGCTTGCCCAGCTGCCGGGCCATGTCGCGGATGATCCGCGGGAACCGGTTGAACACCGTGCCGATGGGCTGCATCCGGGTCTGCATGATGCCTTCCTGCAGCTCCGAGGTGACCTGGCTGATGTTCTGGAGGATGGCGGCCAGGCCCGGGATGTCCTTGCGGTGCCCGTCCAGCGCCCGCAGCAGCTGGTTCCGGCTCAGCACCAGTTCCCCGGCCTGGTTCATCAGCCCGGTGAGCAGGTCCACCCGCACCCGCAGGGTGTCGGAACTGTCCCCCACCCGGGGGCCGCGCGCGGCCTCCGGCAGGGCCTCGGCCTCCTCGGCGGGCTCCTCGCGGACCGGCCGGGACACCGGCGGCTCCACCGGCCGGGCCGGAGCGGAGGCCTTGAGCTGCTTGCGCAGGGCCTTCATGTCGAGCATGACCACCTGCTCCGGGGGCAGGTCCAGGGCCAAGGCGGCCAGGTCGGGCTCCAGCACCGAGCCGAACAGGATGATCACCGGGATGTCCTGCTCCAGGCAGGTGCCCAGGTCGCCCAGGGCCATCAGGTCGATGTAGGCGTCCAGGCACTCGCCCACCGACAGCGCGTTGTTCAGGAAGGCCAGGGGGGTGATCTCCTTGTCCTTGATGTCCCGGCGCAGGAAGGCGGTGGCGTGGAACAGGTTCATGCCGTGGGCCAGGGCCGACTTCACGCTCTCCCGGTCCAGGTCGAATTCCCGCTTGCGCCCTTCGGCGTCCTTGCTGCGCGCCTTGACCTGCACGCCCTGGTCGATGCCCTTGCCGTCGAGGATGGCCCGGAACCGCTCCATCTCCTGGGTGCAGGGGATCCGGTCGCTGGCCTGGATGTCGTCCAGCATGGCCCGCAGCCGGTCCATGCCGGCGAACACGGCGTCCATCAGCTCGGGGTCGACCCCGAGCTTGCCGTCGCGCACCTGCATCAGCACGCTCTCCATGACGTGGCTCAGGCCCTTGAGCGATTCGAAGGCCAGGAACCCGGCCCCGCCCTTGATGCTGTGGATGGCCCGGAACACCCGGTTCAGCAGGTCCTTGGACAGCTCCGCGCCGCCCTGTTCCATGGTCAGGAGGTCGGGCTCGATGGCGTTGAGGTGGTCGCGGCTTTCCGCCACGAAGTCCGAAATGATGCTTTCATCCACGATGCTGGACATGACCTTACGCCTCGAGGATGCTGAAGAACTTCGGCAGGTTGAACAGGCGGAACACCCGCATGATGTCGGCCCGGACCCCTTCGATGCGGAACGGGTTGCCGGCCTTCTGGCAGGTCTTGAACAGGCCCAGGACCAGGGTGATGCCCAGCGAATCGATCTGTTCCACCGCGGACAGGTCCAGCACCACCGCGCCCTGGCGGGAATCCAGGGCCTTCATCATGGCGCCGCGCTGGATCTCCACCGTGCTGGCCACCAGGTCGACCTTGGGAGCCAGGCGCAGGACTTCGCCCTCGGTCGCGGAAACAATAGGGGGCTTACTGGTCGGCATGGCTGCACTCCTCAAGGTTGAAAGTCATGGTCAAGGCGCTCCCGGCCATCCGCACCTCCTGGGCGTGGTGCCGGATCAGGGCCAGGCCCCGGCCCCGCTCGGACAGCGGATCGTTGGGCGACTGGTGGGCCTCGAGGTCGAAGCCCGGGCCGTCGTCCGCCACCGAAACCACCAGCTGGCGCTGTTCGGAATCCGGGCGGCAGTTCAGCCGCACCGAGGCCCCGGGGCGGTTGCCGTTGCCGTGGAACACGGCGTTGGACAGGGCTTCCCGCACGGCGATGACGATGTCGAAGCGCCGTTCCGCCTCCACCGTCCAGTCCCGCCCCGGGGCCTTCAGGAAATCATTGAGCCGGTCGCAGGCCAGGTCGATGGCCCGGGGGGTGGAGGGCAACTGGAGCACCATCTCCTTCTGCTCCCGTTCCAGGGACGGTTGTTCGAAGCCCACCACCAGCAGGTCGTCGGCGATCATCCCGTCGCCGTGACTGCGGGCCGCTTCGCAGATCACGCTCAGCGACCAGTCCAGGGGCGAGGCCGCCGAGGCCTGCCAGTGGCCGGGCACCAGGTCCTGGAACGGACCCTTGCCGGCGGCCGAAACTTCGAAGAAGCCGTCGGTGCCGAACAGCAGCCGGTCGCCCGGCTCCAGTTGGAGCACCGCGCCTTCCAGGAGCGCTTCCGGGAATACGCCCAGGGGGGTGCCGTTGAGCACCACCGGCCGCACTTCGTTGCGGGCCCGCCGGTAGTGCATGCCGTGCGGGATGCCGGCGTTGAGCAGCTGGAGCCGTCCGGTGGCCGGGGTCCACAGGCCGAGCAGGGTGCACACCGGCACTTCCGAGAAGGGGCCGCTCTGGATCCCGTGGTTCAGCTTGCTGGCCAGGTGCGGCAGCGGGTCGCACGGCACGTGGCCGAACCAGCCGCAGCCGTGCTGGCTGCAGGGCAGCTCGGCCTCGCCCGTGTCGTTGTTGGGCGACAGGGCCATGAGCCCGTAGCTTTCGCCCACGTAGCTGGAAAGCATGCCCAGGAACGAGGCCACGGCGTAGGAACTGAGCACCGAATGCCCGGCCACGTCGGCCAGGACGAACAGGATCGAGCCGTCGGCGCAGCGGAAGCAGCGGAACACGTCGCCGCCGGCGTCGGACAGCGGCTCGTAGAGGGTGAACAGGGGCACCCCCTTCTCCGGGGCCGCCACCATGGAGCGCTGGGCCAGCCGGACCGCGCGGGCGGTCTCCTGGGAGCGCCGCACGTCGAGCCGGGTGGAGCGCTCGGCCAGCAGCGATTCCACGCAGGCCAGCAGGTCGCCCAGTTCGAACGGCTTGTTCAGGAACTCGTTGACCCCCAGGTGCATGGCCGATTTCAGGGTCTCCTTGTCCTCGTTGGAAGTGAGCACGCCGATGGGCAGCGCGGGATCGGCCTTGCGCACCAGCTGCACCAGCTCCAGCCCGTCCATGCGCGGCATCACCACGTCGGTGAGCAGCAGGTCGAAGCGCCGCCCGTGCGGGGCATCGGTGAACAGTTCCCAGGCTTCCAGCCCGTCCCGGGCCTCCTGCACCGCGTAGCCGCCCCGTTCCAGCCCGGAGCGGATCAGCCCGCGGGTGGTGCGGCTGTCCTCGGCCAGCAGGATCAGCGGCTTCTGGCCGCTGGCCGCGGGCTTGGCACCGGCCTCGGGCTTGGGCCGGGACAGCATGGCCTTGCGCAGGGCGTTGGCCAGGTCCAGGGCGGTGAAGGGCCGGGTGACGATGCCCTGGAAGCTGGCGTGGACGCTGGCGGACAGGGCGCCGGCGGAGGCCTGGCCGGTCACCAGGATCATCGGCAGGTCCGGGCGCAGTTCCTGCAGCCGCTGGGCCAGGTCCATGCCGTCGGCGCCGCCCCGGGACAGGTCCAGGAAGGCCAGGTCGAAGCCGTCCGGCTGCTGAATGAAGGCGGCCAGGGCATCCTCCGGGCGGGTGAAGCTGGCCACCCGGTAGCCCAGCTTCTGCAGCCCCAGCCGGGCGATGGCGGCGGTCATCTGGTCGTCGTCCAGGAACAGGATCGACTCGGTGCCGCCGGCGTCCGCGGGCAGCGCCTCGCCCAGGGGCATCTCGCGCACTTCGGCGGTGGGCAGGTGGATCTCGAAGGTGGTGCCCAGACCCGGCGCGCTTTGCACGGCGATGCGGCCGCCCGCCTTGGTGACGGTGGCGTGCACCATGGCCAGCCCCAGCCCGGTGCCCTCGCCGGACGGCTTGGTGGTGAAGAACGGTTCGAAGATCCGCTCCTGCACCGTCTCGTCCATGCCGCAGCCGGAGTCCCGCACGGTGAGCACCGCCCAGCGGCTCACCGGCACGCCCTTGATCCGCCCCTCCTCCACGTTCTCGCTCAGGGAGACCTGCAGCACGCCGCCGGCCGGCTGCATGGCCTGGATGGCGTTGATGGCCAGGTTCAGCACCACCTGGTGGATCAGGGTCGGGTCGGCCTCCACCCAGACCCCGCTGGTGAGCTCCTCGCGCAGCTCCACGTTGTCCGGGATGCTGCTGTGCAGGGTGTGCAGACCGTCCCGCACGATGGCGGTGAGGTCCAGCGGCAGGCGCTTCTCGTCGGCCTTGCGGCTGAACCCGAGGATCTGCTTGGTGAGCCCGGCGGCGCACAGCCCGGCGTGCAGGATCGCGTCCACCTTGGGGGTGATGGGGTCGTCCGGCTCGATCCTGCACTTGATCAGCTCGGCCGAGGCCAGGATGGTGGTGAGCACGTTGTTGAAGTCATGGGCGATGCCGGCGGCCAGCACGCCCAGGGCGTCCATCTTCTGGGCCTGCCGGAGCTGGCGCTCCAGTTCCACTTCCTTGGTCACGTCCCGCAGCACCGCCACCAGGTTCTGCACCGCGTGCCCGGGGTCGCGCACCGGCGAGAAGGTGGCATCCACCTCCTGGGGGTGGGTGCCGTCGACGGACAGGGAGATCCGGCCCTCCCAGCTGCGGCCCTGGGCGGCCTGGGCCACCGCGCGGGCCACGTCCGGATGGCCCAGCAGCTCGCCCAGGGCGCAGCCCTGGATCTGGGCCGCCTGGAACCCGGTGAGCGCCTCGAACGAGGGGTTGGCGTAGGACACCACGCCGGACGGGCCGGAGATGGCGATGGCCTCGGCCACCTGCTCCACCGCCGCCGCCAGCATCTCGTTGCGCGCTTCGCTCTCCGCCAGCCGGGATTCGATCCGGCGGCGGTCCTGGCGCAGGGCCGCCTCCTTGAGCTCCCGCTGCACCGCCGGCACCAGGCGCACCAGGTTGCCCTTGGAGATGAAGTCGTGGGCCCCCTGGCGCATGGCGGCGGTGACCAGGTCCTCGGGCGCCACTCCGGAAACGATGATGAAGGGCAGGTCCAGGGCCCGCTTGCGCATCACGTCCAGCGCCCCGGCCGAACTGAAGCCGGGCATCACGTGGTCGCAGATGATCAGGTCCCAGGGCCGCTCGGCCAGGGCGCGCTCCATGCCGGACCGGGTCTCCACCCGTTCCGAATCGGTGCGGAACCCTCCCTTGCGCAGCTCCAGCAGGGTGAGCAGCGCATCGTCCTCGCTGTCCTCCACCAGAAGCACGCGCAGCGGCACCGACGAGGTCATGGCCGCCCCTCCTGCCCCGCAGCCGGGCCCTGGTTCCGGCCGTCCGCCCGGGCTTCGAGTTCCATCACCCGGGCGCGCAAGGACCGGGTTTCGTCCAGCAGAAGCTGCTGGTTCCGGCTGATTTCCGACAGCAGGTGAAAGAAGCGCTCCACCTCCGGGGAAGGAGGCAGCCCGTTGGATGCCTGGTTGAACATGGCCAAACCTTCTCCTTTCCGTCCCGGGGGGACGGCGGCGCGGATGATCCTGGATGGAACGAACTCGGAAGACGCGAAAAGGCGCAATCGTCATCCGCCAATGAGGGGATGAGACGGTTGCGCCTTCAACTTGCAGGTCCTTGCCCTGCCCGCCAAGGTGGCCCTGGATTGAGATCCAGAACTATTGATGGTTATAACATCGCATTCCTGGATCCCTTGTCAAGGATCTAATTTTTCAGCGGGAGCGATTTTCCACGGCGCCTTCCATCTTGTGCCGGAGGTCTTCCAGGTTCCTGGATTTGAAGGCGCCCTTGGTCTGCTCCAGGATGGCGATGCCTTCCTGGAAGATCCGCTGGTAGCTTTCCAGCCGGGGGCAATGCTGGACCGTGCAGGCCTGCCCGTCCGGCTCGAGGCTGGACAGGTCCACCAGCTGCTTCATGTCCAGCAGGGCCTCGCCCATGCGGCCAAGCATGGCGCCCAGCACCTGCTGCACCGGCACCCCGCCCGGCCCGCCGGCCAGGGCCGCCATTTCCCCGGCCCAGGCCTGGATGCGCTGGGCCGATGCGGACACGCTCAGCTGGATCCGGCGCTGGGCCACGCCCCGCTGGACCTGGACCATCAGGTCCTGGAACTCCATGGGCTTCACCAGGTAGGCCAGCACCGCGCGGTTGACCGCCTGGATCGCGGTATCGGCCGAAGGGTAGCCGGTCATCAGGATCACCGGCAGCTCGCGGTTGGGCTCCGGCATGTCCTGGATCAGGCTCAGGCCGGCGTTGCCGGGCATGCGGATGTCCGAGAGGAGGATGTCGTAGCGGGTCTGGGCGAGCAGCTGGAGCGCCTCCTGGCCGTCCTTGGCGCAGTCCACCAGGTAGCCCTCCTGGCGCAGCAGGTCGGCGGTGGACAGCAGGAACAGCTCTTCGTCGTCGGCGATGAGAACCCGGGCCGGGGTATCCATGGATGCATCCTTTCTCATTGGGACGGTTCAAATGCAAGCTTACCCTGGGACGCCGGGGTTGGGCACCCGCACCCGGAAGGTGCAGCCCTGCCCCGGGACCGCCGAGCTGAAATCGAGGGTTCCGCCGGAGGATTCGACGATGCTCTTGCAGGTGGAAAGACCCAGCCCCAGCCCGCTCATTTCGGAATCGCACTTGCTGCTGAAGCCCTGCTGGAACACCCGGGCGGCCCATTCCGGCGGGATCCCCGGGCCCTGGTCGCGCACCGTGATTTCGGTCACGTCCGCGGTCCGGCGGCCGCCCAGCACCACGCTGCCGTCCCGGGGCGAGGCTTCCACCGCGTTCTGGGCCAGGTTGAAGATCACCTGGCGCAGCATGCCCCCGTTGAAGCGCACCTTCAGTGCCGGGTCCTCGAGGTCCAGCTCGATCCGCACCCCCGCCGCCCGGCACATGGGCACCAGCAGGCTGTGGATGTCCTGGAACACCTCGTGCAGCAGCACGTCGCCCCGTTCCTCGGAAGGGGGCCGGTGCACGTGGTACATGGTGCGGATGATGCCCGCGATGCGGTCGATCTCCCGCTTGATCAGGTCGGCGTAGTGGCGCCGGGGGTGGTCCATGGGAATGGCGGGTTCCAGCAGGGCGAAGGCGTTCTTGATCCCGGCCAGGGGGTTGTTGATCTCGTGGGCGATGTAGGCCGCCATCTGGCCCTTGGCGGAAATGCGGTCCAGGTCGCGCAGGGCGGCCTGCATCTGCACCCGCTCGGTGACGTCGATCAAGGAGATCAGCACCCGGCCCAGGTCCGCCTCGTAGCCCGGGCCCACCGACAGGTAGAGCGAGACCACCTTCTGTTCGCCGCCCGGGGTGCGCAGCGAGCCTTCGCCGCGGAACACCGTGGCCCCCCCGGCCAGGGCCACCAGTTCGTCCTGGAACACCGGCCAGACCCCGCCCCCGCCCAGCAGGCGCAGGTTGCCGGGAATCCCGGTCCGCGCCTCGTCCAGGAAGAACCCGGTGCGGGCCTGGTTCTCCTCCTTGGCCTTCACCGCCTGGGAGCAGGCCAGGACCAGCTCGGGGTGCGCGTCGAAATGGGCGGCGAAGTCCTGCACGCCGTCGGCCCGGAGCTGGTCGAGGATCCGCTTGACCCCGGAATAGTCGTGCACCGCCATGGGGATGGGGGAGTGCTCGAACAGCGCCCGGTAGCGTTCCTCGCTCCTGGCCAGATCCTCCTTGGCCTGGCGTTGTTCCTTGCGGGCGGCGCCGTCCCTGAGCTCCCGCTCCACCGCCGGGCAGAGCCGCACCAGGTTGTGCTTGAGCACGTAGCCGTGGGCCCCCTCCTTCATGGCGGCCACCGCGGCCTCCTCGCCGATGGCGCCGGTGACCAGCACGAAGGGGATGTCGAGACCGCTGGCCTGGATGATCCGCAGCGCGTCCATGCCGGTGAAGCCGGGCATCCGGTAGTCGGAAAGCACCAGGTCCCAGGCCTGGCCGGCCAGGGCCATCTCCATGCCCGCGGCCGTGTCCACCCGCACCGACTCCACCTGGAACCCGCCCCGGCGCAGCTCCAGCAGGAGCAGGTCGGCGTCGTCCGGTGAATCCTCCACCAGCAGGAGCTTGAGCGGTGAGGTCAAAGCCGCTCCTCTACTGGCCCGCGGGCACGTTCAGCAGCAGCCAGTACAGCCCCAGGAACCGCACCGCTTCGGCGAACGCTTCGAAGCCCACCGGCTTCTGCACGTAGCTATTGGCGCCCAGCTCGTAGCTGGAGACGATGTCGCGCTCTTCCCGGGAGGTGGTCATGACCACCACCGGCAGCCGGGCGGTTGCGGGCTCGGAGCGGATCCGCCGGAGCACCTCCAGCCCGTCCAGCTTGGGCAGTTTCAAGTCCAGCAGCACCACGGAGGGCATCCGGCCGGCCGGGTGGCCCGGCGTGCCGTACAGGATGTCCAGCGCCTCCACGCCGTCCCTGGCCACCAGCACCTCGTTGGCGATGTGGTGGGTGTTCAGCACCCGCAAGGTGAGTTCCACATCGTCCGGGTTGTCTTCCACCAGGAGAATGATCTGCTTGTCCATGGCTTACCTTTCAGGTGGGGAGGTTGAAGAAGAAGGTGGCGCCCTGGTCTACGGCCGCCTCGGCCCAGATCCGGCCGCCGTGGCGGAGAAGGATGCGCTGGGCGATGGCCAAGCCCACTCCGGTGCCAGTGTACTCGGCAGGATCGTGAAGACGCTGAAAGGGGGCGAACAATTTGCTGGCGTAGGCCATGTCGAACCCCACCCCGTTGTCCTTGACGAAGAAGGTGTCGGGCCCCTGCGGTGCGGCGCCGAATTCGATGCGGGGTTCCTTGCGCTTGCTGGTGAATTTCCAGGCATTGTTCAGCAGCTGGCTGAGCACCAGGCGCATGAGCCGGGGATCGGCATTGACCAGGAGGCCGTCCTGGATGGCCAGCCGCGCCTTCCGGGGCTCCTGCTGCTCCAGTTCCTCGAGGATCTGGCGGCACTGGGCGCTGAGGTCCACCGTGGTCCGGGTCAGTTCGTGCTTGCTCAACCGGGACAGGTCCAGCAGGTCGTCCATCATCCAGCCCATGCGCTGGATGCCGAGCCGGATCCGCTCCAGGTAGTGCCGCCCCTGCGCGTCCAGCCGGTCCTGGTAGTCCTCCAGCAGGGCGTGGCTGAAGCCGTCGATGCCGCGCAGGGGCCCGCGCAGGTCGTGGGAGATGGAATAGGAGAAGGCCTCCATCTCCCGGAACGCGGTCTCCAGCTGGGCGGTGCGCTCCTGCACCCGCTGCTCCAGCTGCTCGTTCAGGGCGCGGATCCGGGATTCGTACTGCTCCTGCTCGGTGATGTCGCGGATGATGCTCTGCACCAGGGACCGGCCGTCCAGGTCGAAGGCCATGGAGCTCACCTCCACCGGGAACGGGGTGCCGTCCCGCCGCTGGTGCCGGGTCTTGAAGCGGATGGCGCTGGCGTGCTTGACCTGTTCGAACTGCTCCGGGTAGTCGGATTTGGCCTCGGGGACCCGGAGGTCCACGATGTGCAGGCGGCAAAGCTCCTCCCGAGTCCGCTGGTAGGCCTCCACCGCCCGGTCGTTGGCCTCCAGCACCCGGCCGTCCTGGTCCATCACCAGGACGATGTCGTTGCCGTAGCGGCCCAGGAACTCCAGATGGCTGCCCATGGCCCGGCTTTCCGCCGCCAGCCGGCCCCGCTCGCGCTGGAACCAGACCACCAGGAAGCCCGCCACCACCGCCAGGAACAGCCCGCCCAGCCCGGCATAGGTCCACACCAGCCGGCGCACCGGCATCAGGTATTCGTCCCGGTCCAGCTTGACCATCAGCACCCAGGGCAGCACCTTCATCCGCCGGGACACCGCCACCGAAGGGACGTTCCGGTAGTCCACGCCCCAGTGCTGGCCGTCGCCCACCGTCTCGGCCTGGACCCCCACCAGGTCCCGCCGGGCCAAGGGCAGGTTGAGCACCGGCGCGCCCCGGCGCCGGGTGGGGTTCAGCACCTGGATACCGTCCCCCTTGCGGGCCAGCAGCAGGGTCTCGCCGCTGGGGCTGGAAGTGGGCCAGCCGCCCACCCCTTCGCCGCCCAGCAGGATCGCCGGATCGAGCCGGAACACCAGGGTCCCCAGCACCCGGCCCGGACTGCCGTCCTGGATCCGGGCCAGGCAGGCCAGGAACAGCTGGGGGCCGAGCCCGGGCCGGGCCTGCGCGGTCCAGATGATCCGGGGCCCGTTCCCGGATCCCTCGGCTACCGCCTGGGCTTCATAGGGCAGCAGCGGATCGGGGTCGGTGGCCGCCAGGGTCCCGCCCCCCGGCGCCAGCAGGTGCACCGAGGCGTAGCGGTGGGCCCGTCGCAGGATCTGCAGCCGCTGGTCCAGTTTCCGGCCCAGGGCGGGGTCGCAGACCGAACCCATCGCCCGGAGCTGATCCTTGAGCAGGGGATCCTGGGCGGTGATCTCGGCGTCCCCGATCCGTTCCTCCAGCCATGCATCGATGCGGGCCGCCTTCTTTTCGGCCAGGTAGCTCATCCGCTCCAGGCCGTCCCGCACCAGGAAGGTGCCCTGGACCTGGTAGGCGGCATAGCCCAGGGCTTCCACCAGCAGCACGGCGCAGCCCAGCAGCAGGACGGGGATCCAGGTCTTCAGGGCGGGACGCCCCAGGAACGAGACGGGCCCGTTCACCCAGCCGCCTCGGCGCCCTGCCGGTGCCGGGCCCCATGGATCGGGATGGCTTTCATCGGGTGGTTCATCAAATCCCCATTGGAATAACGCCTTCCCCGCAAGCCCGAACGCCCAGGGGGATTCCTGAAGCCCGTTCCTGACGGATGCAACGATCTGAGGACATCATGTTTATTTTTTAGCGCGGAGACTTGAACCATTGAATAGCGAGATGGCTAGCCCGTCGAGGAAAAATCAACATAAAGGTTCGGTTACCCCGGCGGCGGGCTACACCAGCCTCAGGCTGAGGTCCGCCGCGGGGGCGCTGTGGGTGAGGGCGCCCACGCTGAGGTAGTCCACCCCGGTCTCCGCCACCGCCCGGGCCCGTTCCAGGCCCAGGTTGCCGCTGGCCTCCAGGAAGATCCGGCTCCCGGCCGCCTGGCGCAGGGCCACCGCCTCGCGCATCATCTCCACGCTCATGTTGTCCAGCAGCACCCCGTCGATGTCCGGAATGGCCAGGGCCTGGGACAGCTGGTCCAGGTTCTCCACCTCCACCTCGATCCGCACCAGGATGGGGGCCACCCGCCGGGCGTTCTGCACCGCCGGCAGGATGCCGCCGGCGGCCGCGATGTGGTTCTCCTTGAGCAGCACGCCGTCGCCCAGGGTGAGCCGGTGGTTGGAGCCGCCGCCGCAGCGCACCGCGTACTTCTCCAGCAGCTTCAGGCCCGGGGTGGTCTTGCGGGTGTCCAGGATGGTGGCGCCGGTGCCGGCCACCGCGTCCACGAAGGCCCGGGTGAGGGTGGCGGTGCCGCACAGGCGCTGCAGCAGGTTCAGCACCACCCGCTCGCACATGAGCACGGCGCGGCTGGAGCCCTTGATCCCCAGCACCGGGTTGCCGTGGGCCACCCGGTCGCCGTCCTGGGCCAGGGCATGCACCTCCAGGGTGGGGTCCACGGCGAGGAACACCTCGGCCGCCACCGGCAGCCCGGCCAGCACCAGATCCTCCTTGGCCACCACCGAGCCGGTCATGGAGCGGTCCGGCACCGAGGCCGTGGTCCAGTCCTGGGTGCCCCAGTCCTCCTTCAGGAAAGTCCGGATGGAATCCAGGTAGGTGAGGGGATGGGGCGGATTGAACATGGTGCCTGAATGATATCAGGCCATGCGCCCGCCCATGGGGGCGCCGCCCAGCAGGTGGAAGTGCAGGTGCTGGACGGTCTGGCCGGCGTCGGCGCCGCAGTTGGCCACCAGCCGGTAGCCGCTGGCGGCGATGCCCATCTGGCCGGCCAGGTTCTTGGCCACCAGGGCGATCCGGCCCACCACCGGGGCCAGCTCCGGGCTCAGGTCGTTGAGGCCGGCGCAGTGCGCCTTGGGCACCAGCACCAGGTGCACCGGCACCTGGGGCGCGATGTCCTTGAAGGCCACCACCTCCGCGTCTTCGTAGACGATGGTGGCAGGGATCTGCTTGGCGGCGATCTTGCAGAACAGGCAGTTGGGATCGGACATGGAAGGCTCCTTCGCACTCAATGATGCATCAGACCCAGATCACCCTGGGAATCCAGTTCCAGTCCGCGGCCCGCAGGCGGGGGTCCAGCGGGCGGATCATCGGCACCGAATCCAGCCGCGCCAGCCGGTCTTCGACCAGGGTTCCGGCTCCCGCAAGGTCCAGCGGCGTATTCCAGAGGATGACGCGGTTCAGCCCGGCGGCCCGGGCCACGCGCCGGGCGCAGGTGACCAGGGCCCGCGCCTGGCCCGGCGCCGGGGCGTGCAGCAGCAGGACGGTCAGCTCGCCTTCCCGGGGATCCGCGGCCCACAGGATGGCGGCAGCGCCGAGCCGGGCCCCGCAGGCCGGCGGCCGGGACCGCCCCAGCATCTCCGAAAAGATCCGCTCCCGCTCCAGGTGCCAGTCCACCTGGGTCGGCACCGGAAGGATGGCGAACCGGTCCGGCGGGGGCGGCATCGCGGCCAGGGACTGGGCGGCCAGGCCCTCGGTGACCAGTTCGTCCACCCCGTCCCGGGGGTCCCCCGGCAGCGCCGTGCAGGCCAGGTTCAGCGCGGGCCGGGGCGCGAACCCGGATTTCTGGTAGGTGCGCAGGGCCACGTCGGAGAACAGCACCATGGCCTGGGCCCGGTCCCTTTCCACCAGGCGGGAGCCGAGCTGGGACAGCAGTTCGGTGGTGTAGCCTTTCCGGCGCTTGCCCGGCTCGGTGTAGACGCTGGCGATGCCGTAGCTGTGCCCCGCCACCCGGCCCAGGCGGCTGGGCATCCGGTAGGTTTCGCAGCTGGACAGCACCACCCCGCCGGCGCCGCACAGCAGCCACACCGACAGGGTTTCCCGGGGCCAGGGCTGGGCGCGCAGCCGCGCGTCCAGGCCCACGTAGCCGTCCACCGTCAGCTCCCCGCCCCAGGCCTCGTGGGTGGCCCGGCTGCGTTCGCGGGCCTGGTCCGGGTTGGCTTCCACCAGCATCACGGCGCCGTCCTCCACATTCATCGTATCGGGATCCGCTACAATGACCCCATGCCGCTGCACATCATCCTGCACAACCCGGAGATCCCGCAGAACACCGGAAGCATAGGCCGTCTCTGCGTATCCACCAACACCCAGCTGCACCTGGTGCACCCCCTGGGCTTCGACACCTCGGACGCCCAGCTGCGCCGGGCCGGGCTGGACTACTGGGAGCACCTCAACCCCACCCACTACCGGGACTGGGAGGATCTCCTGGCGCGCAACCCGGCCCGGCGGCTGTGGTTCTTCACCACCAAGGGCACGCGCCGGCACACCGAAGTGGCCTACCGGGACGGGGACGGCCTGGTGTTCGGCCGGGAAACCGCCGGACTGCCCCGGGAGATCCTGGAAGCCTACCCGGACGGCCTGGTGAAGATCCCCATGCCCGGCGATTTCCACCGCAGCCTGAACCTGGCCCAGGCGGCGGCGGTGGGGCTGTACGAGGCCATGCGGCAGATCCAGGGCTGGTGAGCCTTTGTCTAGAATCAACCTGAACAGATCGTTGCGGCCCCTGATCAGCCCAGGGGCACCGCCAGCCTTCCGTCCAGCAGCGCCACCTCCGAACCCCACTCGATGCGCGCCGCCTCCCGGTACGTGCCGTCCACCAGGCGCAGCAGCAGGCCGACCCTTTCGTCCGGGTCGATCACCAGGTATTCCGGCACCCCGAACGTTTCGTAGAGCCACCGCTTCCGGGTGAGGTCCTTGCTCGCGGTGCGCGGGCTGAGGATCTCCACCACCAGGTCGGGCGCGCCCTCGATGCCGCGCCTGGACTTCTTGGCCGGATCGCACACCACCACCAGGTCCGGCTCCACCACCGAATCGCCCAGGTACACGTCCAGCGGGGCGGCCAGGACCAGGCAGTCGCCGCCGGACTTCTTCTTGGCTTCTTCAAGGGCGTTGCCAATGGCAAGGTGCAGTTGGGACGAGATGACCTGGTGTTCCAGGTTCGGTGCCGGGGTCATGTCGAAGGCCACCCCGTTGATGAGTTCCCAGCGCCCCTCCCAGACCTTCCAGTCCTCGAGGGTGTAACCCGGGTGTCTGAGCATCGGACTGGTCATGGAACCGCCCTCCACCCCCAGTGTACCCGTTCCGCCCTCAGCGCCAGGGGCATTCCGGGCTCACCTGCATGCGGAACACGCCCTGCTCGACGGTCAGTTCGGCCCGGTCCCGGGGCGCCCCCGGTTCCCCGTCCAGGTGCCAGGGCTGGACGGAGTCCAGCCTGACCTCGGCGCGCAGGATCCGGCCCTGCCGGCGCAGGGAGGTCCGGCCGCCTTCCCGGAACAGCTGCGGCACCTGATGGATCATGTCCAGCCAGCCCGGCCGGCGCAGCCGCACCCAGTCCAGGGCGCCGTCGGTGGGATCGGCGCCCGGGGCGATCCACAGCCCGGAACCGTACTGGGGCAGGTTGGCGAAGCAAAGGCTCCATGCGGTTTCGGGCAGCTCCTGGGGGGGGCCCTGCCAGGCGGCCCGGAGCCGGTCCATGCGGCCCAGCGGCACCTGGGCGGCGGGCACGGCGTTCCAGCCGAGCCCCACCTCGGGCTGGCGGCGCCACAGGCGCAGCGAGGCGGAGGCATAGGTGCGGAAGCCCCGGTCCCCGGCGCCGGCGAACAGGGCGGCCACCGCGGCTTCGAACCCGGTGCCGCACAGGTTCAGGAACGGCTCCCCGTCCAGGCGCGGCAGGTCCATCACCAGTTCCCGCCCTTCCAGCAGGCGCAGCACCGCCCCGGCCGGATCCAGGGGCGTGCGCAGGCCCCGGCTGAGGCCGTTGCCCGATCCCCCGGGCACCGCGCCCAGGGCCACCGGGCAGCCCACCTGGACCAGGGCCCGGCCGGCGTGGTGGATGGTTCCGTCCCCGCCCCAGACCAGCAGCGGCCCCCCCGCGGCCCGGGCCTGGCCGATGACCTCGGTGTAGTCGAACGGCGGCTCCAGCCGCACCGGGCGCAGCCGCTCCCGGCACGGGGCCGGCAGCCGGGCCAGGAGCGCGTCCACGTCCATGCCGCCGCGCCCGGAGCCCGGGTTGAACACCAGCGGAAGGCGGTCCGGGCTCATGCCGGCCCGGTCTGGGCCAGGAACCGGGTGGGCGGGGCCACCAGGGACAGCCTGGCGCCGGTGACCGGGTGCTCCAGCTCCAGCTTCCAGGCGTGCAGCCAGAGCTGGTCGGACGGCTCGCCCCCGTAGTAGGTGTCGCCCAGCACCGGATCGCCCAGGTGGGCCAGGTGCACCCGGATCTGGTGGGTGCGGCCGGTGCGGGGCTCGGCCACCACCCAGCACCCCGGCAACAGCCCGGCCGACTCCCCGGCGCTGGCGGGGCGGAACTCGGTGCGCGCCGGGCGCGGCTCCTCAAGGTCGCCGGTGCAGCCGTAGCGGGCGGGATGGGAACCCCGCAGCCGGCCGATGGGGAGGTCCACGGCGGCCGGTTCCAGCGGCCGGGACACCCGGGCCAGGTAGGTCTTGGTGATGGTCCGGGCCTGGAACTGGCTGCCCAGGTGGGCCGAGGCCTGCTTGGCGATCACCAGGATCCCGGAGGTGCCCTGGTCCAGCCGGTGCTGCAGGGCCAGCACCTGGCCCGGGCGCTGGCGCTGCAGCAGGGCGCTCAGGTCGTGCTGGTCGGAGGCCTGGGTGCCCTGGGAGGCCATGCCGGCCGGCTTGTCCACCACCAGCAGCCACTCGTCCTCGAACAGCACCGGCACCTGGAAATCCGGCGGAATGCCCAGGGAGTCGTCGTGGGCCACCAGCACCTCCGACCCGGCGGCCAGGGTCCGGCCGGCCACCCGGACCCGCTTGCGGGCCACCTGCACCCCACCCATCTGCAGCACCGCCCGGGCCTTGCGCCGGCTCAGGCCGGTGCGCAGGGAGATCAGCTGGTCCAGCCGCAGGCATTCCTCGGCGGGCTCCACATTGAATTTCCAGATCTTGGTCGTCATCCTCCAAGATTACCGCGTCCCCCGTGAACCCGCGGCTGTTAGGGTATTTTCATGGTCCCCAGCGACGCCAGACCGAGATCTGAGTCCATGCCGGAACGCCTGGCTTGCGGCCTGGGAGCCAAGGTGCGGCACGCCTTCGCCCTGCTGGGGTCGGTCTCGTGGCTGATGGGCATGTGCGTGCAGAGCGGCCTCCACCTGAGCCGGGAGCAGCGGCGGGTGGTGCACGAGATCACCCGGATCCAGATCCGCTTCACCGCCCTGGACGCCCTTCCGCTGTGCGTGCTCACCGCCCTGCTGCTGGGCGGCATCACCCTGCTGCAGGTGTTCGGCCAGCTTTCCGCGTTCGGGGTGGAACGGAACATCAGCCAGATCCTCGCGCAGCTGGTGATCCGGGAGCTGGGCCCGCTCATGGTGGGGATCCTGGTGATCAGCCGGAGCGGCACCGCCATGGCCACCGAGATGGCCAGCCGCAAGCTCAGCGGGGAGCTGGACGCGCTCTACGTGAGCGGGGTGGACCCGATCCCCTACCTCCTGGTGCCGCGCCTGCTGGGCGGGGTCATCTCGGTGTTCTCCCTGGTGATCGTGTTCGACACCGTGGCCCTGCTGGGCGGCTTCCTGGTGGCCTGGCTGCGCCTGCCGGTGTCGTTCAACTTCTTCCTGGGCGCCCTGGGGGATGCCATCGGCCGCCGGGAGCTCACCGCCACCTTCCTGAAGTGCATCGTGTTCGGCATCGCCATCCCGCTGGTCTGCACCTCGTTCGGGCTGCGGGTCAAGCGCAGCACCACCGAGATCCCCCAGGCGGTCACCAAGGCCTCGGTGGTGTCGCTGGCGGTGCTGCTGCTGGCCGGCGCCATCCTGTCGGTGCTGATCTATGCCTGAGCCGCTCCTGGCCCTGGAGGCCGTGACCCTGCTGGCCCCCGATGGCCGGGCCGTGTTCCGCGACCTGGACTGGGCGCTGCCGCGGGGCGCCCGGTTCCACGCCAAAGGCGGCACCGGCGGCGGCTGCACCGCGCTGCTGCGGCTGTGCGCCGGCATCGCCGAGCCGGACCGGGGCCGGGTGCTGCTGGACGGGCTGCCCCTGGTGGCGGGCGTGCCGCACCCGTTCCTGCGCCGGGGCCACCTGGGCTGGGTGCCCTCGGACGGCGGGCTGGTGGTGAACCTCACCCTGCTGCAGAACGTGGCCCTGCCCCTGCAGTTCGCCCAGAACCAGGAGCGGGCGGCGGCGGAGCGCACCGCCATGGACTGGCTGGAGCAGGCCGGCCTGGGCCCCCGGGCGAACCAGCGCCCCGCCGTCCCCGGCAACCGGGAAAGCTGGGTGGCCTCCCTGGCCCGGGCCGCCGCCAAGGGGTCCCGGCTGTGGCTGGTGGACCGGCCCGCCGGGGGCCTGGACCCGGCCTCGATCCGGGCCGCGGAGCAGATCCTGGGCCAGGCCGCCCAGGACCCGGACGTGACCATCCTGCTGGTGGGCAGCGCCTGGATGTCCAGCCTGGGGGCGGAACTGACCATCGGCAACGGCCGGGTGTTCGCCGGGGGGGAGCCATGAGGCTGGAAAAGGACGACGCGAAGATCGGGCTGCTGGTGTTCCTGACCCTGGCGCTGTTCGTGGGCTTCATCTTCCAGCGCAGCCTCCGCACCATCTTCCGCAAGGAGTCCCGCGTGCAGGTGCGCCTGCTGAGCGCGGCGGACGTGGCCGAGGGCACCGAAGTGCAGCTCCAGGGCCTGCGGGTGGGCCAGGTGGAGAAAATCCAGCTGCAGCGGGACCGGGTCCAGTACCACTTCCTGGCCGACCTGGGGCTGCGCACCGACATCGTCCTGTGGGAGGGCACCCGGGTGCTGGTGGTGGCCAAGCCCCTGGGCGGCTCCTACCTGGACCTGCAGCTGCCGCCGCCGGCCGAGCGCCGGGAGGTGCTGGGCCCCGACAGCGTCCTGGAAGGCGCCTCGGGCCCCTCCCTGGCCACCCTGGTGGGCGACATCGACGACCTGGTGGCCAACCTCAACCGGGGCGTGGACGAGGTGCGCGGACAGCTCCAGGCCAGGGGTGCCGGCGTGGTGCTGGAGCATCCCCAGGCGCGCGCCGTGCTGCAGAACCTGAACCAGGCCCTGCAGTCGTACCGCCAGCTGGCCGAGGACAGCCGGGGAGTGGTGCGCCAGGGCGGCGGGTTCGTGCAGAACCTGGACCAGGCCCTGGTGCCGTTGAAGCAGAGCCTCGACCAGCTCCAGGCCGAGCTGAGCGCGCACCAGGGCGTGACCGGCACCATCCTGGACCGCCTGGCGGACACCCTGAAGGAAGTGGAGGGGCTCACCCGGGACCTGCGCGCCGCCGTGCAGCAGACCAGCCCGGACGCGGACCAGAGCCTCAAGTCCCTGGACCGCACCCTGCGTTCCACCGAAGAGCTGCTGGAACTGCTCAAGGCCAGGCCCAACCGGGTAATCTGGGGCAAGCCCAGCCAGGCCGAACGGGACGCCGCGGCCGGCAAGGTCGAGGCCGCGCGCAAGGCCCAGGGGGCGAAGCCCTGACCGGCCCCATGACTCGGAATACCGCTTGCAGGCCGGGACCGTGAAACGGCACGTCTGCCTGTGAAAGATTTATTCTTTTGTTGATATATTTATCCTTGAAAAGGAAAAACAACTTCTGGCACACGCTTTCGGGAAATAATACTCACATTCCTGACCTAATGTAGGCCGATCGGAATAGCGGAATCATTTCGACCCACCCCACCAATTCCAGGTGGTGCGTCTCGAGCAGACGCGAGGCCTCGTTTCCTTCGGGTAAAGAACTCGTACGCCGAG
>JARLGP010000117.1 GCA_031292735.1 Holophaga sp.
CCCAGCTCCTGATCGGACGGGGGCCGTTCCCGATCCGGTGAACGGGGGATGGCCCGCCCCGGCGCCGGTGGCCGGCACTTCGGGGGAAAAGGTCCCCGGCTTCTCGGACCGGGGAAGAGCATCCTGCACCGCCGCCGTTTTCATGTGGATCAGGGGAGACGGTCCCTGGTGACATCCATTGCCGCGCTGCCACGACGCGGGGAGCATATGTCGGCTACCCCTGGGCGCCCCTCCGAATGGAGGGATCTGGTTTACGGCCCGCCGTTTCTGCATCATATATCGAAATTCCCTTGACGGTATGTGACTCTGCCCGGATTCCCGGCAAAAAACAGCCCCCGTCTATGGTTGACGGGGGTTTCTATGGGTGCACCCGACGCGACTCGAACGCGTGACCTTTGGCTTCGGAGGCCGTGTGAACCAAGCCTTGCCATTTCTCCCGGAGCCCACGGGCGGTCAGCCAGCCTTGTACCGATGCACCGCCTCAAGCAAAGCCTGGTCCATGCGGGTCTGCCAACCTGCGCCAGTGCCTCGGAAATATTCCACGACCTCAGGGGACAGGCGAAGAGCCACGCGCTCTTTGGTGGGCGCCTTCTGCGGTCCTCTGACCCTCAGTTCGCCCCGCTGCTGGGCTTCAATGAGTTCCGGGAATACCTCGCGCATGGGGCGCATCCTGGCGAAATCTTCAGCCGTCAGTTCTGGGCTTTCATCATCAATCAATTCAGGGTTTGGTTTGCGCTTGCTCATACCGTTTGACCTCCCTTTCGTTGGCTTTTCTCAGGCTGATGACTCGGATTCCAGCCTGAGTGGGTTTGAAGATCAGGACATGGACGCGTCCAGCAATGATTCCGGTGGCAGAGAACCGGTCCTCCCCGTAGTCGTTCCGGGTATCCAATATGACCAAGGCGGAATCAAATTCCATTTCAGCCGCGAGATCAAAACGAATGCCTCGAAGTTCGATGTTCCGGGTGTTCTTCGCGGGGTCGAACTCGATCTCCATACTCTAATTGTGGCCACAAAAAGAGAAGAGTCAAGCCTTTTTCTGGCCATCGTCTCATGACTTGGAACGGCCAGCACCAGGACGAAGCAAACATCCATGCCGGTAAAAGACAACCCCAGCCTATGATTGACTGGGGTTTCTATTGGTGCACCCGACGCGACTCGAACGCGTGACCTTTGGCTTCGGAGGCCAACGCTCTATCCAACTGAGCTACGGGTGCTGGTGGTGCAACTGCTGAATTTATTCAGTTTGGGGCCGGACGGCCCCAGGCCTTTCCCGCCTTTCGTCTGAGCGGGATCTGTAGATCTTACCCGCTTCCCCATCCGTTGGCAACGCGCCCTTGCGCTTCCATGGGGGGCAATCATGGATCAACGCCGCGGCCCCGGCGCGCTAGAATCGAGGGATCCCGCAACCCCATCCCCGCCACGGTTGGCACGGTCCCGGGTCCACCGCCGGCTTCCACTTTGCTTCGAAAAGGGTTCACGTGCAGGCACCTTCATCGCGTTCACCGGTCCTGGTCTGGACTCGGGCCCGGGAACTGGGGACCGTCAAGGTGCTGGCGCTATGCGCGCTGGTCCTCCTCCTGGAGGGGTTCGACCTCCAGGCGGCGGGGGTTTCCGCGCCGCGGCTGGCGCCCGAGTTCCATCTGTTTCCGGTCCAGATCGGCTGGTTCCTGGGGGCGAGTTCGCTGGGCATCTTCCTGGCCTCGACCCTGGGTGGCATGCTGGCGGACCGCTTCGGGCGGCGGCCGGTGGTGGTGTCGGGCGTGGCCCTGTTCGGGCTGTTCTCACTCCTGACGGTCCGGGTCGGCGGGCTCGGGCCGCTGATCGCGGCCCGCTTCATGACCGGGGTGGGCCTGGGCCTGGCCATGCCGGCGGTGATCGCCATGGCCAGCGACCACAGTCCGGTGGAATGGAAGAAACGGGCGGTGGGCTTCATCTACTGCGCCATTCCCATCGGCGCGCTGCTGGCCGGCGCGGTGATCCAGTCCGGCTGGTTCGGCCGGGGCTGGCGGTCGGTGTACCTGGTGGGGGGCCTGGCGCCGATCCTGGTGGCCCCGCTGCTGCTGGCCTTCCTGCCGGCGGCCCGCGGCGCGGCCCCCGGCGGGCGGAGGGCGGAATCCGGTGGGCGGTTCCTGGGCGGGCTGCTGGGGAAGGACCATGCCGGGGTGACCCTGTCCCTCTGGCTGGGCACCTTCGGCACGCTCCTGGTGATCTACCTCCTGCTGGGCTGGATGCCGACCCTCCTGGTGGGCCTGGGCCTCCAGCGGGGGCAGGTGCAGTTCGTGCAGATGGCCTTCAACCTCGGCTCCTCCCTGGGCGCGGCGGTCAGCGGCCTGCTCCTGGACCGGCAGTTCACCTCCTCCACTCCGGTGGTGGCCTACCTGGCTTCGGCCCTCTGCCTGGCCCTGTTCGGCTTCATGCCCCTGGGGATCCGCTCGGCCCAGGCCCTGGCCTTCGTGGTGGGCGGCACGGTCACCTGCGCCCAGGCGGCCATCTTCGCCCTGGCCCCGCTCTGCTACGGCCGCGAGGTGCGCACCACCGGCGTGGGGGCCACGGTGTCCGCGGGCCGGTTCGGAACCATCGCCGGCCCGCTCCTGGCGGGCGGGCTGCTGGGGGTGGGCAGGTCCGCCGCCCAGGTGCTCATCGTGCTCATCCCCATCACCCTGCTTTCAGGGCTGGCGGTGCTGCGGGTGGCCCGGCGCGCGGCTCAGATGGCGTAGTTGATGTTGGGCTGGGATTCCTTGTCCCGCTGGCGCTCCAGCAGGGCCGCCAGGGAGATGCCCTGGTACAGCTGGTTCAGCGCCTGGCTGCCCTCGGCCCACAGGTCCTGCAGGGCGCAGGTCTCCGGACGGCCGCAGCAGGCCGATCCGGAGGGGCATTCGGCCAGCACCATGGGCCCTTCCAGGGCCTCCAGGATGGACAGGACGGAGATCTCGGCCGGATTGTGCGCCAGGGTGTAGCCGCCCTTGGCGCCCCGCACCGCCAGCACCAGGCCGGATTTCCGCAGCGGCACCATCAGCTGCTCCAGGTAGGTGCCCGGCAGGCCTTCGCGCTCGACGATGTCCTTGAGGAAGGTGGAACCCTGGCCATGGGTTCTGGCCAGGGCCAGCATGGCCCGCATTCCATAGATGGCACGGGAAGAAAATTTCATGGGCGCTGCTCCAGGGCTGGGGGTCATGGAAGGCCCCCCGACACTCATGATAATCATTTCTTACCAAAATACTTGAGAAAACCTTCCGGAGGGCCACCCGGCGCCGGGAAGGCCATGGCGGCCACGAAGGTCTTCTCGAAGGCCGGATCGTTGGCCAGCTCCAGCACCCGGACCCGGGAGGCGAGTGCGGCCATGTCGTCCCGGCTCCGGGCGTTCACCAGGAAGGCCCGCCCCCCGCTCTGGGAGGTGTTGCCCACGAAGGTCACCCGGTCGGCGAACGCCTCCGGCACCAGTCCCAGGTTCACCAGGGTCGGGGTGCGCAGGTGGTAGCCGAAGGAACCGGCGATGAGCACCTGGTCCACCTGGGCGGGCACCAGCCCCTGGGAGCCCAGCAGCAGGTCGATGCCCGCGCGCACGGCGCCCTTGGCCAGCTGCACCTGGCGCACGTCCTTCTGGGTGAGGAACACCGGCCCGGCCACCTGGAACACGGTGCGGCCGTCCCGGCTTTCCAGGCGCCGGCCCAGCCCCGGGTGGGGATGCTGCCCGGCCCGGGCGAAGCGGCCGTTGCGGTCCAGGGACCCGTGCCGGGCCAGTTCGCCCACCAGGTCCAGCAGCCCGCTGCCGCAAAGCCCCACGGGCTCCCCGGCGCCGATGGTCTCCACGAGGATGTCGCTTCCGTCCACGGCGAACCGTTCCACGGCCCCGGCGGAGGCGCGCATGCCGCAGGCGATGTTCATGCCCTCGAAGGCGGGCCCCGCCGCGGTGGAGGTGGCCGTGAGCCGGCCTTCCACGGACAGCACCATCTCGCCGTTGGTGCCGATGTCCACGAACAGGACGACCCCGGGCCGCCGGTGCAGTTCGGTGGCCAGGAGGCCGGAAACGATGTCCGCGCCCACATAGGCGGAAAGGACCGGCGGCAGGTAGACCTGGCCCCGGGGGGCGATCCCCAGCCCCAGGTCGCGCGCCTCGAGGTACTGGTGCCCTGTCAGGACGGGGGTGTACGGGAACCGGCCCAGGGAACGCGGATCCGCGCCGGCGGCCAGGTGCAGCATGACCGTGTTGCCGGAGAACACCGCCTCGTGGATGCATCCGGGCGCCACCCCGGAGCCGGTGCAGAGCGAGCCGGTCAGGCGGTTCAGCTCGGCCATCAAGTCGCCCTGCAGCCGCTCCAGGCCCGCCGCGGTGGAACCCATCTGGATCCGCGTGAGCACGTCCTGTCCGTGGCGGGTCTGGGGGTTCAGGGCGGACCGGCTGAGCCGTTCCTGGCCGCTGGCCAGGTCCACCAGGGAGGCCACCAGGGTGGTGGTGCCGATGTCCACCACCAGGCCGAAGCTCTCCCCGGCGGTGTCGCCCGGCTCGGAATCCAGCAGCCCGGCACCGGAGAAGACCTCGGTCCGGCCGGTCTCCGGCCGGAACTGCTTGCGGATCCGGGGCTCGACCGCCACCTTGGACGAGAGGCCCTCGGCCAGGATCCGCAGCCCGGTGAGGCTGGTCCTGGGGATCTCCACCACCAGGTCGCCCGCCACTTCCGCCTGGCAGGCCAGGACGTCCCGGGGATCGGCCGGGCCCGGCGGGTGGCGGACATGGGCGGGGGCGTCGATGCGCACCCGGCACTTGCCGCAGGTGCCCACGCCGTTGCAGGGCGCCTCCACCGCCAGTCCGGAACGACGGGAGGCTTCCAGCAGGCTGGTTCCCTCCGGGACTTCCACCGTGGCGCTGAGCCCGGCGGTCCTGAACTGGATGGTCGGCATCAGTTCTCCTTGACCGCCGCGGTCATGGCGGCGATGGTTCCCAGGGCGGTGGAGGTGGAAAGACCGCAGGCGGGCGAGATGATGTCCACCCCGTCGCGCACCAGGGCCCGGGCGCGCTGGGCCACCTGCTCGCGGCCCCCCGACTGGAGCAGGTACGTGCTGAGGTTGCCCATGGTGGTGATCTGCGGGAACTCGGCCTTCAGGGTCTTGAGGCTGACCATGGCGTCGGTGGAAAGGGCGTCGGCGCGCAGGCCGGGCAGCTGGGGCCAGACCCGGTTCATGTCGCCGCAGATGTGCAGGATCACCGGCGCGCCCAGGGCGTGGATGCGGTCCACCAGCTGGTTCAGGTAGCGGGCGGCATAGGCCTCGAACATCTTCGGGCCGAGGATCTCGCCGGTGGCGGTGGGATCGCCGATGGTGATGGCCGTGGCCCCGGCGGCCAGGGCCTGGCGGGCGTACTCCGCCAGCAGGTCGGTCACGTAGGCCAGCACCCGGTGGGCGCCTTCCGGGTCCTTGCGCAGCTCCTTGAGGAAGGTCATGGGGTCGACGATGGAGGCCGTGGTGCTCACCGGCCCGGTGAGGCTGGCGATCACCGGATAGTCCGGGTGCGCCCTGGCCAGCCGGCCGGCGGCGGCGACCACGGTCTGGATGCGTCCGGAGGCGGCCAGGTCCGCCACGTCCCGGAACTCCACCCGGGACACGCTGGCGTAGATCTCCCGGGAGATCTTGGGCTCGCAGGCCAGGGTTCCGGCGTCCACTTCGCTGCCCAGCAGTTCCGCCTCCACGGTCATGCAGAACGGGACGCCCAGGTTCTCGAAGCCGGTGGCCTCGGTCACGTCCTCGGCCAGGGCGCCCATCAATCCGTCGTCGAAGTGGGCCCGGGGCAGGGTGTGGCCGGTGCGCTCCATGATCTCCACGATGGCCGCGTTCATCATCCCGCCGGTGCAGATGACCGGGGGCCGGTCAACGGGCTCTTTGCGCAGCACCCTCAGCAGGCGTTCCTTGGGCGTCAGGGTCGTCATGGCTTCGCCTCCTGGCGGGCGGGGTCGCCGATCTCCCGCACCGCGTCCAGCATGGCGTCGATGTTGGCGAAAGGCGTCTCAGTGGGCAGACTGCAGCCGGAGGCGACCACCAGCCCCTTGGGACTGTCCGCGGCCCCGGCGACCACCTTGCGCACGGCGTCCCGCACCTCGGCGGGCGAGCCCTGGAGCATGACCGCCGAGGGCGACACGTTGCCCATGAGCCGCACTCGATGCCCGATGCGGCGCTTCGCTTCCGCCAGGTCCAGGTCGTCGTCCAGGGAGAGGCAGGCGGCGCCGGTGTCGGCCATGCCCTCCCAGACCGGGGCAGTGCGGCCGCAGATGTGCAAGGTCACCGCCTTGCCGCGCTCACGGATGAAGGCCACCAGCCGCGCCAGGTAGGGCAGGCTGAACGCGGCGAACTGGCGCGGGCCGACCACCGTGGTGGAGGACATGGGATCGGTGAGGCTTGGCACCGCGCCGGTGGCGAGAATGGCCTCGGCATAGGCCAGGCTGGACTGCAGGGACAGTTCGCAAAGCCGGTGCACCGCCTCGGGCTGGCGCAGGGTGAGCCGCACCAGGTTCTCGGTGCCGATCAGGAAGGAGGCGTTGGTGAAGGGGCCGGTGAGGGCCACGGTGACCGGGACCTCCTGGCCCACCGAGTCCAGCACGCGCCGGGCCGCCTCCAGATGCGCGGGGAGGTTGCCGTCCCGGTGCGGGTCGGCGGGGCGGAGCTGGCCGATGGATGCGCTGTCGGGGATGGCCGGAGCCTCCAGGAACGCGGTCTCGTCCTCCGGGTAGCGGATCTGGGCCCCCATGGCCTCCGCCTGGGTATAGAGATCGGTGAACACCCGGATGGTGTCGTAGCCGAAGCGCCGGTAGGCGGCGGTCTGGGCCTGGGCCATGAGGCCGCCGTCGCCCCGGAACGCGGACACCTTCACCCCGATCACCCGGGCGGCGGTATTGCCCACGATGGGCACGCAGGGCAGGCGGTCGATGGCGGCGCCGCGGTTGTAGGCCGCGAGCCGTTCCAGCGGCGTCATCTGGTCCCGCGGCATCAGGCGGCCTCTCCCGTGCTGGCGCCAACCAGGCGCTTGGCCAGGCGCACCGCCTCGGCGGCGTTGACGGCGTAGCCGTCGGCGCCGATGCGCTGGGCGAAGGCCTGGGAGATGGGGCCGCCGCCGATCATCACCTTGAAGCGGTCGCGCAGGCCGGCCTGGTTGAGGATGCGGATCACCTCGGCCATGCCGTCCATGGTGGTGGTCATGAGGGTGGATATGGCCACGATCCCGGCACCCTCGGCCACGGCCGCGTCCACGAACCGCTGCGGCGGCACGTCCCGACCCAGGTCCACCACTTCGAAGCCGGAGGCGTCGAGCATGATCTTCACCAGGTTCTTGCCGATGTCGTGGGTGTCGCCCTCCACCACCCCGATCACCACCTTGACTTTGGCCTTGCGCTCGTCCCGGGGCAGGTGCGGCTGGAGCACGTCCAGGCCGGCATACATGGCGTCCGAGCACAGCAGCAGTTCCGGAATGAAATACTCCTCCTCCTCGAACAGCTGGCTGGCGCGCATCATGCCGTGCACCAGACCCTGGTCGATGGCCTGGTAGGCATCGACCCCGGCGGCGATGGCCTGCAGCGACAGCTCAAGCGCGCGGGCCTCGTCCATCTCCACTACGGCATCGGAAAGCCCCTGGAACAGACCTTCGGGTTCAGACATGTGCGACTCCTATCGAATCCAGAACAGGGCACGGCGCCGGACCCATTCCAGCAGCCCCATGGCAAGCAGCGTCACCAACCCGGTGAACAGGATCCCGGCCACCATGCGCGGGTAGTCGGCGAAATCGGCATAGTACTGCACGAAGCGTCCCAGGCCGGCGTTGGCGCCGAACAGCTCGGCGACGGTGAGCAGGATGAAGGACAGGGCCAGGCCCACGGCCATGCCCGAGAAGATGTGCGGCAGCGCCGCCCGGAACACCACCCGCAGCAGGTAGGAGCTGCGGGACAGGCCGAGGATGCGGGCGTTGTCGCGGTGCCGGCTGGGCATGCTCGCGGCGCCGGCCACGGTGTTGGTGAACACCGGCCAGAAGGCCCCGATGAACACCACGAAGATGGCCGAGACCCGGAAGCTGGGCAGCAGCGCGATGGCGTAGGGAATGTAGACCGTGGGCGGCACCGGGGCCGCGCCCCGGGCGAAGGGCGAGAAGGTGCGCTGCAGCCAGCCTGTGGTGCCCACCATCAGGCCCCAGAAGATGCCCAGGAACACGGCGCTGAAGTAGCCGGGAACCAGGATCAGGAAGGAGCACCAGGTCCCCTTCAGCAGCTCCGGCAGGGATTGCAAAAGGGCCTGGAGGGTGACCCGGATGGACGGGAACAGGGCCGGGTTGGGCAGTCCCGGCAGGCTGCTGATGCCTTGCCACAGGCCCAGCAGGGCGAGGATGAACAGTGCGGGCTCCCACGGGATCCGGAACCGCCATGACCGTTCCGGCGCCTTGGGTCCGGGCTGGACCCGGACCAGGTTGGCGATGACATCTTCCATCAAATGCCCTCCTTCGGTCCCACCAGGGTCCAGGGATCGTTGATGTGCTCCAGCACGTCGGAATGGTAGTGTTCGGAAACCAGGTCGCTGAGCCGGCGGAATTCCGGGGCGGCGTAAAGCGCCCGGCGCGGCCTGGGACGCGGGAAGGGCACCGCCACCTCGCCGATCACCCGGCCTGGGGCGCTCCCCAGCATCACCACCCGGTCGCCCAGGTAGAGCGCCTCCTCCACGTCGTGGGTAACGAACACCACGGTCCGGCGGGGCGCGGATTCGCTCCAGATGCCGGTGAGCAGGTCCTGCAGCCGGGCCCGGTTCAGGGGGTCCAGGGCGCCGAACGGCTCGTCCAGCAGCAGGGCCGAGGAACTCAGGGCCAGGGTGCGGGCGATGGCGGCCCGCTGCTGCATGCCGCCGGAAAGCTCGAACGGGTACTGCCTGGCGCTGCCCGGCAGCCCCACCGCCGCCAGGTACTCGGCGGCGCGCTCCCGGCGCTGGGGCCGGGAGAGGGAAGGGTCGGAGCGTTCCAGGGCCAGCCCGATGTTGTCCGCGAGGGTCATCCAGGGGTACAGGGAATAGTCCTGGAACACCATGCCCCGCTCGCTGCTCGGCCCAGCCACCGGTTGGCCCTTCCAGGTGATGCGCCCGGAAGCGGGCAGCTCAAGCCCGGCCAGCAGCCGCTCCAGGGTGGTCTTGCCGCAGCCGCTGGGGCCCAGCAGGCAGAGGAATTCGCCTGCGCCGATGCGGAGGTCGATGTGCCGCAGCACCTGGTTGGACCCGTAGGCGAAGGAGACGTCCTCCACGGTGAAGCCGGCCTCGCTCATGCGCTCTCCCAGGCGGTGTCCACCATGGCCCGGATGTTCTCCAGCGGCACGCCCGGGGGGATGTCGCAGCCCGGCATCAGGATGTGGCTGCTTTCGGGCCCGGCGCTCTGGATGCAGGCGCGGCAGGCGGCCGCCACCCCTTCGGGGGTCTCGGACTGCATGATCGCCACCGGGTTCATGTTGCCGGCGAAGGCCAGCTTGCCCTGGAGCACCTCGGCGGCCCGGGTCAGGTCCACCTTGTAGTCCATGGATAGAATCCCCGCGCCGGTGGTGGGTATGAGATCGAGCCGGTCGGTGATGTCGCCGCAGATGTGCACCAGGGTCGCGGCCCCCAGGGCCTTGATCCGCTGCACCACCTGGCGCTGGTAGGGCAGCACGAACTCCTCGAACTGGCGGCGCGAGATCATGTCGCCCGAGGCGGTGGGGTCGGCCACGGAGATGAGCCCGGCCCCGGCCGCCACGAACGGCGCCAGGTAGCGGTAGCTGAGCTCGGTGGAGAACGCCAGGGCCGCGTGGACTGCCGCCTTGTCCCGGTAGATGCCGCGCATGAGCCGCTCGACGCCGTAGAGCAGTCCGGCGTAGGTGAACGGGCCCCAGGCGCTGGAACCCACCAGGATGTGCTCGCCCACCTGGCGCGAAAGCAGGCGGGTGGTGTCCCAGAGGGTGCGGATGCCGGGGTCTTCCGCCAGCCGGTCCAGGTCCAGCCCCTGGCCGGAGGGTTCGGTGAGCAGGGGCTCCTTCACGTCGGGGGCGCCCTTCTTGCGGAACCGGATCTGGCCCCCCAGGCCGCGCACCGGGAGGTTGTGGTAGCCCGAACCGGTCCACACGATGTCCGAGCGGAGCAGGTCGGCGGTACCGGCGATGATTTCGGCGCAGCGCCCGGCGCCCGCCTCCAGGGCCTCCTCCAGGGAAAGGCCCTGGCGGTTCAGGGTCCAGATGCCCCCGGACAGGAGCGCCACCGGGTGGCGCGGGGTCTTCTCCAGGCGGATCGCCTTGAGGATGATCGCTTTGGGGGTGTCCTGGGGCATGGCGGCTCCTGTTCAACGGCCGTTGACGATGGCGCCCAGCAGATCCTCCACCAGGGTCAGGCCGTTGCCGAACCCGGTGTAGCCGCGGTTGAGGATGGCCCGGTTGGCCACCGGGAAGCTGATGCTCAGGTGCGGCGCGCCGATGGCCTGGGCGAGCTCGCGTTCGAAGGAGCTGCCCAGCACGAAGGCGGGACTGAAGGCGTCGTAGTAGCGCTGGCCCTGGGCGCGCGGCCAGCGCCGGTTGAGGTGGCCGATGACCTCGCTGCCGTCGGTCTCGAACACCAGGTGCGGGGTGACGTTGCGCACCTGGCCCAGGCGCGCCGTGAGCCGCCCCTTCTCGTCCTCGTCCAGCTGGTCGGTGCATACGGTGAGTTCCGGCAGCCAGCCCAGGTCCTCGGCCAGGAACCGGGTGAGGGCCACGGCATAGTTGCCGTCGCCCACCACCACCGCGTAGCGCTGCAGGTCCATGTCCTGGTAGCAGTCGGTGAGCGCTTCCAGGGTCTTGTAGTAGGTGCCGTTGCCGGCCTGCAGGACGGTCTCCAGCACGGACCGGTCGAGCTCCAGCCGTTCCGCCACCGCTTCCAGGAAGGCGCTGGAGGCCGAGGGCCCGATGGGCAGGGAGGTGGCGAGGAAGGGCGTGCCGTGCCGCTCCTGGAAGACCTCGGCGGCCTCGATGCCGTAGACGTCCGAGACCACCACGTTCAGTTCGGCCTCCGCGGCGTTGCGGATGGCCTCCAGGGAGTCCTCCAGGGTGAAGAAGGAATTCACCTCCAGGCCAAGGCTCTCCAGCAGGCGGCGCGCGCCCAGGAGGTTGCCGCGCCAGAACGGGTCCAGGTAGGGGGCGATGCCCCACAGGTTGACCTTGCCGCGCACCTTGGCCCTGCGGGGTTCCAGGAAGTCCTTGAACAGGGCCTGCAGCAGGATGTCATAGCCGTGGTAGGCGTTGCCCTTGAAGCCGCCGGTCTTGGCGCCGACGATGGGCACGCCCGCGGCCTTGAAGTCCTTCACCACCGACAGGATGTCGTCGCCCACGATTTCGGTGACGCAGCTGGTGAGGATCACGTAGAGGCCGCCCTCCACCACCTCCAGGGTGTGCTTCACCTGCTGGCGCAGGCGCGCCTCCCCGCCGAAGACCACTTCGCTCTCCTGCAGGTTGGAGCTGGGGATGGAGAGGCTGCCGCAGTTGCCGCCCACCTGGAGGGCGGAGCCGCCGTTCTGGGCCCACGCGAAGCTTCCGGCGCAGCCGGCCGGCGCGTGCAGGATGGGGATGCCGCCGGGCAGGGCGTTGACCGCGAAGGTCGCGCCGCCCAGGGAGCAGGTGTAGCGGGGATGTTCGATGAAGTGGGCGCTCACAGAGATGCCCCCCGGGGGTTCTGGTAGGAGAAGGGGTCCGACTGGTACCAGGCCTGGGTGTAGGGCAGGCTGGCCCAGGCGCTCAGGTTGCGGTTGAAGGCGGGGTTCTTCAGGGTCCGGTGCAGCCGGCGGGCCAGTTCGAAGGCGCCCCGGTAGCCGATGTAGGCCAGCCCGGTGTTGTAGATGGTGTGGGTGGGGATGCCCAGCTTGGCCGCGGTGGAGTTGCCGTTCACGTGGCCCAGGAACAGGTCCGGCTTGACCTTCTTCAGCAGGTTGGCCTCCTCGAAGGGCTGGACGTTGGCGATGTCGATGGTGTAGTCGGTCTTGGCGGTGGCGGCCAGCTTCTCGTACTCGTCGTCGGCGAAGGCGTCGTGGTGGAACATGCGGATCCCGCTCACCTCGAAGCCCAGCTCCTCCAGGAGCTGAGCGGTGACCAGGGCGCGGAATTCGCCGGCGCTGAGGAACACCTTCTTGTGCTCGAACAGGGGCCGGAACTGGGCCAGGGCGGCGCGCACCTCCCGCTCCTCGGCGTCGATGATCCGGTCGGCCGCCGCGCCCAGGCCGAACGCCTCGGCGACATCCTTCAGCCACAGGCTGGTGTTGCGGATGCCGATGGGCATGCGCTTGTTCACGAAAGGCACCCCGAACTGCTCCTGGAGCTGGGTCAGGAAGTAGTCGTCGTGGGTGGGGCAGGTGCTCACCGAAAGGGCGGCCTGGGTGGCCTTGTGGAAGCTGTCGGGGTGGCTGAACACCGGGAAGATGTTGGCCTCCAGGCCCAGGGCCTGGAGCAGGCGCTCCAGCTCCACTTCGTCCACCCGGCCCATGGAGGACACGTTCATCAGGTTCACGGTCTTCTTGAGCCGTTCGGCTTCCACCAGCTCGGCCAGCTGGTCCTCCCGGGTCAGGGCGGTGTGCTCCGCCTCGGGGATCCGGGGCGTGAGCAGGTTCCGGCCCACGCCGTGGTAGACCGCGTCGTAGGCGGTGGCCCAGATCCTGGTCTTGAACCCCTCGCAGTGGACCGGAACCAGCCGCGCGCTGACGGTGGGCTGGAGTTCGGCGATGACGCTGTCGATGTCGTCGCCGATCAGGCCGGGCACGCAGCCCGAGACCACGGCGATGGTCTTGGGCCGGTAGCGCAGGTCCGCTTCGCGGATGGCCTGGCCGAGCTTGCCCTCGGCGCCGCTGATGACGTCCACTTCGTTCAGGGCGGTGGACAGCCAGATGGCGTCCTTCGCCTGGCCGAAGCGGACGGCGGAGCCCGACCGGGCATTGGCGTTCTGGGAGTGGGTGCAGGACCCGCAGCCCACCGCGCCGTGGATCAGCACCACGGTTTCCGGCATGGCGCTGATCATGGCCAGCGCGACCAGAAGGAGGCAGATGGAGCCCTGGGTGAAGCTCCGTTCGCCATCGTCGATCATGCAGGCCCTGGCCTTCTTGGCCATCCCGCACACGCCCCCGTGGTGCGCGATGCAGGTCCGCAATCGCTCTTCGCGCCTGGGCGCGACCTTCTGGTCGTAGCTGCTCATCATGCCTCCTGGAACAGGGCCGTGCTGAGGTAGCGCTCACCGGTGTCCGGAAGGATGGCCACGATCAGCTTCCCCTTGTTCTCCGGCCGCCGGGCGAGCTGGAACGCGGCGAAGGCCGCGGCGCCCGAGGAGATGCCCACCAGGAGCCCCTCGGTTCGGGCCAGCAGGCGCCCGGTGTCCAGGGCCTCGTCGTTCTTCACCTTGAAGATCTCATCGACGATGCCCAGGTTCAGCACCTGGGGCACGAAGCCGGCGCCGATGCCCTGGATCTTGTGCGGCCCGGAGGGTCCGCCGGACAGCACCGGGGAGTCGAACGGCTCCACCGCCACCACCTTGACGCCGGGCTTGCGCTTCTTGATGACTTCGCCGATGCCGGTGATGGTGCCGCCGGTGCCCACCCCGGCCACCAGGATGTCCACTTCGCCGTCGGTGTCCTTCCAGATCTCTTCGGCGGTGGTGGTGCGGTGGATCTCGGGATTGGCCGGGTTCTTGAACTGCTGGGGGATGAAGGAGCCGGGGGTCTCCGCGGCCAGTTCCTCGGCCTTCTGGATGGCGCCGGGCATGCCCTTGGAGCCGGGGGTGAGCACCAGTTCGGCGCCGTAGGCCTTCATGAGGTTGCGCCGCTCCACGCTCATGGTGTCGGGCATGACCAGGATCAGGTGGTAGCCGCGGGCCGCCGCCACGAAGGCCAGGCCGATGCCGGTGTTGCCGCTGGTGGGCTCGATGATGGTCGCCTTGGGCTTGAGCAGGCCCTTGGTTTCGGCGTCCAGGATCATGCTGTAGCCGATGCGGTCCTTGACGCTGCCGGCCGGGTTGAAGGATTCCAGCTTCACCACCACCCGGGCGTCGCCAGGCTGTTCGCCGATGAGGTGGAGCCGGAGCAGGGGGGTGTTGCCGATGAGTTCGGTTAGGGTTTCATGGATTTTGGCCATGCTTTTTCTCCTTGTTAGTTAAATGGAATAGCTGGATTTCTCTTCAGCGGCCGCCAGCTGGAGGATCTGGCTGGCCCAGCCCGAAGCCCAGTCCCTCAGCTGGCGCTCGTCCAGGGGTGCCGGGACGGTGCCTTCGGTGAGCCGGTAGACCCGGTCGGCCAGTTCCCGGTAGACCCCGGCCTGGGCGGAATCGGGCGCCGCTTCGATGGTGGTCTTGCCGGACAGTTCGGCCTGGGTGACGGTCACCGAACGGGGCACGTATTCGAGGATCCGGGTTCCGGTGAGCTCGGCGAAGTGGTCGATGATGTCCTTGGAATGGGTCGCGTTGATGGAGTTGGCGATGATCCCGCCCAGCAGCGCGCCGCCCGAGTTGGAGTATTTGAGGATGCCCTTGAACAGGTTGTTGGCGGCGTAGATCGACATGAAGTCCGCCGAGGAGACCGTGAACACGTGCTCGGCGATGCCCTCTCGGATCGGCACGGAGAAGCCGCCGCACACCACGTCGCCCAGCACGTCGAAGATGACCAGATCGAGGTCCAGGTCCTGGAACACGTGCTTGCGCTTGAGCAGGTCCACCGCGGTGATGATGCCGCGGCCGGCGCAGCCGACGCCCGGGGCCGGGCCGCCGGCCTCCACGCAGTACACTCCGCCGAAGCCCTGGAACACCACGTCCTCCAGCTTCACGTCGGCCTTCTCCCGCAGGGAGTCCAGCACAGTGGGGATGTAGCGTCCACCCCGGAGGGTGTTGGTGGAATCGCTCTTGGGGTCGCAGCCGACCTGGAGGACCTTCAGTCCGGAAGCTCCCAGGGCCGCGCTGATGTTGGAGGTGGTGGTTGACTTGCCGATCCCGCCTTTGCCGTAGATCGCGATCTGCCTGGGTTTCTTGCTCATGAGAGACTGCCTTTCTATGTGTCGCGCTGCGCGAAGACCTGCTGAAGGTGCTTCCAGTAGGGTTCCTTGGGATATTCCCGGGCCAGGCCGTCCAGCGCCTTCTTGTAGACGGCCGTGTCGATGTACGGCCGGATGGACTGTTTGGCGTCGATGAATTCGCTGGATTGCATGGTCGCCCAGAATTCGGACACGCCCTTGACGTTGGGGTCGGAGGCCTGGTCCAGATTGTCGCTGTAGTAGGCCTTGGCCAGCAGCGCGGGGTCCAGCTTTACGTATTTTGCGAGGGCCGCGATGGTCTCCGGGTGGTGGTCGCGGGTGAACTTCTCCGCCAGCAGGAAAGCGCGGATGAAGCGTTCCCAGACGGCTGGATTGGTGGCCAGGCTCTTCTCGTCCACGGTCAGGCGGCAGCAGGGGTGTCCCGGAGAGAGGGCCTTGCTTCGGATGACCACTTTCAGCCCCTGCTCCTCCAGGCGCTGGTCGAAGGGGCCCCAGATCACACCCGCGTCCACCTGCCCGGATTTCACCGCCTCCATCACCGCCGGCGGGCTCTTCAGCTCGAAGATCTGCACATCCTTCTTCCAGTTGATGTGGACCCTCTCCAGGGCGCCGCGCAGCACCGCGTCGCCGGTGGCCAGCCGGATGGTGGCGATCTTTTTGCCCCTGAGGTCGCTGACGCTCTTGACCCCCGAGGCCTTGGCGGTGGTGGTGATGATCGCGGCGTCTTCGCCCATCACCCCGCCGATGATGCGCAGGTTGGCCCCCTTGGCGATGTGCACCAGCGGCGCGGTGGTGCCGAAGGAACCCAGGTCCAGTTTGCCCGCCCGCAGCGCGGCCAGACCGTCCGCGGAGTTCTGGAACTCGATGAGCTCCACGTCCAGCCCCTCCTTGGCAAACAGACCATATTCCTTGGCAACAAAGAATTTCGCATGACCGGTCACCGGCAGGTAGCCCACCTTGAGATGGTCGCCGGCCCGGGCTGCGGCGCAGCACAGGAATGCCGCCGCCACGACCGCCCGGAATGCGGTCCGGAGGGATGGGGAGGGGATGAGTCGCATGGATGATCTCCTTCTCGAAAGTGGGCATGGCATGGGCCACCCTGCGCCTTCCGGCAGGGGTGTCGGGGACCCGTTGCACGGGCGTCGGTGTTCAGGCAGGTACGCCAAAGGCCGGAACGATCTCCTTGGCGATCGGTCCGGCCTTGTTCAGAGGCAGATAGCAGTTCTATCCAGGGACCACCGCGGGGAGGCTCCGACAACAACACACCAGGCCGCGGCCGGGCGTTTGCAGTTGGAAGAGCTGGATCATGGAGGGACTCCGGTCGGCGTGCGCCGATGCTGGTCAGGGAATGGTCAAAGCCTAGGCCTGGGGCTCCGGGTGTGTCAAGTGAAAACTTATCTTTTCGAGAAGAAAACTTTGAGATGGCGGCAACCCCTACCGGCGCCGGGTTTCCGGGTGGGCCGGGCCCACCTGCGAGATGGCCCTTGCAAATGCCAAGCGTTTTTCGTATCCTGTGACTCTACGGGATCTTTGTCAGTTCCATAGCGCGATATCCAGAAAGGTGGAGGGACGGGCCCTGTGAAACCTTGGCAACCTGCTCTTGCGAGTGTGGTGCCAATTCCTGCCTACGGCGAATTGCCGTGGGATAGATGCCGAGCAGTCATGGACTGACGCACGAAGGCACAATTAATATCCGGATCGCGGCGGAACGGCGGAGGTCTTCCATTTCAGGAGGACTCTATGAGTGAACAACACCTCGACAGCAACGTACCGGGCAATCCGGCCTATCACTTCACGGTCCTGCCTCCCGGCAGCACGCCGGTGGCCGGTTGGGGATGCCGCAAGGAGATGCTGGGCCAGGTGGGACTCGCCACCCAGTGCATCCACGCCGGCTCCCTGCCGGACCCCGCCTTCGGCGCGGTGGCCCCGCCGATCTACCAGACCAGCACCTTCGCCTTTTCGGACATCCGCAGCAACGGCGGGTTCGACTACACCCGCAGCGGCAACCCGACCCGGGAGCGGCTGGAGGATGCCATCGCCCTGCTGGAGGGCGGCAGCGGCGCCACCTGCACCAGTTCCGGCATGAGCGCCATCCTGGTGGCGCTGAACCTGCTGGAGCACGGCAGCCACGTGCTTTGCACCGAGGACTGCTACGGTGGCACCTTCCGCACCCTGGAGCACGCCAAGACGGTCTACGGCCTGGAATCCAGCTACCTGGACCTGGCCGACCTGGACGCGGTGCGGGTCGCCCTGCGCCCCAACACGCGCATGATCTGGGCGGAGACCCCCTCCAACCCGCTGCTGCGGCTGTCGGACATCGCCGGCCTGGCCGCGATCGCCCGGGAGTGCGGCGCCCTGCTGGTGGTGGACAACACCTTCCTGTCCCCGGCGCTGCAGCAGCCGTTCGCCTTCGGCGCGGACCTGGTGGTGCACAGCACCACCAAGTACCTCAACGGGCACAGCGACGTGGTGGGCGGCGCGGTGGTGGCGGCCCCGGACAAGGAGGCCCTGGCGCAGCGCATCGCGGCGCTCAACAACCTCCTGGGCACCAGCCAGAGCCCGCACGACTGCTTCCTGATCCTGCGCGGGCTCAAGACCCTGCAGGTGCGCATGAAGGCCCACGAGGCCGGCGCCGCGGCGGTGGCCCGGGCGCTGGCGGCCCATCCCGCCGTGGCCGCGGTGAACTACCCCGGCCTGCCCTCGCATCCCCAGCATGAACTGGCCAAGCGCCAGCAGCGCGGGTTCGGCGCCATGCTCAGCTTCGAGCTGAAGGACGCCACCCAGGCGGCGGTGGACCAGGTGCTGCTGGCCCTGCACTGGTTCACCCTGGCCGAAAGCCTGGGCGGGGTGGAGAGCCTGGTGGCCCATCCCGCGAGCATGACCCACGCCTCCATGACCCCCGAGGCGCGCCTGCGGGCGGGCATCAGCGACGGGCTCATCCGCCTGTCGGTGGGCATCGAGGATCCGGCCGACCTCATCGAGGACCTGAACCAGGCCCTGGCGACGCTCCACCCCAATGGCCGGCACCAGCCCGCCGCCGGCGGCATCAGCGTCGCCCTGCCGGAGCCCAAGGCGGCCAGCCTGGCCTGAGGCCGCCCGGTCCGCGGGCGCCCGGAACCGTTCCCCGGAACGTCCTGGGCGCCCGCGGTTCATTTCATCGGTAAAGAAAGTCAAGAATAACTGTTTCCTGTTTTGCCGCTCGCTGCTAACCTTTGCCCATCCGGGAGGAACCATGCGCTGTCTGTGTAGCTGCTGATGCTTCTGGGGCCCCAGGGCCCCATGGAAAGCTCCAGTTTCTGCACATGGGATGGCGATCATGGTCAAGGACAGGCAGAGAGTATTCTATTTTTTCCTATTCCGTCGAAGGCGCGCGGCGGGTGGGGCGCATGCCCTGGGGCATGAGAGGAGAGTTTCATGAATCCCCTCCGTTCGGTTGCCGATGAGCTTTCGGGTCTCACCGTGGCGTTGCCCACGCCGTTCACCGGGGACCAGGTGGTGGATCTCGCCGGCCTGCGCCGCCTGGCCCAGCGCGCCCTGGCCGGCGGGGCGTGGGGGCTGGCCGTGCTCGGCCCCACCGGAGAGGCCTCGTCCCTGGACGACGTGGAGCGGGAGGTGATCCTGCAGACCGTCCTGGAAGTGGCCGGAGACCGGCCGGTGGTGGCCGGGACCGGCTCCTGCTCCACCCGCCAGAGCATCACCTGGACCCGGAAGGCCCGCCAGCTGGGCGCCCGGGCCGCCCTGGTGGTGACGCCGTACTACAACCAGCCCACCCAGGGCGGCCTGGTGGCCCACTATCGGGCCATCGCCGAGGCGGTGCCCGGCTTCCCCATCATCGTCCACAACTCCCCGGCCCGCACCGGGGTCAACCTGGAACCGGCGACCCTGCGCTGCCTGTGGCGCATCCCGGAGGTAACCGGGATCAAGGAAAGCAGCGGCAGCCTGGCCCAGATCGGGCAGATCGCCGGGACCCTGCCCAAGGGCAAGCTGCTGCTGGCCGGCGACGACGGGCTGGCCGCGGCCAGCATCGCCCGGGGCGCCCAGGGCCTGATCAGCGTGCTGGGGAGCGCCTTCCCGGAATGGGTGGCGAGCCTGGTGCACGCCGCCCTGGCCGGGCGGCAGGAGGAGGCCGCCGGCCTCCAGGAGCAGCTCCGGCCGCTCACCGAGGCCCTCATCTTCGAGACCGACCCCATCCCGCTCAAGGCCCTGCTCAAGCGCCTGGGCCTGTGCGGGGACCAGGTGCGGCTGCCCCTGCTGCCCGCCGCCGCGGGCACCCGCGCGGTGCTCAGCGCCGCGGTCCACCGTTCCCGGGTCGCCTGAATCCTTCCCTTCCTTCCCATTGCCATGGAGCTTCCCATGTCCAGCCCGCTGCTCATTCCCATCGAGAAATTGAACTCCCACCGCTCCGGCGGGTTCACCGACCTGGTGGACGCCATCGTCGCCAGCGACCTGGCCGAGCCGCTCACCCGGCACATCGACGCGGGCTCCATGCCCAACCGGGACAAGGTCATCGACATCCTCAAAAAGCTGAGGGAGCTGCTCTACCCGGGCTATTTCGGCAAGCAGAACCTCACCACCGAGACGTTGGAATACTACGTGGGCGAGCTGCTGGGTGACATCCGCGGCCTGCTCTACGAACAGGTGCTCAACGCCATCCGGCACCAGGCCACCCGCCACGGGAACCACCCCAGCAACGGCTTCGAGGCGGCGGCGGAGGTCATCGTGCAGGTGTTCCTGGAATCCGTGCCCCGGCTCCGGGCCACCCTGGCCACCGACGTGCAGGCGGCCTTCGAGGGCGACCCCGCCGCCCAGGATTCGGACGAGGTGATCTTCTCCTATCCGGGCATCCTGGCCATCACCGTGCACCGGATCGCCCACGAGCTGCACGGCCTCAAGGTGCCGCTGATCCCCCGGATGATGAGCGAGTACGCCCACGCCCTCACCGGCATCGACATCCATCCGGCGGCCCGGATCGGCGAATTCTTCTTCATCGACCACGGCACCGGGGTGGTGATCGGGGAGACCACCATCATCGGGCGCTACGCGAAGATCTACCAGGGCGTGACCCTGGGCGCCCTGTCCACCCGGGGCGGCCAGTCGTTCCGCGGGGTGAAGCGGCATCCCACCCTGGAGGAAGGCGTCACGGTCTATTCGGGCGCCTCGATCCTGGGTGGCCAGACGATCATCGGCAGGGAGGCGGTGATCAGCAGCAACGTGTTCATCACCCAGTCGGTGCCCCCGCACACCCGGGTCACCGTCAAGAGCCTGGAGCTGCAGTACCGCAACCGGCGGCCCCAGGAGTTCAAGCAGGACCTGCCCGATGACTGGGTGATCTGAATAAACCCTTGTGAATTTACCTTGAAATTGTTATATAAGCGTGAAATTGACAACCCAAAGCACCTGCCACAACATCATTCCCCATCAAGGGAGCAATAGTATCGTGAGTACGGCACACAGCAGAGATCTTCTGGCATCGGCAAGACTGGCCTCCGCACATACCGGCGGGACTCCGCTGGTGCACCTGCAGCGGATCCGGGCCCGTAACTCCGGCGCCGAGATCCACGTCAAGTGCGAGTGGATGAACCCCGCCGGTTCGGTGAAGGACCGGCCGGCGCTGTGGATGATCTGCGACGCCGAGGAGCGCGGCCTGCTCCAGGACGGCCGGCGGACCCTGCTGGATTCCACCAGCGGCAACACCGGGATCGCCCTGGCCCAGATCGCGGCGGCGCGCGGCCACCGGGTGACCCTCTGCATGCCGGCCAACGCCAGCGAGGCGCGCAAGCGCCTGCTGGACCTGCTGGGGGCCGAGCTGGTGCTCACCGACGCCCAGGAGGGGGCCGACGGCGCCCGGGACACGGCCCGGCGCATGGCGGAACAGCACCCCGACCGCTACCTCTACCTGGACCAGTACAGCAACCCGCTGAACTGGCAGGCCCACTACGAGACCACCGG
>JARLGP010000118.1 GCA_031292735.1 Holophaga sp.
CACCTTCATGCCGAAGCCCAGGGCCCGCTTGGCCACTTCGGTAGCGATGGCGCCGGCGCCGATCAGGCCCAGGGTCTTCTGGAACAGCTCGGTGCGCTTCAGCTCGCTCTTGGGGAACTTGCCTTCCTTCATGGCCATGTGGGCCTCGATCAGGCGGGCCGGGATGGCCACCATGAAGGCCATGGCCATCTCGGCCACGGACACGCTGGAGGCGGCGGCGGTGTTCATCACCTCCACGCCCCGGGCCTTGCAGGCCTCCTTGTCCACGTTGTCCAGCCCGACGCCGCCGCGGATGACCAGCTTGAGCTGCTTGGCCTCGGCGACCATCTCCTTGGTGACCTTGGTCTTGGAGCGGATGAGCAGGACCGTGGCCTGGGCCACTTCGGCCATGTTGGTGCTCACTTCACCGTATTTTTCAAGCCGCTTGGGCAGGGTTGCGTCGAACGCATCTGCGATCAGGATCTTCATGTTTCATCTCCTTGAATGGAATGGCGGGAATCAGTCCTGGTAGGTGCGGACCAGCAACCCGGAACGGAGCTTGGGTTCGAACCAGGTGGATTTGGGAGGCATGATCTGGCCGGCGTCGGCCACCGACATGAGCTGTTCCAGGGAAGTGGGGAACATGGCGAAAGCCACCTTGAAGCCGCCCTTCACCCGCTTCTCCAGCTCGTCCATGCCGCGGATGCCGCCGATGAAATCGATCCGGGTATCGGTGCGGGGGTCCTTGATGCCAAGGACCGGTGCCAGGAGGTTCTCCTGGAGGATGGAGACGTCCAGGCTGCGGACCGGGTCGTCGGCGGGGTAGGAGCCGGGCTTGGCGGTGAGGGAATACCATTTGCCGTCCAGGTACATCCCGAAGCTGGCCGGGGCCGAGGGGCTGCGCTGCCGGGAGGGGGCGACGGTGAACTTGCCGGCCACCGCGGCCAGGAAGGCCTCGGAGCTGAGGCCGTTCAGGTCCTTGACGATCCGGTTGTAGTCCATGATCTTCAGCTGGTTGTGCGGGAACACCACGGCCATGAAGCTCTCGAACGGCTCCTCGCCGGTGGGCTCGGGGGTGGCGGCCCGGCGGGCCTGGCCGTAGCGGATGGCGGCGGCGGTGCGGTGGTGGCCGTCGGCGATGTACAGGGCCGGCACGGCTTCGAACAGGTGGTTCAGGGTGTAGATGTGGGTCTCTTCGGAAACGATCCAGACCGTGTGGCCGATGCCGTCCTCGGTGACCACGTCGTACACCGGGGGGGTGGCGCGGATCTTGTCCACCAGGGAATCGATGTAGGGCACGGCTCGGTAGGCCAGGAACACCGGCTCGGCGTTGGCGGCCTGCTCGGTGACGTGGCGGGTGCGGTCGTCCTCCTTGTCCTTGCGGGTGTACTCATGGCGCTTGATGGCGCCTTCCTCATACTCCTTGACCGAGCACAGGCCCACCAGGCCGGCCTGGACGTGGTCGCCCATGCGCTGCTGGTAGATGTACAGGCAGGGCTGGTGCTCCTGGAGCAGGGTGCCTTCCTGGATCAGCCGGTGCAGGTTCTTCACGCCCTGGGCGTAGACCGCGTCGGCATGGATGTCGGTGTCCTCGGGCAGGTCGATCTCGGGACGCCCTACGTGCAGGAAGGAATAAGGGTTGCCGGCCGCAAGCTGGCGCGCTTCCTGGGTATTGATCACGTCGTACGGGACCGATGCCACCTTGCCGGCCAGCTCCGGTTTGGGCCGGAACGCCTTGAATGGTTTGAGTTGAGACATTATTTTCCCCCCTTAGGTGATTTTTTTTCGGATCCGTACCTGCCCATTCGCTAAGGCCTATCTTCGCAAAGCTGGCCCCGGAGTAAAAGCCTTGTTATGGCTTTCAGGAAACTACCTTTCCAGACCGTGGGAAGGGCTGGGCGGCGGCTTTCGGACGGGTCTCCCTCAGCTGCCCTATATCATTTCCTTCCAATAGATTAGAACAATCCGAAGGCGGGCGGAAGGGGCTCTCCGGACGGCTGGAGGCGGCCCACCGGATCAGGGGTGATCTTGGGCACAAAGTCCCCGGGCCATGGCGGGCTGGGATGGGACGCCCCGGTCCCGCGGTGCCTTCAGGGCTGTTTGGCCTGCTCCTGGCCCTTGGGGATCTTGTGCTTGGGCTTCGGTTCCAGGGCGATGAGCCGCTCAGCTTCGGCGCGGTCGTCGGGGTGGGCCGCCATCCAGGCCTCGGCCCAGGGCGGGATGACCGCGTCCTCGTAGTCGCGCACCTTGCGCAGGCAGCTCACCAGCGACTGCAGCACCGCGTCCCGGCGGTCCTTGGCCTGGAGCGGCCGCTGGCCCTCGAAGATCGGCTGGGCGAAGTAGGCGCGCAGGGTGGCTTCGGCCGGCTTGTCCCACACCGCGTAGGTGCGGTCGTCGGGGCCGCCCACCGGCTTGACGCTGAGGTTTTCGCCGTAGAGATAGTAGAACACCGCCTCGCCGTCGCTCCAGTTGCGCAGCACGCCGAACGCCCCGTCCAGAAGGAAGCTCTGCAGTTCCAGGTCCTTGGGCTTGTCGGTACGGAAGTCCCAGGGGCCCGCGTGGGCCCCGGCGACGCTTGGGTAGCCCACCTCGGTGATCATGACCGGGCGGTTGAACCGGGCCTGGAGGGTGCGCGCCTTGTTGACGATCCACCACCACGCGTCCCGCACCTGGGCCAGGCTCGGCCGGGCGTCGTGCTTGGCGATGGGGTCGTAGGTGTTCATGCCGATCACGTCCAGGCAGTCGCCGAACAGGAAGCTGTCGTGGCTGTCGAAGTTGACGCTGTAGGTGAGCTTGCCCTTGAACACGGTGCGCACCGCGGCCGCCAGCTGGCGCCAGTGGTCCGGGAAGCGCTGGGTGCTGCCCATCTCGGTGCCGAGGCTGTACCACTCCACCCCTTCCTCCTGGGCGATGCGGGCCAGATGGACGTTGAACGCGGTGTAGTTGCGCCACCACAGCTCCCAGTCGGAAGGCTCGATGTTGCCCCGCCACCAGGTGGGGTCCACCGCCTCGTCGCGCAGGTTGATGGTGGGGAAGAACATGATCCTCAGCTGGTCGGCGCGGGCCTCCCGGAAGGTGCGGCGCAGGCTCGCCTCGGTGGGGCTGCTGGTGGGATGTCGGCGGATCTGGCAGCTGGTGCCGGTCTCCATCCGGTAGATGGCCTGGAGGCTCACGCAGGTGGCCCCGGTGGCGGCGATCCGGTCCAGCTCATGGCCGTAGTCGTAGTCGGGCATCCCGGCGTACAGGCCCAGCACCATCCCCCGGGGCTGGGGCACCAGCTGGTGGCGTTCCTTCCGGCGGATGAAGGCCATGGTCAACGGCAGGGCCACCAGGGCCGCGATGGCGAGAAGCTTCTTGAGCATGGTGTCAATCCTATCCCGCCACTTTCACGTGCACCTGGAGAATGCGCGGCCCCTCCATCCGGTGCACGGTGAGCCGCGCCCCTGGAAGTTCCAGGCTCTCCTGGGGGCTCGGCACATGGCCCAGGGTGGCCATGACCAGCCCGGCCAGGGTGTCGAACCCGTCCCGCTGGCACACCAGGCCCAGCTTCTCCTCGAGATCGTCCACATGCACCTGGCCGCTCACCAGGTACTCCCCCTCGGACAGCTCCTGGATGTCGGCCTGGAGCTCGTGCTCGTCCTGGATCTCGCCGAACACCTCCTCCAGCAGGTCCTCCAGGGAAACCAGGCCGGACAGGCTGCCGTACTCGTCCACCACCATGGCCAGCTGGGTGCGGGCCCGCTGCAGCTCCCGCAGCAGCTGGAGGATGTGCTTGCTTTCCGGCACGAAGCGGGCGGGCTTCATCAGGCCCTTGAGCTCCAGCTCGGTGCCGGGGGCGTACTGCATGAGGTCCTTGAGCAGGAGGATGCCCACGATGGTGTCGATGGTTTCGGAATAGACCGGCATCCGGGAGTGCCGGCTCACCCGGAACGCCTCCCAGGCCTCCTCCAGCGAGGCGTTGTCGGGAATGCCCTGGATGAGCGTGCGCGGGGTCATCACCTCGCGCACCACCGTGTCGCCGAACCCCACCACGTTGCGGATCAGCTCGCGGTCCTCCTCCTCCAGGATGCCCTCGGCCTCGCCCTCTTCCAGCAGCGCGGTGACCCCCTCGTCGTTGGCCTCTTCGTCCTCCCCGTCCCGGGTCCGGTCCTGGCCCTCCCGGTGCCGTTCCACGAACCGGGCCAGGGGCGTGACCAGCGGCGCCAGCACCGGGTGCACCACCCCGTAGAAGGGGAACAGCCGCATGATCCACACCGAGGGCTCGCTGGCGGTGATCAGGGTCGGCAGCACCAGGTCGAGGCTCCAGATGTAGACCAGGGTGGCCCCCGCCAGGGTCCAGCCGCCGCCGGGCACCATGGCCCGCACCGGCCACACCAGGCTCAGCAGCAGCACCAGGAGGGCCTGGTTCCAGAGCGAAAGCACCAGGCCGAGGGCGTGGGGCCGGGCCAGCAGCTTGGCCAGCAGCGGATCCTCGATGGCATCCTCTTCCAGCAGCCGGCGCCGCTGGATGGAGGGCAGCGAGTGGAAGGCTTCCAGCAGGGCGGCCATCAGCGCCCGGTAGAGCAGGACGAGCACGATTCCGGCCACCAGCCAGGTCGAGGGGTCACTACTCGCAGGTTCAGTCACGGATTCATATTAGCAGGGCTTCTGCCGCCCTTCAGGCGGAGTTTCTCCCGCACCGCCTCCTGCGGATCCAGGCTCAGGCCGTCCGGGGTGGGCGCCAGCCCCTTGCGGATCCGGGCCGAATTGAGGAAGCCGTACGGCTCCGTGGCCAGTTCCGGGCTGCGGTGGAAGTGGTGGTAGGTGACCCAGCCGCCCAGCAGGAACCAGACGCCCAGGCCGGTCAGCGCGGCCCGCTGCAGTTTCCAGGCCCGCTGGGGCTGGGCCCGCAGGTTGTGCCACCAGACGCCCACCGCCAGGCTCACGGCGACCACCGCGACGGTGAGCGCCAGGGTTCCGGCCCAGCCCTGGCTGTGCCACTGCCAGCCGGCCCGGTCCCGGATCGGCTGGACCAGCAGCAGCCCGAAGATGAATTCCAGGTGCAGCATGTAGACCAGCAACGATTCGGTGCTGGCGGCCTTGATCACGTTGGGGCCCGGCCAGCGGCCCCGGGCCGGCTCGATCCAGCCCAGGATGCTGCCGGCCAGGCAAACCAGCCCCAGCCGCTGGGCGATGCTGGGCAGGGTGGTGTTGTAGAGCCGCCACCTTTCGCCCTGGGACATGGGCGAACCCTGCAGCCAGGTTTCCGCCTGGGCCGTGCCCCACAGCACCAGCAGGGCGCCCAGCACGGCCAGGGCGGCCAGCCACCGGGCCTCGCTCCAGCGGGCCCGGCCGGCCTCGGCCAGCACCCGCACCTGCCGGTAGAACACCCCCAGCACCGAACCGAACGCGGCGAAGGCGAACCAGGGAATCAGCGGGAACAGGGCGGTTACGCCCCGGTCGGTGTTGCCGTTGACCAGGCCCCGGATGGGCATCCACAGGCCGTCGGCCAGCCCCGGGCGCCAGAGCCGGGGCGCGGCCAGGGCCACCGCCACCGCCGCCGCCAGGGCCGCCGCGGCATAGACCATGGGCCGCCGGATCCAGCGGGCCAGCCCCTGCAGGATCAGCAGGGAGAACACGATGCACTGCAGCACATCTATTTTGAATAGTTCATGCCATTTCTGGGGCGTGGCCAGCACGGTCCACTCGGCCAGGGTGAGCCCCGGCGCGTGCAGCAGGTAGGCGCAGACCAGGATGAAGCCCAGCCGCCTGGCGGTGGGAGCGAAGGGCCGGATGCTGCCGTCGGCCCGGAAGGTGGACAGGGCCAGGCTGTAGCCGGCGGCCATGATGAAGCTGGGCGCCACCAGGCCGTTGACGAACTGCAGCCAGCCCGGCATCAGGTCCTCGTGCAGCCAGACGTTGACGCAATGCACCTCGATCATCACCACCACCGCCCAGCCGCGGATCAGGTCGAGCCAGTCGCAGCGTCTGGAAGGGGTCCGGTCATTCCATGCAAGAACAGTCATGGTTCGAGACTGCCCGAACTCCGCGGGAAGCGCAGCAACAATGCTGCCGGGTCAGTGGCTGGAGGGGACCGGCTTCGGGGGCGGGTTCCCTTTTTTTTCCCCGCGCACCACAAGGACATCGCAGGGGGCGTGCTTCACCACCCGGGCCGCGGTGCTGCCGAACAGCAGGCGTTCGATGCCGGTGTGCCCCACCTGGGCCACCACCAGCAGGGCGGCCTTGTCGGCCATGGCCACCAGCTCCTCGGCGGGACTGCCCCACTTCACCTCGATCACGGTCTCGGGGAAGGGCGCGGCCCACTGCTTCAGGTGCTCCCGGGCATGGTCCTCCATGGCCTGCAGCCAGGCCGGGTCCGGCAGGGCGATCTGCGCCTCGGGCAGCATGGGCGCCGGAGGCTGCAGCACGTGCACGGCCACCAGGGGCTTCTCGAGCTTGCGGGCCCAGGCCGCGGCCTGGATCAGAGCGCCCCGGGATGCATCCGAGAAATCGATACCGACGATCACGCGATTGATCATGACGGTCTCCCCTGCAAGGTGGCACCTACAACATAAACCCCTGCCCGGCCCCGGGCCACACGCACCCGGGCCCATGGCGAGGTTGATTTCCCGTCCTGGGCATCTATCTTTCAGGGATGATCGATTTTTAATTATTTATAAGGTGATTCCATGCCCTTCGCCGCCAGGCTTTGCCTCTTGAATTTCTGGGTGGCCTACCTGGTCATCAGCGGGGTGTTCCTCGCGTATTCGTTGCTGGGCCTGTGCGTCCGGCACCGCTGGCTGCCCCACGCCCGGCTCCGGACCATCCGGGAGCCGGCCGGGATCGTCTTCAACGTCATCGCCGTCCTCTACGCGGTCCTCCTGGCCTTCATGGTCATCAGCGTATGGGAAGGGTTCAACCAGGCCTCGCTCACCGTGGAGGCGGAATCCGGGTCCCTGCTGGCCATCGTCATGGAGCTGGACGCCCATCGCGGCCACTCGGCCGCGTTCGGCCGGCTCAAGCAGGCCGTGGACGGCTACGCCCACAGCGTGATGGAGGAGGAGTACCCGGCCATGGGCCGGATGCAGCGCTCGCCCAGGACCACGGCCGCCTTTGAACGGATCTGGGCCGCCGCCCACTACCTGGGAACCGACAGCCCCGGGGAGATCAACCTGCAGCAGTCGATCTACTACCACCTGGGGGAGGCGCAGAAGGCCCGCGAATCGCGCCTGCTCCTGTCCCGCAGGGGGCTGCCGGCGGCCATGTGGACGGTGATCCTGGCCGGGGCATTCCTGACCATGACCTTCAGCCTGTTCATCTCCACCGAGCGCTTCTGGCCCCAGGCCTTGATGAACTTCTCCCTGGGACTGATCACCGCCCTGGTGATCTTCGCCATCCTGGAGCTGAGCTATCCCTTCGTGGGCAACGTCAACGTGGCCCCGGAGGGGTTCGAGTACCTCATCCAGAATTCCCGGTGAGGGCGCTTCAGCCCTGGGCGGATTCCCCGCCGGGCTCGGCCACCAGCTGGCGGCGCACCCGCCAGGCGCCCCCGGAGAGCTTGCCGATGGACCGGGCCAGGGCCTCCCGGCTGCAGCCCAGTTGCCCGGCCCACAGGTCCACCGGCAGTTCGCCCCCCTCCGGATGGCCGGCGGTCCAGGCGGTCCATACGTCCATCAGGGCCGCCGGATCCGGCTCCTGCCGGTCCTTCCAGTTGCGCTCCTGGGGCCGGATCGGCTGGTAGAAGGCCTCGGCCCGCAAGGTCAGGGGCAGGAAGGCCTGGGGCCGGGCGTAGTCCAGGTGCGAATAGAAGTAGCCCTCGCCCTTGCCGGCGGCCCGGCTGGTGGAGGTGTGGGCATCGGCCAGGCTGTCCGGAATGGCCGCGTCGGGGGCGGCCAGGGCGGCGTCGATGGCCATGACGGTGGCGTTGCTCTTGGGCGCATTGGCCACGTACAGGACCGCCTGGGCCAGGGGGATGCGGGCCTCGGGCCAGCCGATCTGCTCGGCGGCCCGGCTCGCCGCCTCGGCCAGCAGGAAGGCCTGGGGGTCGGCATTGCCCACGTCCTCGGCGGCGCACACCATCAGGCGGCGGGCGATGAAGCGGGGATCCTCGCCGCCCCGGATCATGCGCGACAGATAGTACAGGGCGGCGTCCGGGTCCGAACCGCGCAGGCTCTTCTGGAAGGCGCTGGCCAGATCGTAATGGCCGTCGGCCCGGTCGTACATGATGCGGCCGCCCAGGGCGTCCTTCAGCCCGGCCAGGTCCCGCTCGCCGGGGTCCAGGTTGAGCCAGGTCTCCAGCCCGGTGAGGGCGGTGCGCAGATCGCCCCCGGCCCACTGGGACAGCCAGTCCAGCAGCCCGGCCGGCTGGTCCGCCCCGGGCTGCTCCCGGGCCCAGGCCCGCTCCAGCACCTGCAGGATCGCCTCCGGCGCCAGCGGGCGCAGGGCGACCAGCTGGCACCGGCTGCGCAGGGCCGGATTGAGGTAGAAGGCCGGGTTCTCGGTGGTGGCCCCCACCAGGATCGCCTCGCCCCGCTCCAGGGGCGGCAGCAGGATGTCCTGCTGGGCCCGGTTGAACCGGTGGATCTCGTCCAGGAACAGCACCGGCGGCAGGGAGCGGAACAGCGGCTGCTCCCGGTGCTCGGCCAGGAACTTCTTCAGTTCGGCGGCGGAACCGGAGGCCCCGGAGAATTCCAGGAACTCGTGGCCGGTGGCCAGGGCCAGGATCCGGGCCAGGGTGGTCTTGCCGGTGCCGGGCGGCCCCCACAGCACCATGGACGGCAGCCGGCCGCCGGACGTGAGCCGGGTCAGGGCGCCCCTGGGGCCCAGCAGGTGCGGCTGCCCCACCACCTCCTCCATGCGCTTGGGGCGCATGCGTTCGGCGAGCGGAATGTGCTGATCACTCATGGGACCGGTTAAGCTCCTCACCGCCCAGCTTAGCGCAAAGACCTTTGCCCCCGCCCGGGCTCCGGCCAAGATAAGGACATGGACGAACTGCAACCCCCCGACTGCGCCGGCGCTCCCCCGCGGCACCCCCTGGTGCGCTGGATCCGGGCCAACCGTGCGCCGCTGTTGTTCGCCCTGCTCATCCTGCTGATCGTCCCCATGCGCGACCTCTGGGCCCCGGACGAGCCGGATTTCGCCCAGTGCGTGCGGGAGATGCGGGCACGGGGCAGCTGGCTGCTGCCCTACCTGAACGGGCAGCCCTATTCGGAAAAGCCGATCCTGTTCTACTGGCTCATGAAGGGCTCGGCCATCGGCCTGGACCGGCTCACCGGCGGCGCCGGCTTCGTCAACGGCATCTCCGCCTGGGCCCTGCGGCTGCCTTCGGCCCTGTCGGCCATCGCCTTCATGTTCGGCTTCCGCGCCTGGACGGCCCGGTTCCTGCGCCGCGACCTGGCCGACCCGGCGGCCATGATCCTGGCCACGGTCTCCATCTGGATCTGGCAGGCCCAGGCCATCCAGATCGACATGCTGTTCGCGGCGCTGCTGGCCGCCAGCTGGATGGCCTGGCTGAGCGGCTACCTGGTGCTGCGCGGGCATACCCCAGGCCGCCCGACCGGCTGGTTCCTGGGCGCCTACGCGGCCCTGGCCCTGGCCTTCCTGGCCAAGGGGCCCCTGGCCCTGGCGCTCACCCTGCCGCTCTGGCTGGCCTTCCTGGCCTGGCAGCGCGACTTCGGGGCCCTCCGCCGGGTGCGGGCCGGATCCGGGCTGCTGCTGGGGGCGCTCATCATCCTGCCCTGGTACGCGGTCGCGGGGCTGCGCGGCGGCCCCGGCTACGCCTACGAGATGGTGGTCCACCAGAACTTCGAGCGGGCCCTGCACGCCTGGGACCACATCCAGCCGCCCTGGAAGTACGTGGAGTACCTGGCCAGCGACTTCTTCCCCTGGACCCTGCTGCTGCCCGCCCTGGCCCTGTTCCTCAAGCGGGGCGACGCCCGGCGCACCCCGGCCGGCCGGTTCCTGATCCTGGCGGTGGCCGTGCCCTTCCTGCTGCTCAGCTGCTCCCAGAGCAAGCAGGGCAAGTATCTGCTCATGGCCTACCCGTTCCTGGCCCTGCTCATGGCGGCCATGCTCCGGGCCCGCAGCCAGGCGGCCCGGGCCCCCCGGGGCCTGGGCGCCCTGCTGGCGCTGGGCCTGGGCCTGCCCGCCCTGGCCCTGGCTGCCGTGGCCTGGTCCGGCGCCGGCGGCGCCCGGCTGCAGGCCCAGGTGCAGCCGTACCTGGGCCCGCTGCGGCTGGACGCCGCCCTGCTGGCGCTGGGCGCGCTGGTCCTGGCCGCCCGGGCCTGGACCGGCCAGGGACGCTCCCTGGCGCGCGACACCGCCCTGCCCCTGGGCCTGGTGATGCTGGTCTCGGGCACCTGGGGGTTCCGCCTGCTGGATCCCTTGAAGGGCTACCGTGCCTGGACCAGGACGGTCCAGCCGCTCATCACCGGCCGCCAGGTCTTCTACTGGCAGACGATCCGCAGCGGGGTGATGGTGTACACCGACCACCTCATGCCGGAACTGCGCTCCCGCGCAGAGCTGGAGCGGATGGCCCCCGATGCACGGCTGGTGGCCATGGACCGGGAATGGAATACCGACGCCTGGGGCATGGATGCCCGGGCCAGGAACCAGTTCGAAGTACTGCTCCGGATGCCCGTGGGCGGAGGCCAAGCCCTCCTGATCCGCAAGCGCCCTGCCCCTGCGACCGCCCCCGTCCCCCGGGACGGGGCTTCTCGGAGTTCTTCATGAGCCCCTACCTGAAAGCCCTGCCCCTCATCCTCACCGGGGTGCTGCTGAACGCCTTCGCCCAGATCGCCATGAAGAAGGGCCTGAACGCGGTGGGCGGCATGACCTGGGACCTGCCGTCCCTGGTGAAGCTGGGCCTGACCCCGTGGACGCTGGCCTGCTTCGCCTGCTACGCGGTGAGCATCGTGCTCTGGGCCGGCGCCCTGAACCTGGTGGAGGTGAACTACGCCTACCCGTTCCTGGCCCTGGGCTTCCTGGCCAATGCCATGCTGAGCCGGGCCATCCTCGGCGAAACCATCCCGCCCCTGCGCTGGGCCGCCCTGACCCTGATCATCCTGGGCGTGGCCCTCCAAGCCTTTACCGGTGCCCCAAAGCACCTATAATTACAACTTCCAGCCGCAGGACCCCTGCCCATGTGCCCCACTGGTCCCCCCAAAGCGCTTCCCATCGACTGGCCAGTTCCTGGCCATGAGCCGAAGGACATCCGCATCCTGGTGGTGGATGACCAGGAGATCGTGCGGGTCACCCTGCGCCGGATGTTGGGCCTGCACGGGTTCCCCTGCCTGGAGGCGGCCGACGGCTGCCAGACCCTGGCGCTGCTGGAACGGGAGCGGGTCGACCTGGTGCTGTGCGACATCAAGATGCCCGGCATGGACGGCCTCACCCTGGTGAAGGCCCTGGCCCACCGGATCCCGGAGATCGCCATCGTCATGGTGAGTTCCATGGACAACGCCGAGATGGCCATGGAGTGCCTGCGCCACGGCGCCTACGGCTACGTGCTGAAGCCGTTCAAGACCAACGACATCCTCATCGCCGTGGCCAACGGCCTGCGCCGGCGCATGCTGGAGCTGGAGTACCAGGACCGGCAGGAGCTGCTGGCCCAGCGGGTGCTGGAGCAGACCAAGGTGATCCGGGCCTCCCGGGAGGAGGTGGCCCTGCGCCTGATCTCCGCCTCGGAGCACCGGGACAACGAGACCGGGGCCCACGTGCGCCGGATCGGGCTGTACGCCGCCGAGATGGGCAAGCTCATGGACTGGGACGAGGAGGAGGTGGAGTGCATCCGCGCCGCCGCGCCCATGCACGACATCGGCAAGATCGGCGTGCCGGACCGGATCCTGCAGAAGGGCGGGAGCCTGACCGAGGAGGAGTGGATCATCATGAAGACCCACACCACCATGGGGGCCAACATCCTGAGGGATTCCACCGTGCCGTTCATCCAGATGGGCGCCCGCATCGCCGACAGCCACCACGAGCGGTGGGACGGCTCCGGCTACCCCAAGGGCCTGAAGGGCGAGGACATTCCCCTCGAGGCCCGGATCACCTGCCTGGTGGACGTCTACGACGCCCTGATCAGCCGCCGGGTCTACAAGCGCCCCTGGCAGGAGGAGGAGGTGCTGGCCTACCTGCATACCGGCAGCGGC
>JARLGP010000119.1 GCA_031292735.1 Holophaga sp.
CGCCGCAGAAGTCGGCGATCCCATAGGAAAGGGCCGCGAAACCGGCCAGCAGCAGAGCCATGGTTGATTCTAGCAGCCGTTGCGGAGCTCGCTCCGCTACGGCTGCTTGTGCCCAGCCCAGACGCCGGCACCCAACGGATTCAAACGATGCTAGCAGCCGTTGCGGAACTTTCCGGAACAGGCTCAGGTGAAGCGGGGCAACGGGGATTGAGCGGGCGAGGAACCTGGGAGCCCAAGGACACATCAAGTAGCCACAGCCGCCTGGGGATGGTCCTCAGGTGAAGCTTGCCAAGGTGAACAAGCATGATGGATTTCCCTGCACGGGCCAGAAACCAGGTCAGCAATAACGATCCGGCCTTCACCCCCTTGCGCTCCGGCAGGCCCGCAAAGCGCATGGCCTGCGCGCTGCTTGCGCTCGCGGTATGGGGAGCGGTCCTCGCGCCTCCAGCCATGGCCACCGTGGAACCGGAACCTGCGGGTCGATCGGCCAAGACCGCGGCTCAGATCGAGAAGGGCCGGCGAAAAAACCGCAACCGCAGGCAGGCTGCCGCCACCCAGCGCCGGATCCTGGACCAGGAAGCCGCCGCCAGGCGCTGGGACCAGAGTCATCCTCCGAGCCCTCCCCCGGCACCCGAGGTGCCTGTCAAGGCTGCCTCCACACCGGGGCCACTCGGCGCCCCATACCGATTTTCCAGCCGCATGGCGGTTCTGGGCACCGCGGCAGCCTACTTCAGCTCCACATTGGCCAGGGAAACGGTGCTGGCTCCTGCCGGGCCCGAAGCCCCGTCCTTGAAATGGAATGAGGTTCTGACCTTTGCCCCGCCCAGGCCCGATGCCCCGGGGCCAAGCGCCCGGGGCGAGGTCTGCCCTAGCGGGGGCCGGAACCCCGTTTGGGACGTTGCCGCCCCGCCTGCCGTTTGCCCGGCAACGTTGGAGCCATTCATCGTTCTGGCGCTCTATAATCCGGCCAATGGCGGCAGCAGGCGCGATTTCACCCATGAACTCGCCAGGACGGGTGTCGAAAAAATCGAGATACTCGGTGAGATGCCCGATCTTTCGTCCATCGCACTCGACGGTGAGGTCATCCTTTCAGCCCACGGAGAGCCGGGGTATTTCAATGATGGCGAACGGAGGATTGCCATGACTTCGGTGGTCGCCGCCCTGACCGATGGGCAGCGAGGCTTGCCCGAGGGCTTTCATGGCACGGTCACGGTCTGGGCATGCTCCGCCGGCGAGGTCCCCGACAAGCCGGTTCCGCCATTCCTCCTGGATGATGTGCGAGATTGGCTCGAGCTGAGCGGTGTCACCGACCCGTCCTGTGTCCAGTCGATCCTCGCCGCAATCACTGAAAAGCGCACGGTATTCAGGAAGCTGGAAAAGAAAATCCGGGCCAGGCTCAGGAAGGACGCCGCGGACCATCCATCATCGACGCGCTATCCCGTGGACCACATCATGGAATTTTTCAGGGACACCATTGGGAAGGACCTGCAACCCCTGAGGCCCGGCTCTGCCGTGGAGCAGGTTGCGGACGCCCTCGCCGCCGCTGGATACGTTGGCATCGAAGTTTCCGGCCCGGTGTCGACGATCTTCGCGTTCGAGTCCAAGGGCGTTCCCACCCTGGAGGTCGTCATCCCCGGGACCCGTTTTACCTTGCTCACCGGCCTGCTGCAGGCTCTGCAACTCTATTACGAAGGGAAAATTGCTGAGCCCGCCAGGAGCCGAATCGTGGCCATGGGCGTTGATCCGAAGTACGAGGGCGCAGCGAATGGGCCACTCCCGGCCAGGTGTTTCCTGCCCCCCTTGCCGGGACCCAAAGGCATCGGATTGATCCAGCACGTCACCCAACTGCAGGGCTGTGCCAGAGCCTTTGACGATTTTGTCCATGAGACTCTCTTAACCCTTGATCTGACCGAAGCGATCGGCCAGCCGAAAGTCTTCCTTCCCCCCTCAGAGCGTTTCGTAACCGTCACCGTCGGCCACAAGGCCAAGGCCTTGCCGGATTGACCCAAGCCGTTTCCGTGACGCCCCCTAATGCGGCCACGGGCTTTCGGGCGGGATCAGCGGCATGCTGATGCTGATCCGGGTCAGTTCGTTGGGCACGCAGAAGATCTCCAGCCGGCTGCTCACGCCCAGGCTGCGGATGCGCTTCTCCACGATCTGCAGCCCCAGGCCGTCCTTGGCCCGCCCGCTCTCCTCGTAGGCGCCGGCCGTGTCCTCCACGTCGATGCACACCATGCCGTTGGCCTCGTAGGCCCGGATCCGGGCGATGCCGGGGGTGAGCATCTCGGAGATGCCGTGCTTGATGGCGTTCTCCAGCAGCGGCTGAAGGGTGAAGGTGGGCACCTGGATGTGCAGCAGCTCGGGCGGCACGTCGATCTCCACCACCAGCCCCTCGAAGCGCGCCTTCTCGATCTCCAGGTAGGCCCGGATGTGCTCCAGCTCCTCCTCCAGGGTGGAGAACGGGCTGCTGCGCTTGAGGTTCTTGCGGAAGTAGTTGGAGAGGTGGTAGACCAGCTCCCGCCCGCGGTTGGCGTCCTTGCGGATGACCGCCATGATGGTGTTCAGCGAATTGAACAGGAAGTGCGGGTTCACCTGGGCCTGCAGCAGCTTCAGCTCGCCCAGCACCAGCAGGTTCTTCTGCTCCTGGTAGCGGGCGATGAGCAGCTGGCTGGACAGCAGGTCGCCGATCCCTTCGCCCAGCTTGCGGTTCATGCTGAGGAAGCGCCGGGTGCGCGGCTCGAACAGCTGCACGGTGCCGATGACGGTGCCGTCCACCTGGAGCGGCACGATCAGCGCGGAGTGGATGGGGCAGACCGGGGCCAGGATGCACTGGTAGCTCTGGTGGTCGCCGTCGGCGAACACCACGGCGCCGCTGGCGATGGCCTGGCGGGTGAGCTGGGAGGAGATCTCGGCGCCCGGCCGGTGGTGGTCGGCGCCGATGCCCACGAAGCCCAGGATGTGCCCGGTGTCGGTGACCGCCACGCCGCCCACGCCGGTCTCCTCCTGGACGATGGCGGCGATCTCGGCCGCCATGCCCGGCCCGAAGCCGCGGGACATCAGCCCCAGGGCCCGCTGGGCCACCCGGAGCGCGGCGGCCGAGGAGGCGGCGGCGACCCGGTCCAGGTCCTGCTGCCGGTGGATCAGCACCGCCATGAGCAGGGCCGCGCCCACCGGGTTGAGCAGCACCATGGCCGGGGCGATCACCTTGACGATGGCCACCGCCGCGCTGAACGGGTGGGTGAGGCCCAGCACGATGCCCATGTGCACGATCTCGCCCACGAACACCGTCAGGAACGCCACCCGCTTGGTGAGCAGCAGCTGGGGCTTGTCCTTCAGGGCGACGTGGACCAGGCCGGCGCCCAGCCCCTCCAGGGTGGTGGCCACAGCCCCGGCGAAGGCGGCGGCGCCGCCCAGGGTCATGCGGTGCAGGCCGGCGGTGGCGCCCACCAGGGTGCCCAGGATCGGCCCGCCCAGCAGCCCGGCCAGGGTCGACCCCACCCCCCGGGCGTTGAGCAGCGCCCCGCCGCGCACCACCGGGGTGCCCAGGTAGTTGCCCAGGATGGTGATGCAGGTGAACACCAGGAACAGCCGGATCTTGCCCCGCGGATGGGCCCAGTCGGTGTTCAGCGGCTGGAAGGCGGGCGATTCGCAGTACAGGTAGAAGAGCACCAGGAAGGCGGAGAGGGTCTGGAACAGCTGGACCAGGTATTCCATTCGAACGCTCCCCGCCGCTGGTGCCGGCCGGTCCCGCCCGGGCTGCGGGCGGGACCGGTTCAGCCTACTCCAACCGGTCGGCCAGCAGCCGGGCGGTGTGCTCCACCTTGACCTTGGTGCCGTCCTTGTCGAACCCGCCGCGGATCTGCATGACGCAGCCCGGGCAGTCCATGGCGGCCAGGGGGGTGTGCGCGGCCTTGATGTTGTCCAGCTTGCGGGCCAGGATCGGCGCCGAGATCTCCGGCAGCTTCACCGAGTAGGACCCGCCCATGCCGCAGCACATGTCGCACTCGGTCATCTCGGTGAGCTGGTAGCCGGCCTTCTGGAGCAGTTCGCGCGGGGCCTCGGAGGCGTTGAGGGTGCGCTTGAGGTGGCAGGAATCGTGGTAGGTGAACTTGCCCAGATCCTGGCCCTGCTTGAAGGTGAGCCGTTTCTGGTCCACCAGCTGCTTGACCAGGGTGGAGAAGTCGATGGCCTTGGCCGCCAGCCGGGCGGCGTCCGGCAGCCGGTCCTTCATGCCCAGGCTTTGGAAGGTGGACGTGAACTCCTGCTTGAGCGCCACGGTGCAGGTGGGGCAGGCCGAAACCACGTAGGTGACGTCCTCCTCCAGCAGCGCCTCGATGTTGTCCTGGGCGTTCTGGGCGGCCACCTCGTAGGCGCCGCTGTAGCGGGCCGGGGCGCCGCAGCAGGTCTGCTTGTCCGGGAACACCACTTCGATGCCCGCCTTGTTCAGCACTTCCACCACCGCCTGGCCCATCTCCGGGTAGGAGAAGTCGATCAGGCAGCCGGAATAGAAGGCGGCCTTCTCCTTGCACTTGGGCTGCTTGATCTGCTTGAACAGGTCGCGGAAGGGCACCGGGGCGATGGCCGGCAGGCTGCGGAACTCGGTGAGGTCCGACAGGAACATGGGCAGGTGGCGGATGAAGCCGTCCTTGGCGAACGGTTTCTGGGTGATCGACGCGGTGCGCAGCATGGCGTGGAACATGCGCCTATTGTTCACCACCGCGAAGATGGCCTTCTGCACCACGCCCTGGCCCTGCTCCACCGTCAGCCGGCGGCGCAGCTCCAGGATCAGCTCGGGGATGTCGATCTTGCCCGGGCAGGTCACCTTGCAGTTGCCGCACTGGATGCACAGGCTCTGGATGTCCTCGGCCTTCTTCAGCTCGTCGAACCAGGCGGTGAGGATGGTGCCGATGCCGCCGGTGTAGGTCTTGCCGAACACGTGGCCGCCCACCAGCCGGAACACCGGGCACACATTCAGGCAGGAGGCGCAGCGGATGCACTGCAGGGCCTGCTTGAACACGGGATCCTTGGCCATGGCCGAGCGCTTGTTGTCCATGAGGATGATGTGCAGCTGCTTGGGCGAGCCGTCGGTGTTGGGCACCTGGCCGGTGATGATCGACACGTAGCTGGTGAGCAGCTGGGCGGTGGCGCTGCGGGGCAGGGCGGTGAGGATGGGCTCGATGTCCCGGAAGGCGGCCAACAGCTTCTCCACCCCGACGATGGCCACGTGGATGCGGGGCAGGGTGGTGACCAGGCGGGCGTTGCCCTCGTTGGTGACGATCACCAGGCTGCCGGTCTCGGCCACCGCGATGTTGGCGCCGGAGATGCCCATGTCGGCGCCGAGGAACTTGGCGCGCAGCTTGCCGCGGGCGAACTTCACCAGCTTCTCGATGTCGGGCATCTGGCCCGGCTCCACTTCGTTGTTGAAGACCTCGGTCACCTCTTCCTTGGTCATGTGGATGGCCGGCATGACCATGTGCGACGGGGTCTGGTGGGCCAGCTGGATGATCCATTCGCCCAGGTCGGTCTCGTTCACTTCGATGCCGCCCTGCTCCAGGCAGGCGTTGAGGTGGATCTCCTCGGAGGCCATGGTCTTGGACTTGACCACCCGCTTGACCCCGTTCTCCTTGGCCAGGGCCAGGATGTAGGCCTTCACCTCGGCCGGGTCTTGGCTTCGGAACACCACCGCGCCGCGCGCCTCGGCGTTGCGCTTGAAGGTCTCGGCCAGCTCGTCCAGATGGCCGGCGGCCGCGGACTTCACGGTCTTGATCTGTTCGCGCACCGCCTCGAAGTCGATGCCTTCGTAGGCCTTGGCCCGGCCGATGCGGTACGATTCGGAGAACCGGCCCAGAGCGCCGGTGAGGTTGGCGTTGTTCAACGCCACATTGACGGATTCCCTGAAGGCCGTTTTCATGCGTTCCCCCTTTCCAGCTCATCCACGAAGACGATGATGAGCCGCGCCGGTCCATGCACGCCGATGGTCAGCACCCGCTCGATGTCGGCCGTGCGGCTGGGCCCGGTGATCAAGGAAATGTAGCCGCACTGGCTGGGATGCAGCTGGCGCAGCACGGTGGGCAGGTCGGCGCGCAGCCGCGAGGTGGCCACCAGGGCCACGTGGATGGGCGGCAGGGTCGAGACCAGCCGCTGCTCCACCGGGGCCGCGTCGATCACCAGGGTGCCGGTGGCCGCCACCGCCCAGTCGGCCTGGCTGATGCCGACCTTCGCCTCGGCCGCGGCCTGGCGAGTGACGGCGTGGCACACGCCGGGCCCCTCGTAGCGCTGGTCGAATCCCTTCCCGTTGCTGTCCGCCCAGAGCGCGCCCGGGCCATCGTCCCGCACCCCCTGTTCCTGGAGCAGGGTGTGGATGAACTCGAACGTTTCCCGTTGGGTGGCGAAGCGGTGGACTTCAGCGCTCACAGCTTCCGCCCGGGCCTTGAAGGTTGCGTAAAGGGATTCCATGGTACTGCCCTCCAAGAAAAAGGCCGGGAAACGATACTCCCCGGCCTGACTGGGGCTTTACTTGGCCACTAGATTAACAAAGGGCGTCACATAGGCCATCAAAAATACCGCGCAACCGCCCAGGGCAGCCAGGGCGATGGAATGGAAGAACACGTAGCGCAGGATATCGCCCTCGTGGCCATACCACTGGGTGGCGGTGCTGGCCACCACGATGCTCTGGGCGTCGATCATCTTGCCCATCACCCCGCCCACGCTGTTGGCCGAGGCCATCAGGGCCGGCTGCACGCCCACCTGCTGGGCGGTGATCTTCTGCAGGCTGCCGAACAGCACGTTGGAGGAGGTGTCCGACCCGGTCAAGGCCACGCCCAGCCAGCCGAGCATGGTGCCGAAGAACGGATACAGGGCCCCGGTGCGGGCGAAGGCCAGGCCCATGGTGGCGTCCAGCCCGGAGTAGCGGGTGAGGAAGCCGATGGCCATCATGGCCGAGATGGTGAGCAGGGAGAACCGGACCTTGACCAGGGTGCGGCCGTAGAGCTTGATCATCTTGCCCATGCTGAGGCCGGCGACGATGCCCGAAAGGATCGAGGCGATGAAGATGCCGGTGCCGGTCATGGACAGCCAGTTGAACATGAACACCGCGGGCTCCGGGGTGGGCTTCTGCACCACCGGCGGCATGCGCTGGACCATCATGTGCAGCCCGTGCACGGGGAACTTGAACATGGACAGCTTGTCCAGGCCGTTCTTGATCACCGGGGTGCCCCAGAGGGCGACCATGACGCTGAGGATCACCCAGGGCATCCAGGCCCTGACCACCACGCTGGTGGGCTGGGCCACCCTCACGTCGGTGGTGCGGGTGGCGGAGTCGTGCTCCATGGACCAGATGTGCTTGGGCTTCCAGATCAGCAGGAAGCCGATCAGGCAGACCATGGAGACCACGGCGGCGGCGATGTCCACCAGCCAGGGGCCGTGCAGGTTGGACACCAGCAGCTGGGTGACGGCGAAGCTGCCGCCCGCCACCAGGATGGCCGGCCAGACTTCGCACATGCCCTTGAAGCCGGCGAACGCCCAGATCAGCCAGAACGGCACCATCACGCAGAAGGGGGTGAGGATGCGGCCGACGTTGGAGCTGAGCACCAGCAGGTCGATGCCGGTGACCCCGTTCAGGGCCACCAGGGGGATGCCCAGGGCGCCGAACGCCACCGGCGCGGTGTTGGCGATGAGCGACAGGCCCGAGGCCTGCAGCGGCTTGAAGCCCAGGCCGATGAGGATCGCCGCGGTGACCGCCACCGGGGTGCCGAAGCCGGCCGCGCCCTCGAAGAAGGAGCCGAAGCAGAAGGAGATCAGCAGGAGCTGCAGGCGCCGGTCCTGGGTGATGGTGGTCAGGCTTTCCGACAGGGTCTTAAACAGCCCGGTCTCCACCGTGAGCACATACATGAAGATGACGTTGATGATGATCCAGCCGATGGGCAGCAGCCCGTAGCCGGCGCCGAACACGGCGGTGGCCCCGGCCACCTTGGCCGGCATGTGGAAGCCGATGATGGCGGTCAGCAGCGCCGTGGCCAGGCCCAGCAGGGCGGCCACGTGGGCCTTCACGTGGAACAGGCCCAGCGAGCCCAGCAGCACCACCACCGGCAGGGTGGCCACCAGGGTGGATAGCCACCAGTGCCCGGTGGGATCGTAGTTCTGCGCCCAGGGCAGGCCCAGGGCGGGGAGCTTGAGGATCACCACCGCGAGGATGGCGACGGCGGCCAGGATCCCCGCCAGCATGCCCAGGTTGGCGGGCGGCGGAGCCTGCTCCTTGGCGGCCACGGGCGGCTTGCCGTTGGACGTTTTCATGGGGTCCTCCGAATAAAGGGGGTGGAAGGAAATGTGGGACAAAGCACGAGACACCGGCGGGAGGAATTCCCACCAGTGGAAATGCGGACAGGTTTGCTGCGACCCTTGCCCGATGTTCCCGGCAAGGCCGCCCCGGGGCGGGGTCAGCGCTCAGGGAAAATCAGTATCAACGAAGGGGTCAGGAAACAAGGATGCGGCAGGCCACCGTGGCCCGGCAAAAAAATAGGGTGAACGGCTCCCAGGGGCGGGTTTGTGGTCGTATTCCAGCCATGACCGGGAAACCTGAAACGACATCGTCCCGGCCGGGGCCGGGACGATGTGGGCAAGCGGGCAGACGTGCGGCTAGGGCTTCGGCGCCGGAGGGGGGGCGGGAGGCGCCACCGCCACCACGGCGGGTTTGGCGCCGGCCGGCGCGGAGGGGATCAGGCCGGGGAACACATACATCTCCAGCATGGCGATGACGCCGATCACCGCGGCGCCGGCGATGGAGTGCCAGAACACCTTGCGGAAGATCGGCCCCATGGCGTGCACCCGTTCCTGGGGGTCGTCATAGCAGGCGGCGCAGGCCACCATGATGGACTGCGGGTCGATCATCTTGCCCATGACGCCGCCGGTGGAGTTGGTGGCCACCACCAGGACTTCATTGAGGTGCAGCTGCTGGGCGGTGATCCGCTGCAGGCTGCCGAACAGGGCGTTGGCGGCGGTGTCCGATCCGGTGAGGAAGACGCCCAGCCAGCCCAGGAAGGCGGCGAAGAACGGATACAGGCAGCCCGCGCTGGTGAAGGCCAGGCCGATGACCGCGTCGGTGCCGGCATAGCGGGTGAGGAAGCCCAGGCCGAGCACCTGGCCGATGACCAGGACCGGCTTCTTCATGCGCTGGAGGGTGCGTCCGATGGCCTCGCGCCACTGGTCCCCGGTCATGCGGAGCAGCAGGCCGGACAGGATCGCCGACACGAACACGCCGGTGCCCACCGCGGAGATCCAGTTGATGACGAACCGGGCCGCTTCGGGCTTGGCGCCCGGCTGAACCACCGGCGCGGTGCGCTGCACCATGTTGTGCAGGGCGGGCATGTCCCAGTGGGGCAACGAAAGCGTGCCGCTGAAGTTGGTGCCCAGGAAGGTGGTGTTGAACTTGACTCCGGAGAACAGCTTGTCCAGGACGGACTTGTAGGACGGCATGCCCCAGAGGGCGCAGCAGCAGATGAGGAGGATCCAGGGCATCCAGGCGTAGATGGTCTCGCCGACGGTGTACTTGTACTTCCAGGTGGTGATGTCGATGGTCTCGGCAACCTTGCCGGCTTTCCGTTCCGAGCGGAGCAGGAAGCGCCGCTTGGGATGCCAGAAGTAGCGGAGGAACAGGGCCGTGCAGATCACCGAGAACACGCCCGCCAGCACGTCGGTCAGGAGGTGGGTGGCTGCCATGGAGGAGGAGAACCACTGCATCACCGCGAAGGAGATGCCCGACATCGCCGCGGCCGGCCAGACTTCGAACACTTCGCTCCAGGTTCCGCCCTCCATCTTCACGAAGGCGGCGATCAGCCAGAACGGCACCAGGACGGAAACGAACGGCAGCTGGTGGCCGGCCATGGCGGAAACGTGAAGCTCATTGAGGCCGCTCACCGCGGCCAGGGTGACGATGGGGGTTCCGATGGCGCCCCAGGCCACCGGGGCGGTGTTGGCCAGCAGGTTGAGCACGGCCGACTGGAACGGGGCGAAGCCCAGCCCCACCATGACCGCGCCGGCGATGGCCACGGGGGTGCCGAAGCCCGAGGTGCCCTCGATGATGGAACCGAAGGAGAAGGCGATCAGCAGCACCTGCAGCCGGCGGTCAAAGGAGATGTGGATGATCGACTCCTTGACGATCTCGAACTGTCCCGTGATGACCGTCATGGTGTAGAGCAGCATGGCGGATAGAACGATCCAGATGATGCCGAGAAGTCCGGACAGTGTTCCGAAAACAAAGGCGGAGATGGCGGAGGCCAGCGGCATCTTGAAACCCAGGCAGCTGACAATAAAAGCTGCGAGGACGCCGTAGAACGCCGCGTATGGCGCGGCAATGCCATAGCGCCACACTCCGTCCTTGTCCTTGTGCGGGTGGACGGCAACAAAGTATAGAAGTGTGCCTATTGGCACCACTGCCACCAGGGTGGACAGGAAAATGTTGCCGAAAGGATTGTAGTTCTGGAAATACATGGTACCTCCCAAAGTTTGGGCCTGAACTCATGCGTAACCGGATTGAGGGCGCTGCGCTTGCGGGGGGACGGTAAATTATCCCCCCAGGCGGTTGAACCGAAGGCAAAAGAGCCGGTTCCTGGCCGCCTAGTGGAAAGTGGATCTATGCACGCCGTGCATACACACGGGACGATCCAGAATCAATTGGTATGGAGTTTCTGCCTCATTCTTCCTCCGCCGGATTTTGATGTCAACAAATATAAATTTTCCCGGACGGATTTTTTCGGTACTAGGATTTCCTGCCGAAGTTCCGGCCCAGCTTGATGAGCCGGCACACCCGGGCCGCTCCGGCCTCGATGAGGGCGGGGCCCTGGCTGATGCAGGCTTCCAGGGTCATGGGCTGGGGCACGATGCTGGCGAGGGCGCCGATCCCGTGGGCCAGCACCTCGTCCGCGCCATCGCCCAGTCCGCCGGACAGGCATACCACCGGAACCTGGTGTCGCCCGGCCACCGCGGCCACGCCCACCGGGGCCTTGCCCATGGCGGTCTGGGCATCGGTGCGCCCCTCCCCGGTGATGACCAGGTCGGCGCCGGTCACCATGGCTTCGAAGCCGGTGGCTTCCAGCACGATCTCCACCCCCGGGCGCAGCTTCGCCGGGGTGAACCACAGCAGCCCCGCGCCCAGGCCGCCGGCGGCCCCGGCGCCCGGGCGTTCCGCCACGTCCCGGCCGGTGGTTTGGGCCGCCACCCGGGCGAAGACGCCCAGGGCCCGGTCCAGTTCCTGCACCATGTCGGGGGTGGCGCCTTTCTGCGGCCCGAACACCGCGGAGGCTCCGCGGGGGCCGGTCAGCGGGTTGTCCACGTCGCAGGCCACCATGATCTCGGTGTCCAGCAGGCGCGGGTCGAGCCCGGCCAGGTCGATCCGGGCCAGCCGCGCCAGGGCGGCGCCGCCCTGGGGCAGCGGCTGTCCGTCAGCGTCCAGGAACCGCGCGCCCAGGGCCCGGGCCATGCCGGTGCCGCCGTCATTGGTGGCGCTGCCGCCGATGCCGATGACCACCTTGCGCAGCCCGGCGTCCAGGGCCGCCTTGAGCAGCAGGCCGGTGCCGGAGGTGGAGGCGATCCGGGGATCGCGCAGGTCCTTGGGCACCAGGGGCAGGCCCGAAGCCGAGGCCATCTCGATGACCGCGGTCTGGCCGTCCCCGAGCACCCCCCACTGGGCCCGGACCGGCTCGCCCATGGGGCCGGGCACCTCGGTGAACTGCAGGCGCCCGCCGGTGGCCGCCACCAGGGCTTCCACGGTGCCCTCGCCGCCGTCGGCGATGGGCACCTTGAGCACCTCGGCTTCCGGGAACACGGCGTGGATGCCCCGTTCCATGGCCTGGGCCACGCCCAGGGCCGACACGCTGCCTTTGTAGGAGTCTGGCGCCACAACAATACGCATGGTAATCACCTTCAAATGAAGTGCGGCCCTAGGGAACCAGGCCGGGGAACAGGAACGCGAAGCCCCAGGACATCAAGCCCACGAGGATGAGGAACGGGATGGTGTACTTGATGGTCTGACGCATGATGAGCCCTTCCTTCCCGGCCAGGCCCACGGCGGTGGCCGCGATGACGATGCTCTGCGGCGAGATCATCTTGCCGGCGACGCTGCCGGCGCTGCCGGCGGACGCCATGAGGATCTCCGACAGGTTCATGCCCTGGGCGGTGAGCTTCTGCAGGTTGCCGAACAGGGCGTTGGCGGAGGTGTTGCTGCCGGTGAGGAACACGCCGATGGTGCCGAACAGCGGCGCCAGCAGCGGGTAGACCTGCCTGCTCACCACCGAGATGATGCTGTTGGCCAGCACCGCCACCATGGAGATCTGCTTGGTGCCCAGAACGCCCCAGACGGCCAGCTTGGTCTTCGGGTCAATGATGGGCATGGACATGTTCATGACTTCCGAGATGGAAAGAATGCAGGCCACCGCGACGAAGGACGGAATCATCTGCTTGAAGGTCTTGCCGAACTGCTGGCCGAAGACGGAGAACGGGATGCCCAGGAAGGGGCAGGCGATCAGGCCGGCTATCAGCATGATTGTGCCAGGGGTCTGCAGCCAGGTGAAGGTGTAGAGCTTGCCGGGGTTGTAGATCTGGGCCTTGAGCAGCATCCAGTGCCAGCCGGCGGCGGTGCCGTTGAAGGCGCTCTTGGTGGAGGGGAGGTTCACGACGATGACCAGCACGGCCAGCAGCAGGTAGGGCAGCCAGGACAGGAACAGCTCCTTGGGGTGGAAGGCCTTCGGCCGGGAGTCGGTGATGCTGTCGCCCTCGAACAGCCAGGGCTCCACCTGCTTCTGCACCTTCAGGTAGATGGCAGTGGCGGTGAGGCAGACCAGGGAGGCCAGCACCGTGGTCAGCTCGGCGCCGATGAAGTTGGACACCAGGAACTGGGTGATGGAGAAGCTGAGCCCGGTGACCAGGATGGCGCCCAGGGAGCCCTTCATCCCCTTGAACTTGGACATCGCGAAGACGGTGGCGAAGGCCATGATGAAGGCCAGCGGAGCCATGAACCGGCCGGTCATCCGCGACAGCAGCATCAGGTCCAGGCCGGTGGTCTTGGCCAGCACCACGGTGGGGATGGCCAGGGAACCGAACGGCACCGGGCCGGTGTTGGCCACCAGGCAGACCATGGCCGCCATCATCGGGCTGTAGCCCAGGCCCACCAGGATGCTGGCGGGGATGGCCACCGGCGCGCCGAAGCCGCAGATGCCTTCCAGGAAGGCGCCGAAGCCGAAGGCGATGAGCAGGGCCTGGGCGCGCCGATCGATGGTCAGGTTGGCCATGGCCCCCTGCATCTTGTCCATCCAGCCGGTGCTCTTCAGGAGGTTGTAGACCACCAGGGCGCCGAACGGGATGTACATGATCGGGAAGATGCCGGTGAGGCCGCCCTGCACGGCGGCCAGCAGGGTCGCGCCGGCCGGGAAGTGGAAGAAGAAGATGGCCGCCAGCACCGTCACCGCCCAGGCGACCATGGCGATCTTGTAGGCGGGCTTCATGAGCAGCGGAATGCCGATGAGCAGGACGAAAAGCGGAAGAGAAGCTACAAGAGCCCCAGGGACCATGGCCTACCTCCATTTGTTTTCAGTTGGTTTTTTTTTCAAGCGTATCAGGGGGCTGGGTTGGATGATGGAGAAAGAATCAAGACCCTGGTTTTTTTTGCGGGCCGCCGTCCGGCCAGGGGGTTTGTGCCAGAAATCCAAGCTGCTGCTATAGTTACCGCCCAAGACCGGGCTCCTGGAAAGCCTGGAACCGGTTGGCTGCCCACTTCGGGGAGGACTGCACATGATGCGAGCGGTGGTGGTGGATGATGAACTGCTCGCCAGGGAGGAGCTGGAAGCGCTCCTGGTGGAAACCGGCGAAATCTCCGTGGTGGCCACCTGCGCCAATGCCATCCAGGCCATCCGCGCCATCAAGAGCCTGAGGCCGGACGTGATGTTCCTGGACATCCAGATGCCCAAGCTGGACGGCCTCAAGATGCTCAGCATGATCGACGCGGAACTCATGCCCTGCGTGGTTTTTGTCACCGCTTATGATGAATATGCAATCAATGCCTTCGAAAAGGACGCCATCGACTACCTGCTCAAGCCGGTCCAGCCGGAGCGTCTGGCCCGGGCCATCGCCCGGCTCAAGCGGTTCCTGGGCGAGGGGGGGACGCCCCACTACGACAGCCCCCTGATCGAGCGGATCCCCTGCATGGGCTCCCAGAGCATCAAGCTGATCGACACGTCGGAGGTGGAGTTCGTCCGCTCGTCCGAAATGGGCGTCCACGTGGTGACCTCCAAGGGCGAGTTCCTCACCGAGCTCACCCTCACCGTCCTGGAGGCCAAGACCCGGCATCTGGTGCGCTGCCACAAGCAGTTCCTGGTGAACATCCGGCAGATCGACGAGATCATCCGCCAGGACCCGTCCACCGCCCTGCTCAAGACCCGCTCCGGCAAGCAGGTTCCGGTGAGCCGCCGGTTCCTGGTGCACCTGAAGGAACTGCTCGGCATCTGATCCTGGCCCGATGTGATCTGGGTCATGCACCCTTCGGCCTTCGCGGGTGTATCCTGGGCCACTCTTTTTCAATCTGCAGTCCGATGCCCCCATGGATGCCAACGGTTGAGTCAATCCATGCTTTCCGGGCTCGGTTCGCTGGCGGAGTCCGGTCGGCCACGGTTTGGCACGATCCGGCTCCGGCCACTGGCCATGACACGGTATTAGCCGCCCCCCAAATGAGGAGAACCCGATGCTCGACAAGTTGGTAGTTCAGCAACTTCAGGGAGTGGTTGGAAACCAGAACGTGCTCACCAGCAAGATGGACATGGTGACCTACAGTTACGACGCCACCGCGGACATGCCGCGCGAGCTGCCCGACGTGGTGGTGCTGCCCACCTCCAGCGAGATGGTGCAGGGCGTGGTGAAGATCGCCCGGGCCAACGGCCTGGCCATCTATCCGCGCGGGGCCGGTTCCAACCTGAGCGGCGGCACCATTCCGCTCAAGAAGGGGATCGTCCTCTCGTTCCAGAGGATGAACAAGATCCTGGACATCGATGCCGCCAACCTCACCGCCACCGTGCAGCCGGGGGTGGTGATCGGCGACCTGAACACGGCGGTGGCCAAGCACGGGCTCATCTATCCCCCGGATCCCGGCACCGTGGCCACGGCCACCATGGGCGGCTCCTGCGCCGAGAACTCCGGCGGCCTTCGCGGGCTCAAGTATGGCGTCACCAAGAACTACATCATGGGCATGGAAGTCGTCCTGGCCAACGGGGAGAAGGTCCGGTTCGGCGGCAAGACGGTGAAGAACGTCACCGCCTACGACTTCACCAACCTGTTCGTCGGTTCGGAAGGCACCCTGGGGATCACCACCGAGATCACCTGCAAGCTGATTCCGGCGCCCAAGTTCCGCCGGGCCATGATGGGCATCTTCCAGACCCTGGAAGATGCCGGCAACGCCGTGGCCGGCATCATCGCCGCCAAGGTCATCCCGGCCACCCTGGAGATCATGGACAACATGACCATCCGCACCGTGGAGGCGTTCTCCCACATCGGCCTGCCGGTGGAGGCCAAGGCCCTGCTGCTTTGCGAAGTGGACGGCATGTCCCAGGACCTGGTGGACGCCGAGGCGGAGGCGGTGATCGCCGTGCTGAGCCAGAACAACTGCGAGTACAAGGCCGCCAAGTCCGACGCCGAGCGCGACCAGGTCTGGGCGGCGCGGCGCAACGCGCTGCCGGCCCTTGCTTCCCTCAACAACACCTGCATCGTGGAAGACGCCACCGTGCCGCGCAGCCGGATCACCGAGATGCTGGTGACCCTGGAGAAGATCGCCGAGAAGTACCACGTCACCATCGGCACCTTCGGCCACGCCGGGGACGGCAACATGCATCCGACCATCCTGTTCGACAAGTACGACAAGGAAATGGCCGCGCAGGTGCACCTGGCGGTGGACGAGATCTTCGCCACCGCCATCGCCCTGGGCGGAACCCTGTCGGGCGAGCACGGCATCGGCATGGCCAAGATGAAGTATCTGAGCAGCGAGCTCAACCAGAGCGGACTCAACCTGATCCGCACCGTCAAGGAAGCCATGGATCCGGACTACATGCTCAACCCCGGAAAGATGCTTCCGGTGCCCGAGGTGCACGCATGAGCACGGCAACCCAGCCCAAGCCGGGGGCGGCCGCCCCGACGTACCACGACGAACTGGCCATGGTCCAGACCGAAATCGACAAGTGCATGAAGTGCGGCAACTGCATGGCGGTGTGCCCGGTCTACTCGGTGGACAAGGACGAGGCCGCCGTCACCCGGTCGAAGATCGCCGTGGCCGACGCCGTCCTGGACGGCCGTTTGTCCCTGGACGACCCGGACGTGTACACCATGGCCTTCAACTGCCTGGTCTGCAAATCGTGCATGACCAGCTGCCCGACCCAGGTGCGCTTCGACCGGATCGCCATCGCCCTGAGGGCCGCGCTGGTGCGCAAGAACGGCCTGCCCTGGCTGAAGAAGATGATCTTCGCCACCCTCAAGAAGCCCAGGATGTTCAACACGGCCATGAAGGTGGGCGCGTCCCTGCAGGGCATCGCCTTCAAGGGCGACAAGCGCATCAAGGCCATCTCGCCCCGGTCGCCGTTCGCCCTGGTGGGCGGCGGCATGGGCTTCGACGCCGGGCGGAAGATGCCCGAGCTGACCGTGACCCCGCTCCGGGACCGGCTGCCCGAGGTGATCAAGCCGGCCAACGTCAAGCTGAAGGCGGCCTTCTTCACCGGCGACTCGCTCAACTACTTCTACCCCGACGCGGGCCAGGACATCGTCGACGTGCTGCTGGAGAACGGGGTGGAAGTGCACATCCCCAAGGAGCAGTCCTGCTGCGGCATCCCGGTGCTGGTGCACGGCGACATCGACAGCGCCCGTTCCCTGGCCAGGAACAACCTCGACCAGTTCGACGCCACCGGCTGCGAGTACCTGATCACCGGCTGCGGATCCTGCGGCGGCGCGTGGCAGCACGACTACGTCGACATCATGGCCGGCGACCCGGTCTACCAGCCCAGGGCCGAGTACTGGTCCAAGCACACCTACGACATCTCCACGTTCCTCACCCAGGTGCTGCCGTTCCGGCGTCCCAGGGGGGTGGTGGACAAGGTCGTCACCTACCACGATTCCTGCCACCTGAAGAAGACCATGAAGGTGTTCGCCGAGCCCCGGGAGATCCTCAGGAGCATTCCCGGCGTGACCCTGAAGGAGATGGCGGCGCCCGACACCTGCTGCGGCAGCGGCGGCTCCTTCGTGGTGACCCACTACGACACCTCCGCGACCCTGGGCAAGAACAAGGCCCTGGACATCAACCAGACCGGCGCCGACACCGTGGCCACCGGCTGCCCCGCCTGCATGATGCAGCTGCTGGACAACCTCAGCCGCTACGGCAACCAGCAGTCGGTCACCCACTACATCTCCCTGCTGGCGGAGTCCTACCGCAAGGAGAAGGCGGGTTCGGCGACCGCCTGACCGGCCTGGTCGGATTGAAAAGGCCTGCGTTACGCAGGCCTTTTCCGTTCAGCGGGTGGCGGCTTCCAGCATGAACAGGAAGCTGCGGTAGATGTGCCCGGTGGCCCGGGTGACGCCCACCTCGCAGGTGCGGCTGCTGGAGAAGTGGCCGTCGTAGTCCCGGGAGCAGACCTCCTCGGCCTCGTGCCGGGTGGCGCTGGCGGTGAGCTCCGGGAACAGGAAGCCGCGGTCGCCGGCGAACCCGCAGCAGCCGGCGTCCCGGGGGATCACCACCTCCTCGGCGCAGGCCTTGGCGATGGCCTCCAGCTTGGGGGTGAGGTTCATCTTGGTGAGCGAGCACACCGGGTGCAGCGCCACCGAACCCAGCTTGCGCGTCACGGTCAGCCTGGGCAGCAGGGTGTCGTGGGCGAAGGCCACCGAGTCCACGATCTGCAGGCGGTCGTAGCGGGCCTGGTTCTCGGGGGTGAGGTAGGGGCGGCAGGTCTTCAGGCCGTAGGTGCAGGGGGAGGTGTCCACCACCACCGGCAGCTGGCCTTCGCCGCTCCAGCGCCAGAACCGCTCGATGGCGTGGTTGACGGAGTGGGCGTGGGCCTCGGCGTAGCCCTTGGAGGAGAACGGCACGCCGCAGCAGACGCCCTGGGGGTCGTCCGGGATGTGCAGCGCCACCCCGGCCCGCTGGGCCAGGGCCACCAGCACGTCGGGCAGGCTCATGTCGTCGGGCTCGCCGGGCAGGGCGCCCATGAGCCGGGAGATGCAGGCGGGGAAGTAGATGGCCTGGGCCCCCTGGGCGCGGGTGACCGGCAGCCTGGCCTTGGCCGGCCGGGGCATCTCCCTGCTCCACTGGTGGGTGGCGCTGCCCGCCGCGGCCCGCAGCAGCCGGGTGACGGCGATCATGGCTCCGGGGCCGAGCAGGTTCTGCACCAGGTGGCCCGAGCGCAGCCCCAGGCGCACCATGGGCTCCACCCGGGCGAAGTTCCGGGCCAGCTTCAGGGCGATGGCGTTGGCCCTGGCCGAATGGCTGGTGCGGCGCAGCCGCTTGATGAGGGCGCCGGTGTCGATGGACACCGGGCAGGCGGTGGCGCACAGGCCGTCCGCGGCGCAGGTGTCCACCGCCATGTACTGGTAGGCGTCCTGCAGCGAGGCCTTCATGGCGGGATCCTCGCCGGTGAGGCCCAGGCGGGTCACTTCCCGGCGCAGCACGATGCGCTGCCGGGGGGTGAGGGTGAGCTCCCGGCTGGGGCACTTGGGCTCGCAGTAGCCGCACTCGATGCACTTGTCCACTTCCTCCTCCACCGCGGGCATGGCCTTGAGGTGGGCGAGGTGGGCACGGGGGTCCGGGTTCAGGATGACCCCGGGGTTGAGCAGGCAGGGGGGATCCACCAGCGCCTTGAGCCGGCCCATGATGGCCTTGCCCTCGGTGCCCCATTCGGCCTCCACGAAGGGGGCCATGTTGCGCCCGGTGCCGTGCTCGGCCTTCAGGGCCCCGCCGTACTGGTTCACCACCAGGTGCACCAGCTCGTCGATGAAGCGGGCGTACTTGTCCACCGCTGCCTGGTCGTTGAAGGACTGGGTGATGACGAAGTGCAGGTTGCCGTCCTTGGCGTGGCCGAACAGGATGGCTTCCGGGTAGTCGTGCTTCTTGAACAGCCGGGTGAGCGCCACCGCGGCGTCGGCCAGCTGGTCGATGGGGAAGGCCACGTCCTCGATGATGACGGTGGTGCCCCGGGCCCGCACCGAGCCCACCGACGGGAAGGTGCCGGCCCGGATCTTCCAGTAGAGCGCCTGCTGCTCGGCGTCATGGGTGAACCGGGCGGGCTCCAGCAGGTTCAGCGCCGCGCAGGCCTCCAGGGCCTTGCGCTCCAGCTCCAGGCGCATGGACTCCTCGGTGCCCTGGAACTCCACCAGCAGCGCCGCGGCGCCTTCGGGCAGGTCCTTGATGTTGGGCGGGATCCCGGGCTGGTTCTGCACCGAACGCAGCGAGGCCCGGTCCAGCAGCTCCAGGGCCGCGGCGCCGGCGTCGCGCAGCGGCACGATGGCGGCGCAGGTGGCGTGGATGTTCGGGAACAGCAGGAAGCCGGTGACCTTCACCGGCAGGTCGGGCACCGTGCGCAGCACCGCCTCGGCGATGAAGGCCAGGGTGCCCTCGGAGCCCACCAGCAGGTTGCGGAAGATGTCCACCGGCCGGTCGTAGTCGATGAACGCGTTCAGCGAATAGCCGGTGGTGTTCTTCATCTTGTACTTGGCGCGGATCCGCGAGGCCAGCACCGGGTGCTGCTCGATCTCCGCCTTGAGCTCCAGCAGGCCCTGGGCCAGGGCCGGCTCCAGCCGGCGGAAGGTCTCGTCGGCGTCCGGGGCGGCGGTGTCGATCACCGTGCCCGAAGGCAGCACGAAGGTGAGCGAATCCAGGGTGTGGTAGGCGTTCTGCACCACGCCGCAGCACATGCCGCTGGAGTTGTTGGACAGGATGCCGCCCACCGTGCAGGTGGCGATGGAGGCCGGATCGGGCCCCATCTTGGCCCGGAACGGGCGCAGGGCCAGGTTCACGTGGGCGCCGATGACCCCGGGCTGGACCTTGATCCGGGCCCCGCCGTCCAGCACCTGGATGCCGCGCCAGTGGCGGGCCACCTCCACCAGGATGCCGTCGCTGATGGCCTGGCCGGACAGGCTGGTGCCCGCGGCCCGGAAGGTCATGGGCAGGCCCGATTCCCGGCTGAACCGGAACAGCCCCTGGACCTCGGCCACGCTCTGGGCGAACACCACGGCCTTGGGAACCAGATGGTAGAACCCGGCGTCGGCCGCGTAGGCGACCCTTTCCACCGGGCGGTCGAGAACCCGCTTGGGGCCCACGATGGCTTCGAGCGATTGACGCAGGGCGTTGGGTTGGGTCATGGGTGGATTCGCTCCTGCCGGTGCCGGGTACGGCACCGGGATCGCCAACGATGAGAACAGAAAACCGGCCAACGGAACAGGGGAGGATGCACCCGCCGCACCCGGGCGGGGGGGGGCAAGACGGTGAGCGGCGGCAGGAGCCCTTTTTGTGGTCGAATTATTGGCTTAACGGGATTTGCGAATAAATCTCATTCACCCCTTGACGCATCCCCCCCTCTGGATGCAACTTGAGTCAATTCCTTTTTTGAGTATTTCAAAAAGCTGACGCCCATGTTTGATCCAGACCGCCGACCCGCAACGGAGCAATCGAGGATTCCATGGGCCACCTGAGGGCGCCCGCGGCTCCCGACCCCCAGGCCCAGGCCGGGCCGGAGAGCCTGGCGCGCATGAGCGGCCTGGCCGAATCGCTGCTGGAGAACCCGGTGGCCCACGCCATCCTGGACCTGCTGCCGGGCTACGCCCTGATCCTCACCCAGGACCGGCAGGTGCTGGCCGGCGACCGGGACGTGCTGGCCGAGCTGGGCCTGACCACCCCGGAAAGCCTTCAGGGGCTGCGCCCCGGGGAACTGTTCCGGTGCATTCCGGTGCAGGACGGGTTCAGCCGCTCCCGCCAGTTCTGGGTGCGCAGCGCGCCCCTGCGCATGGGCGGCCAGGAGCTGCTGCTGTTCATCTTCAAGGAGATCACCGAGCAGAAGCGCCGGGAGGCGCTGGAACAGGTGTTCCTGCACGACTTGCTGAACCTGGTGGGGGGCCTGTCGAGCATCGCCGGCCGGGTCCGGGGCCCGGAGGCCGACCCGGAGGCATGCTCCGGGCAGATCCAGGAGCTTTCCCGCCAGCTGGCGGAGGAGATCCAGAGCCAGCGCCTGCTGCTGGGGGCCGAACCGGACCGCCGGGCCGCCCAGAGCCGGGAGGTTCAGCCGGCCGAGATCCTGGACCGGCTGGGCCGGCTGTTCCGCGCCAGCCCGGCGGCGGAAGGCCGGCGGCTGGAGATCCGGCCAGGGACCGGGGAGCCCTTCGTCTGCGACCCGGTGCTGCTCACCCGGGTGCTGGTGAACCTGGTGAAGAACGCCCTGGAGGCCACCCCCCGGGGCGGCACGGTGCGGGTCTGGCACGAGCGGCGGCCGAACCGGCGCGGCTTCGTGGTGGAGAACCCCGGGGTGATCCCGGAGCAGACCGCAAGCCGGGTGTTTGAGCGTTGTTTCAGCACCAAGGCCTGCCAGGGCCGGGGCCTGGGCAGCTTCGGGGCCAAGCTGCTGGGGGAGCAGCTGCTGGGCGGCGAGGTGGGGTTCGCGCCGCACGGCGGCACCAGCACGCGGTTCTTCATCTGGATGCCCGAGGCGGGCGCCTGCCCGGGGGCCGATCCGGCCCGGGCCGCCCTGTCCGGCCCGCCCCAGGCCCAGGCGCCGGAGGGCGCGGACACGGTGCTGGTGGTGGACGACTCCAAGACCCTGTGCCGGCTGCTGGGCAACCTGCTCTGCCCGCGCTACCGGGTGCTCACCGCGGAGAACGGCGAGGACGGCTTCACCCTGGCCGTGCAGTGCAGCCCGGACCTCATCCTGCTGGACATCATGATGCCCGACCTGGACGGCCTGGCCGTGTGCCGCCGGCTCAAGGGCGATTCCCGCACCCGGGAGATCCCGGTGCTGTTCCTCACCGCCCTGGGCGGCGAGGCCGAGGAGATGCGGGCCCTGGAGGCCGGCGGCATCGATTTCATCCTCAAGCCCATCAGCCCGCCGGTGCTGGCCGCCCGGGTGCGCAACCAGCTGCAGCTCAAGCACCAGCAGGACCGCCTGCGCAACCTGTCGCTGCTGGACGGGCTCACCGGCATCGCCAACCGGCGCCGCTTCGACCAGTACCTGGAGATGGAATGGCAGCGCTGCAGCCGCAACGGCCAGCCGCTGTCCCTGGTGATGGGCGACGTGGACTTCTTCAAGGCCTACAACGACGGCTACGGGCACAGCCGGGGCGACGACTGCCTGCGGGCGGTGGCCAAGGTGTTCGGCATGGCCCTGCGCCGGCCGGCGGACCTCGCCGCCCGCTTCGGCGGCGAGGAGTTCATCTGCGTGCTGCCCGAGACCGACCAGGAGGGAGCCCGGAACGTGGCCGACCAGATCATGGCCCAGATGGAGGACCTGGCCATGCCCCACGCCTATTCCGCCATCGCCCGCCGGGTGACGGTCAGCGTCGGCATCGCCACGGCCCCGCGGCCCAGCCTGGGGCGCTCCTGGAAGACCCTGGTGGAGGAGGTGGACATGTGGATGTACGACGCCAAGGGCAAGGGCCGAAACCGGATCAGCGGATGCGGGCTGGAATGAGTCATGCGTCACGTGACAAACGATTAGTTGCTGATCTATATTCTTGCTTATGCAAGATCCCCTGCCTCCTCCCCTCGATGTCAACGCGCCCCTGGTCAAGCTCATCGGTACCGCCCGGCGGCAGATCCGGCAGGCCTTCTGGGCCAGGTTCGCCGCGCACGGGCTGACCCCCCAGCAGGGCTGGATCCTGCGCATCCTGTTCGCCCATGGCCCCATGTCGCTGCACTGCCTTTCCCAATGGGTCTTCATGGACGATCCCACCGCCTGCCGGATCGTCAAGACCCTGCAGGACAAGAGCCTGGTGGAGTCCATCCCGGATCCCGCCCATGGCCGGCGCAACATCATCAGCGTGTCCAAGGCCGGCGCCAAGGTGGCGCCCATCCTGGAATCCCTGGCCGAGGACCTGGGCCGGGACCTGGAAGCCGGGTTGAGCGACGCGGAGCGGCTCCAGCTGCATGCCACCCTGCTCAAGGTGATCGCCAATCTCACCCGGTCCGCAACGCCGGCTCCTTGAGCGTTCGTCTGAAGGCTGCCGGGGTTGGTATCCGCGCAGAGGCTTGCTAGGATCACGCATGCCCCTCGCCCGAAAGGTATCTGCCAAGATCGCGCATCCGCTGGCCGCCCTGAAGGCGGCCTGGTTCGGGCGCCCGGTTCCCGAGCCGGGTTCCGAGCGGGAGCGCAGGGTGCTGGCCGAACGGGCGGAGCACCTGATGCGCCACGCCAACGACATCATCCTGCTGACCGACCTGGCCGGCTGGATCCTGGAAAGCAACGTGGCCGCCAGTGAGCACTTCGGCTACAGCGCCGGGGAATTCCAGGGCATGCACCTCAAGCAGCTGCGCAGCCCGGACCAGGCGCCCCAGCTGCTGGAGCGGTTCGAGCAGCTGAAGGCCGCCGGTTCGGCGCGGTTCGAAAGCGTGTACCGGCGCAAGGACGGCGGGGAATTCCCGGCCGAGATCAGCGCCCGGGTCATCGACCTGGGCGGCGATTCCTTCGTGCTGCACTTCGTCCGGGACATCACCGAGCGCAAGGCGGCGGAGGCGGCCCTGCGGGCCTCGGAGGAGAAGTTCTCCAAGGCCTTCGCCACCTGCCCCGACGCCACCAGCATCAACCGGATGGAGGACGGGGTGTACCTCAGCATCAACCCCGGTTTCACCCGGCTGACCGGCTACCAGCCGGAGGACGTGCTGGGCCGCTCCTCCCGGGAGGAAGGCTGCAACATCTGGGTGGACAACGCCGACCGCGAGCGCCTGCTGGCCGAATTGCACCGGCACGGGCTGGTGCGGGATTTCGAGGCCGGGTTCCGGACCAAGGACGGGCACCTGATCATCGGCCGGATGTCCGCGGCGCTGCTCACCCTGGGCAAGGAACGCTGCGTCCTGAGCACCACCCGGGACATCACCCAGCTCAAGCAGGACGAGGAGGAGCGCCGCCAGCTGGAGGCCAGGCTGCACCAGGCCCAGAAGCTGGAGAGCCTCGGCAGCCTCGCCGGCGGCGTGGCCCACGACATGAACAACGTGCTGGGGGCCATCCTCAGCCTGGCCTCGTCCAGCGGCGCGGCGCTGGACGAGGGGGATCCCATGGCCTCCGCCCTGGAAACCATCGCCACCGCCTGCGTGCGCGGCCGCGGGGTGGTGCGGAGCCTGCTCTATTTCGCCCGCAAGGACCTGGAGGAGACCCGGCCCCTGAACCTCAACGACCTGGTGCGCGACATGGTCCAGCTGCTGGGCTACACCACCCTGAAGCGGATCAGCCTGGAGATGGACCTGCAGGAGTCGCTCGCCCTGGTGCAGGGCGACAGCGGCGCCCTGAGCCACGCCCTGATGAACCTGGCGGTGAACGCGCTGGACGCCATGCCGGGCCACGGCACCCTGCGCCTGCGCACCCGCAACCTGCCCGGCGGGAAGGTGCGGCTGGAGGTGCGGGACAGCGGCGAAGGGATGGTCCCGGAGGTGCTGGCCAAGGCCGTCGAACCGTTCTTCACCACCAAGCCCATGGGCAAGGGCACCGGGCTGGGCCTGGCCATGGTGTTCGGCACCATGAAGGCCCATGGCGGCGATCTGGAACTCAGCAGCCAGCCGGGGCAGGGCACCGCCGTAATTCTCACCTTTCCGGCCCTGGCCCCGCAACCGGCGCCGGTTGCGCCCGGCCCCGCCGTGGAACCGGCGGGCACCAGGCCCCTGGCGATGCTGGTGGTGGACGACGACGAACTGATCCGGGCCAGCCTGGTGCCCATGCTGGAGATCATGGGCCACGCCGCCCAGGCGGTGGCCAGCGGAATGGAGGCCCTGGACCGGCTGCAGGGCGGCGCGCAGGTGGACCTGGTGATCCTGGACATGAACATGCCCGGTCTCAACGGCGCCGAAACCTTGGCCCGCATCAAGGCCGTCCGGCCCGGCCAGGTGGTGCTCATGGCCAGCGGCTACAACGACAGCGAGGTAAGCCGGCTGCTGTCCAGCTACCCCGGCGTCAGTTGCATCCAAAAGCCCTTCAGCATGAAGGAACTCAACCTGAAGCTGGCCGGAATGGACTTCGTCAGTCCCCGGTCGGGGTGACCGAGGCCGCCTCGATCATCAGCACCACCGTGTGCTGCGGGGCCCGGGTGCGGTGCAGCACGCCCTTGGGCACGCAGATGCCCTGGTGCGGCTCCAGTTCCACCACCCGGTCTTCCAGGTCCAGGAACAGATGCCCCTCCAGCACGAAAAACACCTCGTCCTCCAGGTCGTGCTTGTGCCAGTGGAATTCCCCTTCGAACACCCCCAGCCGGGTGACGCAGTCGTTGACCCGGCACAGCGACTGGTTCCACCAGCGCTCGGTGCCGTCCTTGGCCATCTGCCCGGCGTCGAAGCTCTCCAGGGGGCCGTATTTCACGTCGGTCTTGATGTGGTAGTCCATGGCGCGTCTCTCCTGGGCACCCTTCCAGCTTAACGCCGCCGGCCTTCAGGGCGTCCGGCGGAACAGCACCTGGGTCTCCAGGAAGATGTGGGCCTGCAGGCTCTTTTCCAGGGTCCGGAAGCAGTGCAGGAACCTGGCCTGGAGGTTCCCGGAGCCCGGGAGCGGTTCGGCGCTGAGGCCGCGCAGCCGCACGAACAGCCCGGTCTCCGCCTGGTGACCGTCCTCCAGCAGCTTGATCAGGGGCGGCATCAGCCCGGCCTGGATGCCCGAGGCCCGCCCATGGGCGGGATCCAGCAGGTAGGGGAACAGGCTGCGCTCTTCCATGGCCATGTGGGCCCGGAGGCCGATGCAGAAGCGTCCGATCTCCTCCCGGAGCTCCAGCAGGGACGGGTGCCGGGCCCCTTCCAGCAGCACTGCCTCCTCCGCCAGGTTCTCCATGTGCGCCAGCTCCACCCGGGCCTCCAGGTGGTAGCGCTGGACGATGTGGGTGATCAGATCGGGCAGGGGGGCAGCTTTCCAGGCCTCGATCTCCTGGCTGCCAGGGTTCCACAGGTTCTCGATCACGGCGCCCCCGCGGCGGAAACAAACGGATATAATGATTAAATTATATTCAAAAGCATACCCCACGCCGGGAATCTTGTGGCATCTTTTCGCTTTCGACCGGAGGGTCCCCGGGGGGTGCGCCATGGGAACGGGATCGATGCCCATCGGGTTGGCGCTGGCAGTGTTCCTGGCCGTTCCGGGCTGCATCCGGAGCGCGCCGCGCGCCAGCTTCGCCACGCCCCGGCTGCGGATCGAGCCCCCGGGCCGGGTGGATCTGGGCGAGCTGGGGCCGCTGGAGATCCGGGTCCAGGGCTACACCGTGCGCAACGCCAGCGGGTCCCCCATCCGCCTGCGGGTGCTGGACCTGGCGCCGGGCGTGAGCGTTTCGGGGCCGGCCCTGGAGCGGCCGATCCCGGCCTCCGGCTCGGCCCGGCTGGAGCTGCGGGTGGATCCCCAGGACGGGGCCGGGCCCCAGGCCCGCAACGTGCGGCTGGGCACCGACGATCCCGGCCAGGGCAGCTACTACCTGCCCATCCGCATGGCGGTGCGGCCCGACCTCACCGTGGACGGGACCCGCCGGAACTTCGGCGACGTGGGCGCCCATGAAAGCCCGGTGGCGGTGTTCACCTTCGTGCGGGAGACCGGGAAGCCGCTGGCGGTGCGCGTGGTGACCGGGCTTCCGGACTACCTGGAGTGCGAGCTCCAGGCCCGCGGGCCCAGGGCCCAGCTGGCCTGCACCCTGCGGCCGGCCCGGATCCCGCCGGGGATGCGCATGGGGCTGGAGCGGATCGGGGTGGCGAGCAACGCCCCGCTGCAGCCCGGATTCGACCTCTACCTGGAATGGCGGGTGCACCATGCCGTCGAACCGAACCCGCCGCGGCTGCTGTTCGTCGATCCGGGCCCGGACACCCTCACCCTGGAACTCCGGTCGCGGAACGGCGCCCCGTTCCGGATCCTGGGAGCGGAGCTGGAAGGGGAGGGCTTCCGGCTGGGTCCCCTCCCGCCGCCGGCGCCGGTGCAGAGCCTTGGCATCACCCGCCGCGCCACGGCCGCTTCCCGGGCCATGCTGGTCCTCTGGCTGGCCGGCGAGGCCGAACCCCTGCGGGTTCCCGTGGCCTATCTGCCCGCGGCGGTTCCGGTGGATGAGGGTGTTATGGTTGTACCCCACAAGACCGATTGAACCCTAGTCCATTCAAGTATTTCTCCGGAGCCGACCATGATCTTCATCGCCCTGCTTCTGTTCGTGGGAGGGCTCGCCGCGTGGCGGGCCAAGAAACGCCTGGGGTTCCCCATGTCGGAACGGCTGGGCATCATCCATCTGGTGGCCTGGGGCGCGGCCGTGGTGTGCGCGGTGGGCTCCATGGCGGTGGTGGTGTCGCCCGGCATGGCCGGCGTGATGCTGCTGTTCGGCAAGGTGCAGGAAGAGGTGCTGCCTTCGGGCCTGCACTTCATCAACCCCTTCGCCACCGTGGTGGAGATGGAAGTGCGCACCCGCAACTACACCATGTCCAACGTCACCGACGAAGGCATCAAGAAGGGCGACGACTCCATCCAGGTGATCACCAGCGACGGCCTCACGGTCAAGCTGGACTGCACCATCTTCTACTCCCTGCAGCAGAACATGGTGGCCAAGATCTACCACGACATCGGGCCCGACGTGGAGGACAAGATCCTGCGGAGCGAGATCCGCGCCAGCCTGCGCGACGCCGCCGCCAACCTCAGCGCCACCGAGCTCTACACCATCAAGCGGCAGTCCTTCGTGGACCAGGTGACCAAGACCCTCAAGGCCTCCTTCGAAAGCCGCGGGATCACCATGGAACAGGTGCTGCTGCGCAACGTCATCCTGCCCGACCAGATCACCAAGGCCATCAACGACAAGATCTCCGCCGACCAGGACGCCCAGAAGATGACCTTCGTGCTGCAGAAGGAGAAGCAGGAGGCGGAGCGCAAGCGGATCGAGGCCGAAGGCCAGGCCACCGCCCAGAAGATCGTTTCCCAGTCGCTAACCCCGCAGATCCTGGAATACCAGCGGATCCAGGCGCTGCGCTACGTGGGCGAGAAGGGCAACCTGATCATCACCAACGGCGGGGCCACGCCGATGATCCAGGTTTCCGGCCGCAAATAGGCCTGCCTGGTGTCCCTATTCCGGCTGCTTGGGCTTCGGCCTGGGCGGGCCGGAGTCCGGGGCCTTGGGCGGCTTGGTTTCGCCGGGCCGCAGGACGATCCGGATCACCTTGCCGTCCCGGAGCACGTCGAAGGCCAGCGTGGTTTCCGGGGGCTCCAGTTCCAGCAGGTCCATGAGCTGGGTGTCGCTTTCCACCGGGTGCCCGTTCAGGCCGACGATCACGTCGCCCAGGATCACGTCGGCCAGTTCCACCGGCTCCTTGGCTCCGGGCCGGATGCGCAGGCCGCGGAAGCCGGCCAGGGCCGCCAGGCTGCCGGGAGCGACCGAATCCACGGCGATGCCGTGCTTGACCCCCAGGCTGGCGGTGGCGGTGGGCGGGAAGGTGACGATGCCCAGCTCGGGACGGTGCAGCTGGCCCTTGGCGATGAGCACCGGCACCACCCGGTTGAGGGTGTCCACCGGGATGGCGAAGCCGACCCCGGCGCTGATCCCGGTGGTGGTGCGGATGGCGGTGTTCATGCCGATGAGCCGGCCGGCGCGGTCCAGCAGCGGCCCGCCGGAGTTGCCCGGGTTGATGGCCGCGTCGGTCTGCACCGCGTCCACGATGTGGGTGCCGAACCCGGTGAGGATGTCCCGGCCCAGGGCCGAGATGATCCCCGAGGTGAGGGTGTGGTCGAGCCCGAACGGGTTGCCGATGGCCGAAACCATCTGGCCCACCTGCAGGTCCCTGGAGGTGCCCAGGGGCAGCGGCTGCATCTGCTCCAGGGGGGCGAACACGTGCAGCACCGCGATATCCAGGGTGAGGCTGCGGCCGATCACCAGCGCCTTGTAGGTCTTGCCGTCGGCGAGGGTGACCTGGAGCTCCTCGGCCTCGCCCCGGGGGCCGCCGGCGGGGTCGTCCACGGTGATCACGTGGTGGTTGGTCACCACGTGGCCCAGGTTGTCCCACACGAAGCCGGTGCCCGAGGCGGGCGGCACCTGGTAGCGGTTGCCGGTGCGGTTGTCCTCCAGGAACCACTTCTTGGTGATGGAGGAGATGAACACCACCGAATGGCGGGCGCGCTTGAACACCGCCACCCGCTCCGACTCGGTGGAGGAAAGCGAAGGCCGGCGCGTGGTGGGGCGGGGCCCGGCCAGCTTGCGGTTGGTCTCGATGGCCTCCCGCTCCGGCGCGGTCAGTTCCTGCTGGGGCCGCTCGTACTGCGCCATGGCCGGGACCAGGCCCGCCAGCACGCACACCCCCAGCCCGACCCTCCGCCCTGCTCCACCGCTTCCTCCCATGAGCGAATCTCCCCTGCCATGATGCGACATGCGGGTCCCTGTGGGCGGGCCGAATCGCAGGCCCCTTCTGCTTTCGCCCTTTTTCCGCCATGCTGGAAGCATGTCGCACCCCATGGATCCCTTCTTCGCACCGCCGGATGGACGCATCTTCAGCTGCTTCCCGGAGGCCGAGGTGCGCGCGGGACAGCGGCGCATGGCGGAGCTGGTGGCCGATTCCATCCAGGCCGGGGCCGAGCGCTTCGAGGCCTGGAAGCGCTCCGGCTCGGACCGGGAGAACCGGCCCGACGCGGTGCTGCAGGCCATCGAGGCGGGCACCGGCACCGGCAAGTCGCTGGGCTACCTCATCCCGGCCCTGGCCTCCGGGCGCACCCCGGTGGTGGTGGCCACCCGCACCAAGCAGCTGCAGCGCCAGCTGCTGGAGGAGGACCTGCCGCGGGCGAGGGGCATCCTGGGCCGTCCGGTCAAGGCGGTGCTGGCCAAGGGCCGCAGCAACTACCTGTGCCGCACCGCCTGGGAGGCGCTGGAGGCCTATCCGCCGGCGGAGTTCACCATGGCCGACCACGGCCTGTGGCTGGCCCTGCCGCGCTGGACCAAGGAGACCCAGACCGGCGACCGGGAGGAGCTGGGCCGCTTCGGCGAAGGGGAATCGGAACTGTGGGACAAGGTCAACGCCCGGGCCGAGCGCTGCACCGGGCGCCAGTGCCCGCAGTTCGAGCAGTGCTTCCTCACCCGGCTGCGCCAGGAGATCCAGGAGGCCGACCTGGTGGTGGCCAACCACGCCCTGCTGCTGGCCGACCGGGTGCTGCGGGAAAGCGCCTTCGGCCAGGTGCTGCCGGACGCGCCGGTGCTGATCCTGGACGAGGCCCACGAGATCGAGGAGCAGCTCACCGAAAGCTGCGCCGAGCAGTGGTCCAACCGGGCCATGACCATGCTGTTCCGCGACCTGGCCGAGGAGTCGGGCAAGGAGACTGAGGCCGCGGCCCTGGACGCCATGATCCTGCCCTGGCAGGAGGCCTGGAACCGGCTGCTGGCCCAGGTGCCGGCCGACAACGGCACCTTCGGCTTCGAGGACGGCCGGCTGGCCCTGAAGCCCCTGGCGGACGCGGTGGGCGACTGGGTGGAGGCGGGCCAGGCGGTGTGGCAGGAGGCCAAGCGGCTGGCCGCGCGCCGGGTGGACGGCAACCCCGAGGACATGGCCTGGCGCAAGGCGGCCGACCGCATCGGGCTGGCCTTCGCCCGCATGGAGCAGATCTTCGCCCAGCCCGAGGGCTGGGTTTCCACCATCAGCCGGGAAGGCCCGCAGACCGTGCTGTTCAAGGCCAACCCGGTGGACGTGCGGCCGTTCTTCCACCAGCACCTGCGCCGGGGCTTCGAGACCGTGATCCTCACCTCCGCCACCCTGCGCGACGGCCGCGGCTTCAACGGCCTGAAGCTGCGCCTGGGCCTGCGCGACGACGAGGCCGAGCGCAGCCAGCACGTGGAAAGCCCGTTCGACTTCCCCAACCAGGGCCTGCTGTTCATCCCCCCCGACCTGCCGGCCCGGCGGCCCGGACGGGACGCCATCGGCGACCCCGCCTGGGTGGAGGCCAGCCTCAGCGCCATGGAGCGGCTCATGCGCGCCAGCCGGGGCCGGGCCCTGGTGCTGTTCACCAGCCGCAAGATGCTGGCGGCCTTCCGGCCCCGGCTGGAGGCGGCGCTGCCCGGCGTCACCTTCTTCGTGCAGGGCGAGGGCATGACCCGTTCGGCCATGATGGACCGGTTCCGCCGCACCCCCCAGGCGGCCCTGCTGGGCCTGGCCAGCTTCTGGCAGGGGGTGGACATGCCCGGCGAGGCGCTCAGCCTGGTGATCGTCACCGCCCTGCCGTTCACCCCCCCCGACGACCCGGTGCTGCAGGCCCGGGTGCGCCAGGCCGACGCCAGGCAGCAGGGCCTGGGCTTCATCGGCATCCAGGTGCCGCAGATGACCCTGAAGCTCAAGCAGGGCATCGGCCGGCTGATCCGCACCCGCACCGACCGGGGCGCCGTGTGCATCCTGGACCCGCGGCTGATGCTGCCCCACGAGGACCCCAACGGCAAGCGCTACGCCGCCCAGGTGCGGGCCTCGCTGCCGCCGTTCCCCCTGGTGCGGGACTGGGACGAGGTGGAAACCTTCCTGCGCGCCCTGTGAACGGTATGTTTGACGGTGAAGGAGGCCCCATGCGGCGGATTCTGGTGACCGGGTTCGGCCCGTTCGGCGGGGAGCCGGTGAATCCGGCGCTGGAGGCGGTGCGGCTGCTGGAGGGCCGGGTGCTGGCGGAGCACCTGCTGGTCACCCGCGAACTGCCGGTGCTGGGCTTCGAGGCCACCGCCACCCTGGTGCGGCACATCCAGGAGGTGGATCCGGTGCTGGTCATCGCCATCGGCCAGGCCGGCGGCCGGGTCGAGATCACCCCGGAGCGGGTGGCCATCAACCTGGACGACTACCGCATCCCCGACAACGGCGGCAACCAGCCCAGCGGCGGCCCGGTGGTGGCCGGGGGCCCGGTGGGCTACTGGTCCCGGCTGCCGGTGAAGGCCATGGTCCAGGCCATGAAGGAAGGGGGCATCCCCGCCAGCGTGTCCAGCTCGGCCGGCACCTTCGTGTGCAACCACGTATTCTACGGGCTCATGCACTTCCTGGCCGGCGAGGGCGGCGGTCGGCGGGGCGGCTTCATCCACGTGCCGTACCTGCCCGAACAGGCGGCCCGCCTGGGCGGGCAGCCCAGCATGGGGCTGGAAACCCTGGTGCGCGGGCTGGAGATCGCGGTGGCGGCGGCAGTGCGCAACCCCGAGGACAGCGCGGCGGTTTCCGGCACGATCTGCTGAGAATTTCCATCCCCTTGTCGCCGCCGTAACGCCGGGGCTGTCTCCTGGTCCCATGGAAGCCCTGGTTCTTTCTTCCGCAACGTCCCGGGACAACCCGGCGGCGCCCTTCGCTGCCCCGCACCTGCCCGCCCGGCTGCACATCTACACCCAGAACGTCTTCGGCCTTCCCTTCACCCGCCGGGCGCGCCGGTTCCAGGCGCTCTGCCAGCGGATCCGGGAGCTGGCTCCGGACGTGGTGTTCCTGCAGGAGGCGCTGTTCGCCGGGGACGAGAAGCACTTCCGGATCGAGGGCTACCATGCCGCCTGCGTTCCCAACGGCCTGTTCAACCGGGGCGGCCTGCTCATCCTTTCCCGGGTCCCCTTGACCCGGGTGCGGTTCCATCCGTTCCGCGCCCAGGGCGCCTGGCACAACCTCCAGCTTTCCGACCGCCTGCTGGGCAAGGGCTGGCTCGAGGCGGAGGCCGCCGACTGGGGCATCACCCTGGTGAACACCCACCTGGTTTCCACCTACCAGGAATCCCGCCGGTTCGTGCACGACCTGGAACAGCGGGCCCAGCTGGAGCAGGTGCTCCGGGTGGTGGCGCGCCTGGGGCCGTCGGTCCTGGCGGGCGACTTCAACTTCACCGAGGGCACGCCCTTCCACGGCATCGCCGAAGCCACCGTGGAGGACGTCGCCCGGGGGCTCCACCCGCTGGGCCTGGCCCACCTGCAGCCCAAGCTCGACCACATCTTCGTGCGCGATCTGGGCTGGCGGGCCGCCCAGGCCCGGTGGGTGGTGCCCGGAACCCTGGCCGGAACCCGGGGCGCCGTTTGCCTTTCGGACCACGCGGGGGTTTCCGTGGAACTGAACCTGGGCTGGGGGGAACTGCCGTACCCGGCGGCGGGCTGACCTTACCAGGAATTCACCCGTTCGTCGCAGCCACGGCATGGGCGCGACACAGGATATGGTCATGGATCTCGCCCTGCAAAAGAACCTGTTCAGCCTCTCCAGTTCCCTCACCGACCGGTTCCCCCTCGCCGGGGCCCGCATGCTTGATGCGGCCCTGGTGCCGCTCCTGGCCCATCCCTGGATCGAGGCCGGGTTCCGGCGCCGCAACCGGGCCACCCTGGGCCGGGTCGGCGAGCTGGCCAAGGTCCTGGTACTGGCCGATATCCACCTGGGCGACGCGGTGATGCTGCAGGGGCTGGTGCTGGCGATCCGGGACTGCGCCCCGGAGGCGGAGATCCATTATGTGGTTTCCCGGGGGGCCGGGCCCTTCCTGGAAGGCCACCCCGGCGTGTCCCGGCTGTGGCCGATCTACACCGGGTCGCCGCTGCCCTCCAGGAGCGACCTGGACGCGGTGAGCGAGCTGGTGCTGCAGGGCGGCTACGACCTGGTGGTGAATGCCTGTCCCTTCTTCGTGCCGGGCCATCCCCTGCCGGAACGGACGCCCGTGCTGGATTTCCTCACCCATGCGCCGCACCTGGTGCGCAACGACCGTGCACCGACCGAACCGAACCACTTCCTGTTCCAGAGCCACCGGTTCCTCACCGACCTGCTCCAGGAACGCTGGCTGTCCCGGAGGCTGGTGCCCGTCCGGGGCGCCTCGATCTTCCTGGACGACGCGGCGGTGGACGCGGCCGACGCCTTCGTGACTTCGGCGCGCTCCGACCGGAACGAACCCTGGGTGCTGCTCAATCCGGACGGCGCCTCCCCCTACACCCGGCCGCCCGAAGCCTTTCTCGCCGCCCTGCTGGAGCGGATGACGGCGGGCGGGGCCATGGTCCTGGTGGGGGAGGGCCACACCGATGCGGGCGTGGGCATCCGGCTCCAGGCGGGCCTGCCGGCCTGCCTCCGGGCCAGGACCATGCGGGTTCCCGCCACCCTGCCCGCCCCCGCCTACGCGGCCCTGCTGGACCGGGTGGACGTCTTCGTGTCGGGCGATACCGGCCCCCTGCACTGGGGCGCGGCCCGCCGGGTCTCGCGCTCCGGCCGGCGGTTCTTCTGGAACCGCACCACCGTGGTCTCCCTGTTCGGCGCCACCCCGGCGCGCATGTCCGGCTACGATTCCACCGCCGCCGGATTCCTTCCCGCCTGGCAGGACGCCCCGTCCACGGCGTTCCTGTCCCACGCGCCCTGCCAGAACATCACCTGCCTGAACAAGCTGCACAAGACCTGCCGGGCCCCCCGGTGTTTCGAGGGCTGCTCGCCGCTCCTGGTGGCCGACGCGGTCCTCGCCCGGCTGGAGGAGATCAAGGCCTGCGGCCCCGCCCGCCCCATGCGCATCGTCGCGTGATCAGACGAAAATCTGCAGCACGCTGTTGCTCAGCAGCATGCCCCGGGCCGTGAAGCGCAGCCAGGGCCCCTCGCGGAACAGCAGGCCGTAATTGAAGAAGGGCGCCAGCTGGGCCTCCCAGGAGTCCACCAGCGGTTCCAGGTTGCGGTCCCGGCCCAGGATCCGCAGGGCCTCCCAGTCCACCCCCCGGTGCATGCGCAGGCCCAGCAGGGGGATCTCCGCCAGCGCTTCGGCCGGATCCAGTTCCTGCACCTCGGCCTTGCCGCGGTCCTCGATCCAGGCGGGGATGACGCCGCTTTCGGTCCAGCGCCAGCGGTCCAGCTGGGAGGCGGCGCTGGGCCCGAGGCCCAGGTAGGGGCGGCGCTCCCAGTAGCGGTTGTTGTGCCGGGAGGCCTGCCCGGGGGCCGCGTAGTTGCTGATCTCGTAGGGCTGCAGCCCCAGGCGCGGGAGCTCCTCCTGGAGCGCCTCGAACACGTCGGCCGCCTCGTCCTCGGAAGGCAGGGTCAGCTTCCCGGTGTCCACCTGGGCCCGCAGCGCGCAGGCCTTGTCCAGGTCCAGCAGGTAGATGGAGAGGTGGTTGGCTCCGGCCCGCACCAGGGTGCGGGCGTCCGCCAGGATCCGGCCCAGGTCCTGGCCGGGGATGCCCACCATCAGGTCGGCGCTCACCCGCCGGAAGCCGGCCGCCCGGGCCCAGGCCAGGGCCTCCAGGGCGGAGCGGCCGTCGTGGAGGCGCCCCAGGCGGCCCAGGAGGCCGTCGTCCAGGGTCTGCACCCCCAGGCTCACCCGGTCCCAGCCGAGGCCTCTGGCGGCCTCCAGCCAGGCCTGGTCCAGGGTCCCGGGATTGGCCTCCAGGGTGGCCTCCTCCAGGGCGTCGAGCTCGAAGGCGGCGCGGGTGGCGGCGGTGAGATCGGCCAGCTCCGGGGCGGTGAGCAAGGAAGGGGTGCCGCCGCCCAGGTACAGGGTGTCCAGCGCCGGCCGGTCCAGGGCCTGGCCCCATTCCCGCAGCTGGCGGTGCAGCTGGGCCAGCACGGCCGGTTTCAGCGATTCGTCCCGGGTGGTGACGAAGGAGCAGTAGCTGCACCGGTCCCGGCAGAACGGCAGGTGCAGGTAGAGCCCCAGCGGCTCCCGGTGGGCCGCCTGGGCCAGCGCCGGGAGCTGGGCGCGCAGGGCCGGGATCATTACTCGAACTGGGTGTCGATGGCCTCGCACCAGAAGTGGTAGGTCATCATGTGGATTTCCTGGATCCGGGCGGTCACCGCGCTTGGCACCACCAGGGCGTCGTCCACCAGGCCCTTGAGCTGGCCGCCGTCCCGGCCCAGCAGGCCCAGGGTGCGCAGGCCCAGCTCCTTGGCCGCCGCCACCGCCTGGATGACGTTGGGGCTGTTGCCGCTGGTGGAGATGCCCACCAGCAGGTCGCCGGGGCGGCCCAGCGCCTCCACCTGCCGGGAGAACACCCGGTCGAAGCCGTAGTCGTTGCCGATGGCGGTGAGGGCGGAACTGTCGACGGTCAGGGCGATGCCGGCCAGGGCGCGCCGCTCCTTCACGTAGCGGCCGGACAGTTCGGCCGCGAAGTGCTGGGCGTCGGCCGCGCTGCCGCCGTTGCCGCAGACCAGGATCCGGCAGCCGCGCTTGAGCCGCTCGGCCATGTCGGCCGCCTGGGCGAGGATGTGTTCGGCCTCCGCCTCGAAGAAGGTCTGCTTCAGGGCGATGGCTTCCTGGACATGCTGGAGGAGGGTGGCTTTCATGGCGGATCCCGGGTCGGAATGTCCAGTGTGCCCTGGCCCCGGGCCGGAGCCAAATGATGTTTGCCACCCGGCTTGCCGGTTCTGGGATACTGGGCCCAGGAGATGCTCCATGGAACCCAACCCCGATCCCGGCCTTTCCCAGGAACCGTTCGACGAGAACCTGGACCTGAGCGTCATGGACCAGCTCCTGAACCTGGACGACGGGGAGCTGGGCCTGCTGAAGGAGATGCTGGACCTGTTCACGGCCGACACCCCGGACCGGATCAAGGCCATCGAGGCCACCCTGGCCTCCGGCGACCTGGCCGACATGGCCGACGTGGCCCACGCCATCAAGGGCGCGGCCGGCACCATGGGGGCGCCCCGGCTGCGGACCATCGCCGCCGAGCTGGAAGGGGCCGGCCGCAAGGGAAGCTTCGGCATCGACGCCAGCCTGCTCCTGGAACAGCTCAAGGAGACCTATGCCGATGCGGTGGCGGCCCTGGAGACCTTCATCGCCCGCAAGGAATCACTCGGCTGAACTCTGGTAGGTCCTGACCCCGGCCATGCCTTTCGCGGGCGGCTGGTCGGAGATCTGCACCCGCCCGTTGGCGTCCACCCACTGGTAGAGCCGGGTAGGCGGCCGGGACGGCCCGTGGCTGGCGTCCGCCTCCAGGGTCGGCTTGGCCGGAAGCGCGGCCTCGTCCACCTGGAATCCGCCGCGGCCCTTCTTGAGCAGGGCCATGGAGCCGGCGGCCTTGGGGTCGGGCTGCACCAGGTGCTTGGAATACAGCTCCAGCACCCGGGGCACGTAGGCCCGGGTCTCGGCGTACGGCGGGACGCCCCGGTACTTGGTGACCGCGCCCTCCCCGGCGTTGTAGGCCGCCACCACCTTGGTGAGGTCGCCGCTGAAGGTGCCGCTGAGCCACTTCAGGTACTTCACCCCGCCGGTGATGTTCTGGCGCGGATCGAACGGGTCCACCACCCCGAACCGCTGGGCGGTCTGGGGCATGAGCTGCATCAGCCCCAGCGCCCCGGCGCGGCTCCGGGCCTTGGCGTAGAATGCGCTCTCCGCCTGGATGACCGCCCGGGCCAGGAACGGGTCGATCCCCTCCGCGGTGGCGATGCTGTCCACCAGGGCCAGGAGCTCCGGACTGCGCAGGACCTTGGCCATCTCCTGCCGGCTCATGGCCAGGCGCACATGCCCCACCCCCACGTGGCGGAGCGTGAGGCCCTGCCCCTTGAGGAACGCAGGCGGCATGTTATTGATGACGATATTACCGTTACGATCGTTGTAGGTGTACAGGTAGGTCACCGTGGACGGGGCCGTCCCCCCATGGAGGGCAAGCGCGGCCAGGAAGGCCAGGGTCACGGGTTGCGGTTTCATGAATTAATGTTCCAGGTTCCAGTATGCGCCCTATGGCAAGGCTTCGCCCGTCAGGGCATCCATTTCACATCCTCGACACCGGCCTGGGCGTTGGCCGCCCGGGATAAGGCGAACAGCCAGTCGCTGAGGCGGTTCAGGTAGATGATCACTTCGCCGGGCACCGGCTCGGCGCCGGTGAGCTCCACCACTTCCCGCTCGGCCCGCCGGCAAACGGTGCGGGCCAGGTGGCCGTAGGCGGAGCCGGGGCAGCCGCCGGGGAGGACGAAGTGGGTCATGGGCCCGGCCAGGGCGGTGAGCCGGTCGATATCCGCTTCCATGTCCGGCACCGGCCAGGTGGGGGTGGTCAGCCGCTGCTCCAGGTTCCCGGCCTTGGCGGGAGGCGTGGCCAGCACGGCGCCCAGGGCGAACAGGTCGCGCTGGATCAGCCGCATCGGGCCGTGGGCGTCCAGCTGCGGGGCCAGGTTCAGGGCGAGGATGCCCAGGATGCTGTTGAGCTCATCCAGGGTGCCGTAGGCCATCAGGCGCGGATGGCACTTGGGCACCCGCTCCCCGCCGAACAGTCCGGTGGTGCCGGTGTCTCCGGCGCGCGTGTAGATTTTCACAGCTGACCTCCGCTAAACCATTGTCTGGAATTCACCTAGTCGAACCGCCTGCTCCAGGCCGCGGTGTCGGCCCGCCACTCGGCGAGGGAATCCAGGTCGGCCGGGTCCAGGATGCCCTTGGCCTCGGCCTGGGCGGCCAAGTCGTCGAAGGTGGCCAGCACCTGCAGCGGCACCCGGGCCGCCTGGAACGCCGCGTCGGCCCGGGGCAGCCCGTAGCTGAACAGGGCCAGCACCACCAGCACCTCGGCGCCTTCCTGGCGCAGGGCCTCCACGCAGCGGATGCTGGATCCGCCGGTGGAAATGAGGTCCTCGATGAGCACCACCCGGTGCCCGGTGCCGGAGGGGCCTTCCACCTGGCGGCCCATGCCGTGGGTCTTGGGCTCCGGGCGCACGTAGGCCATGGGCAGTTCCAGCTGGTCGGCCACCATGGCCGCCCATGGGATGCCGGCGGTGCTGGTGCCGGCGATGAGGGTGGGCCTGGCCTGGGCGGCCCGTTCGGCCAGGGCCGAGCGGATGCCGGAGCGCAGCCCGGGGAAGCCCAGCAGCTGCCGGTTGTCGCAGTAGATCGGGGATTTCAGCCCGGAGGCCCAGGTGAAGGGACTCCGGGGGGAGAGCCGGACCGCGCCGGCTTCCAGCAGGCCGGTGGCCAGATCGACGGGGTTCATGGGGGCGGCCACGGGCTAGCCGCGCACCACGATGCTCACCAGCTTGCCGCCGGGGGGCACCACCACCTTGACCACCTCCTTGCCGCTCAGGTGCTGCAGGGCCTCGGGGCAGGCCAGGGCGGCCTTGCTGCGCTCGGCCTCGGTGGCGTTGCCGGGCACCTGGACCCGGCCGCGCACCTTGCCGTTGATCTGCACCACCACGGTCACCTGGTCGGCCACCAGCCAGGCGGGATCCGCCTCGGGCCAGGCGGCGTGCATGCACAGGCCCTGGCCGCCCAGGCGAGTCCAGAGCTGCTCGGCCAGGTGCGGCGCGGCGGGCGACAGCATCAGGGTGAGGGTGGTGAGGGCGTTCTGCATGATGGGGGCCCGGTTCGGGGTGTCCCTGGGCAGGTCGGCCACGGCGTTGGCCAGCTCCATGAGGCTGCTCACCAGGGTGTTGAACTGGTAGCGGTGGCTGAGGTCCTCGGTGACCTTGTGCAGGGTCTGGTGGATCTTCACCAGCAGCGCCTTCTCCGCCTCCGTGAGCAGCGGCCTGGCGGGGATGGGCAGGGCGGTGGTCGCGTGCTCCTCCACCATCCGGGTGATCCGCTTCAGGAAGCGGGTGGCGCCTTCGATGCCCTCGAACCCGGTCCAGTCGATCTCCTTCTCGATGGGGGCGGCGAAGATCATGAACAGCCGCAGGGCGTCGGCGCCGTACTTGGCGATGACCTCATCGGGGTCGACGATGTTGCCCCGGGATTTGGACATCTTGAAGCCATCCTTGAGGACCATGCCCTGGCAGATGAGCTTCTTGAACGGCTCGTCGCCCTTCAGCAGGCCCAGGTCGCGCATGACCTTGTAGAAGTACCGGGCATACATGAGGTGCATGACCGCGTGCTCGATGCCGCCCACGTAGAGGTCCACCGGGGCCCAGGCGTCCGCCTCGGACCGGGCGAAGGGCAGCTGGTCGTTCTTGGGGTCCAGGTAGCGCATCCAGTACCAGCTGGAGTCCACGAAGGTGTCCATGGTGTCGGTCTCCCGCCGGGCGGGCTTTCCGCACTTGGGGCAGGCGCAGTCCAGGAAGGAGCGCGAGGTGGTGAGCGGCGAGGCGCCCTTGCCCACGAAGGCCACGTCTTCCGGCAGGCGGATCGGCAGGTTCTCCTCCTTCTCCGGCACCACCCCGCAACTGGGGCAGTGCACCGTGGGAATGGGCGTGCCCCAGTAGCGCTGGCGGGACAGGCCCCAGTCCCTCAGCTTGTAGGTGATGGTCTTGGCGGCGCGGTCGCCCAGCCTGGCAACCATGGCGTCCACCGCCGCCTCGCTGGTCATGCCGGTGAATTCCCCGGAGTTCACCAGGATGCCGGGTTCCCAGGGATTGGCCGATTCGATCACCTTGGGGATGGGGATGCCGTACTTCTCGGCGAATTCGAAGTCCCGCTCGTCGTGGGCGGGCACGCCCATCACCGCGCCGGTGCCGTAGTCCATGAGGACGTAGTTGGCGGCGAAGATGGGCAGCTTCTCCCCGGTGAACGGGTGGATCGCCTCCAGGCGCGACTTGTAGCCCAGCTTCACGTCGCTGGTGAGGCGCTCTTCCCGGCTCTGGCCGGCCACCTGGGCGCAGAACGCGGCCAGCCCGGGGTCGGTCTCCGCCGCCTTCTGGATGAACGGGTGCTCCGTGGACAGGGCCATGAAGGTGACACCGTAGAGGGTGTCCAGCCGGGTGGTGAACACCGACACCTGCTGGCCGTCGGCCAGGTCGAAGGTGAACCGGGCCCCTTCCGACTTGCCGATCCAGTGCCGCTGCATGGTCTTGACGTTCTCGGGCCAGTCGATCTGGTCCATGTCCGCCAGCAGCTCCTCGGCGTAGCGGGTGATGGCGAAGAAGTACTGCTCCATGGGCTTCTGCACCACCGGATGGCCGGTGCGCTCGTCCTTGCCGTCCACCACCTGCTCGTTGGCCAGCACCGTGCCCAGGGCCTCGCACCAGTTCACGTTGCGCATGGCCCGGAACACGTCGCCGCGTTCCCACATCTTGATGAAGAACCACTGGTTCCACTTGTAGTACTCGGGCAGGAAGGAGGCGATCTCCCGGTCCCAGTCGTAGCTGATGCCCATCTTCTGGATCTGGGCCTTCATCTCCTGGATGTTGTTGCGGGTCCAGATGGCCGGGTGGATGCCGTTCTTGATGGCGGCGTTCTCCGCCGGCAGGCCGAACGAGTCCCAGCCCAGCGGGTTCATCACCTTGTCCCCGCGCATGCGCCGGAACCGGGCCACCACGTCGCCCAGGGTGTAGTTGCGCACGTGGCCCATGTGGATGCGGCCGCTGGGGTAGGGCAGCATCACCAGCATGTAGAAGGTCCGGTCCCCTGGCCTGAGCTCCGCCGCCCGTGGCGCGTGGAACGCCCGGGCCTCGGCCCAGCGCTGCTGGATGATGGGTTCCTGCTGCAGGGGTTCAAAAGGCATCGGGGGTCCTCACAGGTAAACTGCTAGTTTACCGGAGGGCGGGGCCATTGCCCCCGAGGAATCCTCGGAGCGGCGAAGGCCCGGTCCGGTTCCCGCCGCGCCGGCCGCGGCCGGGTCGCGGATTTTCCCATGGGCCTGGCCAGATGGCCGAATCCATTCCAGACGAGTTACTTGGAAGCCGCTTCCAATCGGCTGGCATCGCTGTTCAACTTCTGCAGGGTCAATTCGAGGGTGGTGCCCAGGGTCGAGATGATCGAAAGGGACTCCCGTTCAGCGAGGTTTTGCTTGTCCTTACTGTTGCCAATGAGCCTGACGATATTCTTGGCGTCTTTTTGAACATCAAGCATGGCCTTGATGTATCCATTTGTAGCCTTTGCCAGATCGCTCTTAAGCTTGGTAAAATTAATTTTTGCAAAATCAATTTTATTTTTATCAATTTCGTTCAAACCATTGGTCTTGCAATCAGATGAAAGTGCTGGCTTGATAACGTTATTGAAATAGATTTTTCGCAAATTTATTATTGTTTCACTTGCATTGTTTAATTTTTCCATTAATTTCACATTTACATTTTTATCTCCGTTGGCTTCCACGAATTTACCGCACTTCGTCATCAGGGCTCGCCACGAATCAATGTCATTCTCGGTTTTCGTTTTTGCAAAAGGCTTGATCAAAAGGCTTTCCGTACCGTATACCCGATTGTGGATGCTGGTGATTTCACGTAAAAGAACGGTGCTTGGCGTTTCCTTGGCGCTCAGGCTCGACAGCATGACCATGGGGACGAAAAGCAGCCCGTTCAGCGATTTCATAAAGGTTCCCTTCAGGGGTGATGCGAGTTGCTCCGAACGGATGGTCACGGCGCTGCCCGCCGCATGCGGCAAGGCCGGGAAACGAAATTGTTATTATGATAGGTTTATTCCGAAGTCAGACAAGGCCCCCGTCGCCCTGCCCGGTGGACCGGGCTGGCTCCTTCCGCGGCTCACGCCGAACCAGTTGGCCGCAGGCTCCGGCCACGTCCTGGCCCCGGGAGCGGCGCACGCTGACGGTGAGTCCCCGGGCGGCAAGGAGCGCGCACAGCTCCTCGATCCGCTGTTCGGAGGGAGGTTCGAAGCCCGAGCCTTCGTGGGGGTTGAAGGGGATCAGGTTCACCTTGCTGGGGAACTGGCGGGCGA
>JARLGP010000120.1 GCA_031292735.1 Holophaga sp.
ATGCCCAGGTTGGCGTCCTGGACCGACTGCCTCAGGCGCTGGTGCGGAGTCCCCTGGTGGCTGTAGAAGGTCTTGAACAGGACCTCCAGGGCCAGCGCGCTGGCGATGCCGCCGTGGGCGAAGCCGCCCATGCCGTCGGCGATCCCGTACAGGTGGCCGTGGAGGGCCACCAGGCCGTCATCCGGGTGGCAGGCCCGGATGGCGTCCTGGTTGTCCGGGCGCACCGGACCGGGGTCGGTCAGCCCGTGGGCCTCCACCTGGGAGGCTTCATCCGGCATCGGGGGTCGGCAGCAGGGCGCGCTTCTGGGAGCGGCTGTTGAGCAGCAGGTAGGCCGCGCTCACCGCGCCCCAGCCGAAGGTCATCCACAGGGCGAAGCGGGTGGCGTTGGCCGAGACTCCGGGGGTCCGCAGGCCGATGACCACGATGCCCACCAGCAGGGCCACATTGCCCAGCAGGCCCAGCAGCGGGACGACGGCGTGCCTGCCGCTGTGGAATTCGCTCTGGCCGGCGAAGGCCACGAAGGTCAGGCCGCAGATCAGGCCGTAGAGGATGAAGGTGCCGATGTTGGAGGCCAGGGTGATGCCGGTGAGGGCGGTGACGTTCCACACCCCCACGGAGCCCAGGATGGCCGAGACGCCCACCAGCAGCCACACGCCCAGGTGCGGGGTGGCGTGCTTGCCGTGCAGGGCGCCCATGACGCTGGGCATCTCCTTGTCCTGGGCCATGGCGAAGCTGATGCGCACGGCGGTGTTCATGGCCGCCAGGGTGGTGCCCAGCACGGCCAGGGCCACGGTGGAGGCCACCACGATCATGAGCATGAAGCCGTTGCCGCCCAGCATGGCGTCGCCGATCATGCGGATCATGTCGCCCAGCGGCGCGCCCGAGGCCGCCACCGCGGCCATGCCGGTGGTTCGGGTGCCGTCGCCGGCCACGTTCACCAGCTTCTCGCAGACCGCGAAGTTGGCGGCGAAGTACTCCAGCAGGTAGGCGAACACGCCCTGGATCACCAGCGACAGGATGACGCCGCGGGGGATGTCCTTCCTGGGGTTCTTGGCCTCGCCGGCCAGGGAGGTGGAGGACTCGAAGCCCACCAGGATCAGCATGGCGATGGTGGACTGGAACAGCATCGCCCCCAGGCTGTGCGGGAACACGATGGACATGACGTGCGGGTGGGCCCACTGGGTGGCGTGCAGGGGGTTCTTGATGCGGAACAGGATGGCCAGGACGCTGAAGCCCACCAGCGAGACCAGCTGGATGACGTTGATCACGATGGCAAGGTTGGTGCTGCCGGTGATGCCGCGCACGGCGATGAAGCCCACCGCCACCGCGAACAGCACGGCGATGCCGACCTGGACCGCCAGGGAGGCGTTGATGTTGAACTGGCCCAGGACGTAGGCCACCAGCGTGGCCATCATGGCCACCATCACCCCCGGGTAGACCCAGTAGAACAGGTGGGCCGCCCAGCCGGTGGCGAACTTGGCCAGGCGCGCGAACCGCCGGTGGCCGGAGTTGTCCCGGTCCAGGAAGGCCTTCTCGGCGAAGTAGTAGGACCCGCCCGCGCCGGCCTCCGGATAGCGCCGGGCCAGTTCGGCGAAGGCCAGGGCGGTGAGGAAGGCCACCACCAGGGCCGCCACGATGCCGGTCCACATGTCGGTGTCGCCGCCGGTGTTGGCGGCCTGGACCTGCATGGTGATCCACAGGAAGGCGCCCGGGGCGATGAGGGCCATGGCGTTCACGGTCACGCCGGTCAGGCCCAGGGTCCTTTTAAGAGCTGGAGGATGGCTTGCGGTGGTCATGGGGACTCCGTTAAAAGGTCGGGAATAAGGGGGCCTTCGGGGCGGGGGCCCGGGCGAAGGCGGGTATGGAATCAGCCCTTGCAAGACCCATGTCAACGTCGCCGGCCGGGGAAAAATGTCTTCAAACGTTAAAATGAACAGCGTTAAAAAATCGTTAAGGTGTCCACCCGGTTGGAAAAGGATCACAAGAATGTAGTTCAACTTTGAAAAAACTACATTTTCGTATGATCGCAACGCCCGGCCCAACGCAAAACCGGGCGCCCAGGGGCACCCGGTTCGGGGGCGGCGGAAACGGAGGGGCTACAGGCAGGCCAGGGTGAGCGTCCCCGGATCCACCGGGGCGGGCTCCGGCTCCGGCTCCTGGAGTTCCTGGCGCGGTTCCTCCTGGGACGCCCCGGGCACCCACCTGAGCAGTTCACTCCAATCCACGGTTCCCATCCCTGCCTTCCCGTCGGACAGGGCATTCTTCATGCCTTCGGACTTCTCCGGACGGACGATGGCGGTGATGAACTTCATGGCAGATCTCCCGTCGGGCTTTTGCAGGAGCCGTGCCAATCCCATCCGGGGGCGCTTCGTGATAATTTAAGTGCAAAAAAGAAAGGACCTTTGTTGTCTTTCGCGGCCGCGGAGCGCCCGGTCCGTCGGACGAAAATGTACCTTGGCGCGTAATTTTCTACATTTTTGTAGGGCTAGGGTTGGGTGTGGCCCTCGCTGCGGATGCCGTACTTGCGCACCTTGTAGTTCAGGATCCGCTCCGTGGTCTGCAGCAGGCGCGCCGCCCGGGCCCGGTTGCCGCGGGCCGACTTGAGGGCGTCCTGCAGCAGGTCCCGTTCGAAGGACGCCACCGCCTCCTGGAAGGGGGTGGCCAGGAAGGTGCCCGAGGCTTCGGCGGTCTGCAGGGTGGGGGGAAGGTGGTGGGCGTGGATCACCCCGCCCTCGCACACTAGCACGGCCCGCTCCATGCAGTTCTCCAGTTCCCGCACGTTGCCGGGCCAGTGGTAGGCCATGAGCATGTCGATGGCTGAGTTGGAGATGCGGCGCACGTCCCGGCCGTGGGCGACGGTGTACTTCTCCACGAAGTGGTCGGCCAGGAGCAGGATGTCGGTCTTGCGTTCCCGCAGGGGCGGCAGGAACACCTCGAACACGTTGAGCCGGTAGTACAGGTCCTCCCGGAAGGTCTTGTCCAGGATGGCCGCTTCCAGGTCCCGGTGGGTGGCGGCCACCACCCGCACGTCCACCTTGGTTACCGGGCCGCCGCCCAGGCGCTCGAATTCCCGCTCCTGCAGCACCCGCAGCAGCTTCACCTGGGTGGTCAGGGACAGCTCGCCGATCTCGTCCAGGAACAGGGTGCCGCCGTTGGCCAGCTCGAACCGGCCCGGGCGGGCCTGGCGGGCGTCGGTGTAGGCGCCGGCTTCCACGCCGAACAGCTCCGATTCGATGAGGGTTTCGGGCAGCGCGCCGCAGCTGACCTTGATGAAGGGCTTTTCGGCCCGGGGCGAGTTGTAGTGGATGGCCCGGGCCACCAGCTCCTTGCCGGTGCCGGACTCGCCGCGGATCAGCACGGTGGTGTTGGCCGGCGCCGCCTGGGCCACCTGCTCGAACACCTGGCCCATGGCGTGGCTGTTGCCGACCAGGTTGCGCAGCTCGTAGCGCTCGCGCAGCTCGTGGCGCAGCAGCTGGTTCTCCTCCAGCAGGCGCTGCCGGTCGGCGGCCACCAGCTGGGCCACCTTCATGGCCAGTCCCACCATGGAGGCGGAGATCTGCAGCAGCTTGGTGTCCCGGGGGATGTCCCGGTCCTGCAGGTAGGGCAGGGTGAGCGCCAGGGTGCCCGAAGGGCGGCCGTCCAGGAACAGCGGCAGGCAGAAGAAGGTCAGCTCCTGGCCGGCCCGGCGCCGGGTGCGGCGCACCCGGGTGCGGTCCAGGAACAGCGGCTCCTCGCCGACCTTGGGCACCACGATGGCCTTGCCGCTCTGGAACACCCGGCCGGTGATGCCTTCGCCCGGGCGGTAGCGCACCCCTTCCGCGGCGGCCTTGGGCAGGCCCACCGAAGCCTCGATGCCCAGGGCGCCGGAGCCGGCGTCCAGCAGGGTGATGGCGCCGCCCAGGGCGCCGAAGGCGTCCGCCAGGATCTCGAGAACCCGGGGCAGGGCGGTGCGGATATCCCGGGCGGCCAGGGCGAAGCTGACGTCCAGGAGGGCGGTGAGGAGCAGAGGATCATCTGGGGCGGCCATTTCTTGAAGAATACGACAAAAATGTTGCTTTTTCAAGCATTGACTACAAATTTGTCAAATATTAATATGGCTGGATCTTGGGCTCGAAATCAGAATTCATTGATGTCATTGGATTTATTAATAGATCTATTGCTTCCTGACGGGTTGATTATGGAAGATGATTGACTCTCGGGGGTACCTTATGCAGTGGCAGTCAAGCGGAGGAATTTTCGGAGAGCATGAGAACCGGGAACGCGACGCCTGCGGCGTGGGCTTCGTGGCCTCCCGCACCGGAACCAGTTCCCACGCCATTCTCCAGGAAGCCCTCACCGCCCTGGGGTGCATGGAACACCGCGGAGCCTGCGGCGCCGACCAGCTCACCGGCGACGGCACCGGGGTGATGACCGACATTCCGTTCGAGCTGCTGGGCCACAAGCGCGGCGAGGTGGCCGTGGCCACCCTGTTCATGCCCAGGGATTCCCTGCGCCGGCAGAAGTCGCTGGAGGTGTTCACCGCCACCCTGGCCTTCCACGGCCTGGAGGTGATCGGCATGCGCGAGATCCCGGTGGATCCCTCGGTGCTGGGCGAGGAGGCGGTGCTGTCCCGGCCGGCCATGGTGCACGCCATCATCCGCCGCCCGGCCCACTGCCGCACCGACCAGTCCTTCGACCGGCTGCTCTACATGGTCAAGCAGCAGATCCGCACCAAGCAGGCGGAGCAGGGCATCAACAAGGAGTTCTTCTTCACCTCGCTGTCCAGCCGCACCATCGTCTACAAGGCCCTCACCACGGCGGCGGTGCTGCACAAGTTCTACCTGGACCTGCAGAACCCGGCTTTCAGCACCCGCTTCGCCATGTTCCACAGGCGCTTCTCCACCAACACCCGCACCTCCTGGGACAAGGCCCAGCCGTTCCGGCTGATCGCCCACAACGGCGAGATCAACACCATCGCCGGCAACCGCTCCTGGGCCCATTCCCGGGAAGCCTCCATGGGCCTGATGCGCGACCAGATCCTCACCCGCACCGGGATCAGCGACTCCGGCAGCCTCAACGAGATGGTGGAGGCGCTCTCCCACCGCAGCGCCATCCCCCACATCGAGGACATCCTGGCGATCATGATGCCGCCGGCCCAGGGGCTGAGCGAGTACTACAAGTTCTGGAGCCGGGCCATGGAGCCCTGGGACGGGCCGGCCATCATCATGTACTCCGACGGCAACACCGTGGGCGCGCGGCTGGACCGGCACGGCTTCCGGCCCTCGCGCTGGACGGTCACCGAGGACACCTTCTACCTGTGCTCGGAAGCCGGGGCCTTCCACATCGACGACGCCCGGATCCTGCGCAAGGGCACCCTGCACGCCGGCACCGGGGTGAAGGTGGACCTGGACAGCGGGCGTTTCCATTTCCGCGACGCCAGCGGCTCCCGGGAGAACCGTGACGCCAAGTTCGACCCGCGCACGGTGGCCATGCGCTCCCAGCCGGCGGAGGCCGCGCCGGTGAGCATCTACCAGCGCAACCTGTTCTCGCTCACCGAGGAGGAGCAGGAGAAGCTGCTGTTCCCGATGATCGCCGAAGGCAAGGAGCCCATCGGCTCCATGGGCGACACCGCCCGGCCCAACGTGTTCTCGCTGCAGCCGAGGCCGTTCTTCGACTACTTCTACCAGAACTTCGCCCAGGTCACCAACCCGCCCCTGGACTACCTGCGCGAAGAGAACGTCACCGACCTGTGCGTGTTCCTGGGCCGCAAGCCGAACATCTTCTTCCCCAAGGACCTGCTGCCGCTGGAGCCGGCGGTGGAGGCGCCGGTGCCGGTGCTGGCCCTGGGCGAGCTGCGCTTCCTGGAGGACCTGGGCCACAAGAGCGCTTCGGAATCGCACATCCTGCCCCGCACCTTCCCCATGACCTTCCCGCGCGCCGAAGGCCCCGAGGGCTTCCGCCCGGCGGTGGAGCGGCTGGTGGCCGACGTGCTCAAGGCGGTGGACCAGCAGTGCACCGTGGTCATCCTCAGCGACCGGAGCGCGGACCACGAGCACCCGCCCATCCCCGGGCTGATCGCCCTGCGCGCGGTGGTGCAGGCGCTCAACCATTCCGGCATCCGGCTGAACGCCTCCATCGTCATGGACACCGGCGAGGTGCGCACCCCGCACCACCTGGCGGCCCTGCTCAGCTTCGGCGCCTCCGCGGTGTGCCCGTACCTGGCCCTGCGCATCGCCCGCACCGACCAGCACCGGCTGCTGGGCGGCCTCACGCCGGACGAGCGCGAGCGCAACTACATCAAGGCCCTGGTCTCGGGCCTGCTGAAGATCATGTCCAAGAGCGGCATCTCGGTGCTGCAGAGCTACATCAGCGCCAAGCTGTTCACCGCCATCGGCCTGGGCGACGAGCTGATGGACAACTTCTTCCCCGGCAACGCCAGCCCCATCGGCGGCATCGGCTACTTCGAACTGGCCCAGGACGTGCTGCGCAAGACCGGCTTCGCCCTGCTGCCGGAGCTGCAGGACAAGCTGCTGAACACCCACCAGTTCCGGGAACCGCCCAAGGGCGTGCCGGGGGAGGGCCACGCCATGACCTCGGCCCGGGCCCGGGTGGTGCACCGCATGGTGCGGGAGGAGCTGCCGGAAGCCGAAGCGGCGGCCCTGTACGAGGAATACCGCAGCCACGGCGACCTGGCGGAGCCCATCAGCGTGCGCCACCTGTTCGACCTCAAGCCCGCCGCCACGCCGCTGGCCCTGGACCAGGTGGAGCCGGCGGAGGCCATCCTGGCCACCTTCGGCGCCGGCGCCATGTCGTTCGGCGCGGTGAGCGCCGAGTCCCAGCGCGACCTGATCCTGGCCATGCGGGCGGTGGGCGGGCGCAGCAACAGCGGGGAAGGGGGCGAGAACCCCTACTACTATTCCGACGGCATCACCGCCACCACCAAGCAGGTGGCCTCGGCCCGGTTCGGGGTGACCGCCGAGTACCTGGTGGCCGGCCAGGAGCTGCAGATCAAGGTGGCCCAGGGCGCCAAGCCCGGCGAGGGCGGCCAGCTCATGAAGGTGAAGGTGGACGTCGACATCGCCAAGGCCCGCTACTCCCTGCCCGGGGTGGACCTGATCTCGCCGCCGCCGCTGCACGACATCTACAGCATCGAGGACCTGAAGGAGCTGATCTACGAGCTCCGCCAGGTGCACCCCACCGCCGAGATCAGCGTCAAGCTGGTTTCCGGCACCGGCCTGGGGCCGATCTCCGTGGGCGTGGTGAAGGCCGGAGCCGACATCATCTACATCGCCGGCGGGGACGGCGGCACCGGCGCCGCCACCCTGGGCTCCATGAAGCACTGCGGCCTGCCCTTCGAATTCGGCCTCATCGAAGCCCACCGCACCCTGGTGGAGAACGGCCTGCGGTCGAGCGTCAAGCTGCGTGCCGACGGCGGCCTGCTCACCGGCCGCGACATCGTGGTGGCGGCCCTGCTGGGGGCCGAGGGGTTCGACTTCGGCAAGCTCCTGCTGGTGGCCGAAGGCTGCATCATGGCCCGCATCTGCGAAAAGAACACCTGCCCGGCCGGCATCGCCACCCACGATCCCAAGTTCAAGGCCCGCTACCAGGGCAGCCCGGAACAGATCGTGCGGATGCTCCGCCTGCTGGCGGAGGACGTGCGCCGGCACCTGGCCCTGCTGGGCTTCCGCTCCCTGGAGGCGATCACCGGGCGCACCGACCTGCTGCTGCCGGCCGCCAGGCACCTGGAATACCTCAGCCAGCGCAAGCTGCACCTGGACCGGTTCCTCACCCCGCCCAGCGGCTACGACGGCCACCCGCTCATGCGCCCGGCCGATGGGATCGCCCCCTTGAACCAGCGCATCCTGCAGGAAGCCGGCCCGGCCCTGGAGGCGCAGACCGATTTCGAAGCCGCCTACGCCATCGCCACCACCGACCGGGCCACCCTGGCCACCCTGTCCGGAACCCTGGCCAAGCGCAACGGCGCCGCCGGCAGGCTGGCCGGGAAGGACTACCGGGGCAGCCTGAAGTTCACCTTCCAGGGCAGCGCGGGGCAGGGCTTCGGGGTGTTCCTGGTGGAAGGGGTGAGCGCCACCCTGTTCGGCGAGGCCAATGATTCCGTGGCCAAGGGCATGTCCGGCGGCCGGATCGTGGTGCGGCCGCCGCTGGCGGCCCGGTTCGCCCCGGAGGAGAATGCCATCATCGGCAACTGCGCCCTTTATGGCGCCACCGGGGGCACCCTGTACGTGTACGGCCAGGCCGGGGACCGCTTCGCGGTGCGCAACAGCGGCGCCACCGCGGTAGTGGAGGCGGCCGGCCTGCACGCCTGCGAGTACATGACCCGGGGCACGGTCCTGTTCCTGGGCTCCGTTTCCCACAACGCCGGGGCCGGCATGACCGGCGGCAAGTTCTTCATGGAGCGCCGGCACGATGCCTTCGTGAACCGGAACTACGTGCAGGCGGTGCCCCTGGATCCGGCCGACGGCGTGGAACTGCACGCCCTGCTCACCGACTACCAGTCCGCCACCGGAAGCCGCACCGCCGCCGCCCTGCTGGCGGACTGGGAATCCACCATGGTGCGGTTCGTCAAGTACGTGCCCTGCTCGGTGGCCGCCAGCCTCGCCGCCGGGCCCACCCAGGTCCAGGTGGCGCTGGGGCCCCCGGACGGGGGGCCCGAACGCCGGCAGAAGGTGCAGGTCAGGCCTTGACCCGGCCCGGTCACAGGGCCGGCTTCACCCCGATCTGCACCTGGCCGTTCAGCATCGCCAGCAGGCTGAGCCGGTCGTCCTGCACCTGGATCCGGTCCAGGGTGAAGCCGTTGATGGTTCCGCTCATGGACAGTCCGGGGCCCAGCTGGCGGTTGAGGCCGGCCTGGGCCTGGGCCCTCAGGTCGCGGAAGCTCTTGTCCAGGAACAGGCTGCACTTGGAGTTGAGGGTCTGGCGCAGGGAGCCGCGGTACAGCCACAGCCCCAGCCGGGTGAACCAGCTGTTGGCCTCCATGGTGTAGTCCAGGTCGTCCAGGCGGATGGTGCCGCTGGCCGGATCGAACCGGGGCCGCCCGGTGAGGGTGAGCTTGCCGTCCACCCGGCCCTTGAGGCCGACCTCCAGCGCCAGCTTGCCCTCGCTGCCGCGCAGGGCGATGCTTTCCACCAGGAAGGTGCCCTTGTTGGTCACGAAGTTCTGGCCCACCATCTGCTTGGCCAGCTGGGCGTTGGCCTGCTCGAAGCCCAGCTCGGTCTCCACCCGCAGCTGGAAGCCCGGCTGGATGGGGGTCGGCGAGAGGTCCAGGGGGGGCAGGGGCCGGAAGGCCACCACCGGCACGGGCCCCAGGGTGATGCTGGGCCGGATCTCGATCTCGGGGGTGATGGTCAGGGTGTTGCCTTCGCTGCGGAAGGGGGCCAGGCGCACCCGCTGGGGGTTCAGCACCATGTGCACCCCCGGGCTCAGCTCCACCGGCTGCTGGGCCTGGAGCCAGGCGCCGGCGACCTTCTGCCGGAGCAGGGTGGAGTCCCGCAGCTGCTGCTCCATGCCCCTGGCCGCCTTGAGCAGGGAATCCTTCATGCTGGCCAGCACCTTGCTGGTGATGTCGTAGCCCAGCGCGGTCACCTGGCAGGGGTCCAGCTTCTGGGGCTCTTCGGGGGCGACCCGGAGATCGAGGGCCCAGTCGGGGGTCAGCCCCACCTCGGCCTGCATGCCCAGCCGGGCCCGGCGGTAGCTTTCCGGCGCCATCCCGCAGGAGGCCACGCCCTTGACCCAGCCCTTCATCCTCACGCCCACCTGCAGCCAGTAGTTGACGTTGGTGTGCACCACCAGGCGGTTGCCGGAAAACGAGCACTCCAGCGGGTCGCGGTAGAGGTTGAAGCGGAAGGTGGCCCCGCCCAGGGCCGGGCCGGGCAGGTTCACCCAGGTCTCCACGCCGGGAGGCGCCTTGGGGGTGAGCCGCTCGGCGGTGGCGAACAGCTGGGTGAGATCCACCACCACGGGAGCTGCGATGAAGGAGGGGGCGGTGGTTTCCGGGGGCGGGGGGCTGGAAATCAGGGGGAGGCTGGAGCAAACGAGCAGGAAAGGACGCAAATGCATCCTTCAAGTATCACAGGCGACCGCCCGTTCGTAAAATCTAGGCGGAGATGCCCGCCACGCCCGCGGCGGCGGCCAGCTCTTCGGCGATGGCCTCCGGGCTGCGCTCCAGGAAGGCGTTGCGGCCCATGAGGTGCACCAGCCGGCCGTCGCGGAAGATGGCCGCCTGGGGCGAACTGGGCGCGGCGCCCTCGAAATACTGCCTGGCCCGCTGGGTGGCTTCGGTTTCCATGCCGGCGAACACGGTGACCAGGTGGTCGAAGCGCAGCCCCTTGCCCAGGGCCTGGATCACCCCGGGCCGGGCTCCGGCCGCGGCGCAACCGCACACGGAGTTGACCACCAGGAGGGTGGTGCCGGTTCGGGTGAGCGCCTGGTCCACCTGCTCCGGGCTCATGAGCTGGGCGAAGCCGGCCTGGACCAGCTCCTCGCGCATGGGGGCGACTTGGAATTCGGGATAGTTGGCCATGTGGGTCTCCCTGGAAGCGATAGCCTACCAGAATTGTCAGGATTGAACAGTGCCGGTACCCGCGATTGCAGACAGGTTATGGCATCATGGGAAGTTGCCGGGGGACCCTAATGAAAGACTTTTTCCGTTCAACGCTTGCCGCGCTGCTGGCGTTGATCCTGTTCGCGGGCGGGGCCGTCGCCCTGGTGGTGGGGATCGCGCTGGTCATGGGCAACGGCAAGCCGGCCCTCGCTCCTCGCAGCGTGCTCGTCCTCAATCTTTCCACCAGCTTCCCGGAGTCGGTCCAGGATGCCAGCCCGGTCGGGCTGATCCAGCGGGCGGTGGGCGGCAGCGACGAGCCGGCCCTGCCGCTGACGGGGGTGCTCCAGGCGCTGGACCGGGCTTCCCACGACCCCTCCATCAGCGGGCTCTACCTCACCGGCAACGTGATGTCCCAGGGCTTCGGCTCCGGGCCGGCGGCGCTGAAGGAGCTGCGCGAGGCCATCCTGAAGTTCAAGGCCGATTCCGGCAAGCCGGTGATCGCCTACAACCACCTGTGGGGCCGCAAGGAGTACTACCTGTGCGCCGGGGTCGGCAAGGTCTACGTGAACCCTTCCGGGGAGGTGGATGTCACCGGCCTTTCCGCCGAGCCCATGTTCTTCGCGTCCGCCCTCAAGAAGTACGGAGTGCAGGTGCAGGTGACCCGGGTGGGCAAGTACAAGAGTGCCGTGGAACCCTACATCCTGGACAAGATGAGCGATGCCAACCGCGAGCAGGTGGGCAGCCTGCTGGGGGACATCTGGGACGACTGGAAGGGCGCGGTGGCCGCCGACCGCCGGCTGGCGCCCGCGGACATCCAGTCCCTTTCCGACGAGAAGGGGGTGCTCACCGGGCCCGAGGCGCTGAAGGCGGGCCTGGTGGACCGGCTGGCGGCCCCCGACCAGGTGCTGGATGAGCTCAAGGCCCTGGCCGGCCGCAGGGCGACCGACCTGGACTTCCCCCAGGTGGATCTGGAAACCTACATGCGCATCCCGGTGGCCAACCCGAGCAAGAACCGCGTCGCGCTGCTGTTCGCCGAAGGGGAGATCGTGGACGGCAACGGCCACGCGGGCCAGGCCGGGGGCGAACGGCTGAGCCGGGAACTGCGCCGGCTGAGGCTGGACCCCCAGGTGAAGGCGGTGGTGCTGCGGGTGAACAGCCCCGGCGGCAGCGCCCTGGCCTCGGAGCTGATCCAGCGGGAGGTGATCGTGACCCGCAAGGTGAAGCCGGTGGTGGTCTCCATGGGCTACATGGCCGCTTCGGGCGGCTACTGGATCTCCACCTACGGCGACCGGATCTTCGCGGAGCCCAACACCATCACCGGTTCCATCGGGGTGTACGGCCTGCTGCCGAACATCCAGAAGCTGGCCGCCGAGCACGGGGTCACCTGGGACCGGATCCAGACCTCCAGGCTGGCCGACCCCACCTCCATCACCCGGCCCAAGAGCGACGTGGAACTGGGCCGGATCCAGACCGTGGTGGACGACATCTACGACCAGTTCCTCACCCGGGTGGCGGACAGCCGCAAGATGAGCAAGGAACAGGTGAACGAGATCGCCCAGGGGCGGGTGTGGTCCGGGCGCCAGGCCCTGAAGCTGGGCCTGGTGGACGAGCTGGGCGGCATCCAGGACGCGGTGCGTGACGCGGCCAGGCGGGCGAAGATCCAGAACGACTACCGGGTGGATGGCCCGGGCGAGCCCCGGTCCCTGGCGGAACGGCTGTTCCGGATGCTGAACAGCAGCGACGACCGCGGTCTGAGCGAATCCCGGGGGCCCGCGGCGGACCTGCGCGGCCGGTTCGAACAGGTGCTCGGCAACCTCCAGTCCCTCAATGATCCCCGGGGCGTCTATGCCCGGATGCCCTTCGAACTGAACCTGCACTAGCCGGCATGATGGTATAAGTGATTTTATAATGACGATTTTAAGGCGAGCCATGGGAACGGTGCTCCCGTTACCATGCTTGAGAGGCTTCTTCCAATTGGGTCGTTGCATGCGTGACTGGTTGTCAATCGCCCGGGCAAGCCTGCTTTGCTTGCTGAGGTGCTGCCGTTCCGCCTGCGGGCGGGCCGGATGGGGGGCCGTCCTGGTGGCGGCCACGCTGGTTTCCGCTCCTTCGATCCGGACGCCGGTGGTGGTTGGGATCAACGCCTACAAGCAGCCCTTCGAGTACCTGGACAGCCGCGGAGAACCGGCTGGTTATGATGTGGATCTCATCAAAGCCGTGGCCAAGGAAATGGATCTGCCCCTGGTGTTCCGGACCGGAACCTGGAGCGACATGCTCGCCGGCCTGGAAGCCGGGAACATCGACCTGGAGGCGATGCTCTACTCCGAGGATCGCGCCAAGGCGCTGGATTTTTCCACAGGGCATCTGGTGCTGCACTACGCCATGTTCATGCGCAAGGGCGCCCCCTGGGTGGATTCCCTGAAAGAGCTGCGCGGCCGCAGGGTGGCGGTGGAGCGGGGCAGCTGGATCCAGGCCCAGCTGGTGGCGATGGGGCTGGGCCGCGGCCTGGACCTGGTGGATTCCCATACCGAGGCCCTGGAACAGGTGGCCCGAGGGGCCCAGGATGCCGCCGTGGTGCCGCGGATGCTGGGCCTGGAGGTGGTGCGCGACCGGAACCTGGCCAACCTCCAGCCGGTGGGCCCGTTGCTGTTCTCCCAGGACCTGTGCTTCGCGGTGCCCAAGGGCCACGGGGAACTGCTGGCGGCCCTGGAAACCGGGCTGGCCCGGCTGAACCGGTCCGGCGCCTACTATGCCATCTATGACAAGTGGTTCGGGCACATGGACCCCGAGGCCGGGGCGGCGCAGCGCAACCGGCGCCGGGCGGTCCGGGTGGCCCTGGGCGCCCTGGTGCTGGCGGCGCTGCTGGTGGCCTGGTCCTGGTCGCTGAAACGGCAGGTGCGCCAGCGGACCCAGGCGCTGCGCCGGGCCAACGCGGCCATCCGGGCCAACGAGCAGTTCCTGACGCGCATCCTGGAAACCATGCCCCTGGCGCTGTTCGGCAAGGATCCCAACGACCAGTTCCGCTACGTCCTGTTCAACCCCAAGGCGGAGGAGGTCTTCGGCTACAGCCGCGACCAGGTGCTGCACAAGACCGACTTCGACCTGTATCCCGAGGAACGGGCCGAAGCCTACTGGGAGATCGACCTGCTGGCGCTGGGCCAGGGCGCCACGGTGGAGGTTCCGGAACATCTGCCCGGCGGAGACGGCCGCGGCCCCATCCACCTGCACACCCGCAAGGCCACGATCCTGGATGCCGAAGGCCGGCCCAGGCTGGTGCTGGGCATCACCGAAGACGTCACCGCGCGCAAGCGGATGGAAGCCGAACTGAAGCACAGCCGGGAGAGCCTGGCCAAGGCCCAGGAGCTGGCCGAGATCGGCAACTGGGACTGGGAACTGGCCACCGGCGAAGTGCGCTGGTCCGATCAGATGTTCCGGATCCTGGGCTGGGATCCGGGGGCGGTGCCGCCCTCCCTGCGGACCATCATGGCCCGCACCCATCCCGACGACCGCCCCGCCTTCGGCCGCTCCCTGCGCCGGCTCCTGGTGGGCCGCGAGGTGCTGCCCATGGACTTCCGGGTGGTGCTGGAGGACGGTTCGCCCCGGTGCTTCCACTCCCTGCTGGAGGCCGAGCGCGGGGCCGACGGCAAGGCGCTGCGCCTGCGCGGAACCCTCCAGGACGTCACCGAGCGGCGCACCACCGAAGAGGCCTTCCGGCAGGCCCAGAAGCTGGAGAGCCTGGGCGTGTTGGCGGGGGGCATCGCCCACGATTTCAACAACCTGCTATCGGCCATCGGCGGCAACCTGGAACTGGCCCAGATGCACATGCGGCCCGAGCCCGACGCCGCGCCGTTCCTCACCAAGATCGAGAAGATCCTGAAACGGGCCTCGGAGCTGACCCATCAGATGCTCGCCTACTCGGGCAAGGGCCGGCTGCTGGTGAAGAAGCTCAGCCTCAACCAGATCGCCGAGGAGATGCCGCACCTGCTGGAGGTCTCCATCTCCAAGCGGGTGCGGCTGGACTACCAGTTCGAGCCCAACCTGCCCCCCATCGAGGCGGATGCCGCCCAGCTCCAGCAGGTGATCATGAACCTGGTGACCAACGCCTCGGAATCCATCGGCGACCGGGATGGGACCATCACCTTGACCACCGGCATGGAATACCTGGCCAATCCCCAGGACCAGGTGGAAAGCCACGGCTGGTCCCTGGTGCCAGGCCTCTACATCACCCTGGAGGTGGCCGACACCGGCTGCGGCATGAGTCCGGAGACGCGCCGGCGGCTGTTCGACCCGTTCTTCACCACCAAGTTCTCCGGCCGCGGACTGGGCCTGTCGGCCATGCTGGGCATCCTCAAGGGCCATAACGCCGGCATCCGGATCCGCTCGCGGGAAGGGGAGGGCTCCTCGTTCAAGCTCTTCTTCCCGGCCAGCGTCACCGGGGGCCTGCCGCCGGTGCCCGCCCCGCGGGCGCCCAGGCCGGCCGCGGCGGCCGGCAGCATCCTGCTGGTGGATGACGAGCCCGACATCCTGGAGGCCACCACCGAACTGCTGGCCGCCATGGATTTCAAGGTGGTGCCGGCCCGCGACGGGCTGGAGGCGGTGGAACTGTTCCGGGCCAACCCCCAGGACTTCTCCCTGGTGCTCATGGACCTCACCATGCCGCGCATGGGCGGGCGGGAGGCGTTCCACCTCATGCGCGAGCGGGAGCCGGGCATGAAGATCGTGCTGTGCAGCGGCTTCAACGAGACGGATGTGGCCAAGGACTTCCCCTATCCCAGCCTCGCGGGATTCCTGCAGAAGCCCTACACCTTCAAGATGCTTCAGGACGTGGTGCAGCAGGCGCTGGGCTGAGGCCGGGGCCCACCGGGATGGCTACTTCTTGGCCACCCCGATGGCCACGCTGGCGTTCTGTTCGTTGTTCTTGGCATCGGTGGCCCGCACCAGCACCCGGTTGCCCTTGATCCGGTCGCGCGGCACCAGCACGTTGAAGGTCTTCTCCTTGGCGTCGAACAGGCCGTCCTCCGGCACCACCTCCAGCCAGGCGCTGCCGTCGGCGGACAGGGCGGCTTCCTTGAGCACGGAGGTCTCGTCCTGGGCCGTGAACTTCACCCGGACGCCGTCGCCTTCGGGCACCGCGGTGAAGGCCGAGATCACCGGCGGGGTGTGGTCCACAATGAAGGCCGGGGTCTTCCATACGGAAACCTGGGCCCGGTTGAAGGCCTGGCCGGTGCCGTCGCTGGCGGTGACCTCCAGGCGGTACTTGCCGTCCGGCACCACCAGGGTGTCGAAGGTGAAGAACTTCTCCTTCCAGGCGCGCTCCAGGTCCACCGGCGCGCCGGCCTCCGGCAGCAGCCGGATCAGGAACTGCAGCGGGCTGCCGCCGGGGTCGGCCACCCGGAAGCCGAAGGCCTGGGCGCCCCGGCGGAAGCTGTGTTTTTCGGCGCCGGCGTAGCCCAGGGCCGGAATCAGCTTCTGGGTCTCCAGCGGCACCCGCTCGATGCCGATGTCGTCCGGCGGGGCGTTGCGGGTGATGACCAGGCCCGGCGGCATGATGTCCACGCCGTCCCACACCGGCGGCAGGTAGCGGTTGGCCCAGTGGATGGTGACGCTCTCCACCGCCGGGGTGGCCCCGCCCCGGCTGCTGGCGAGCCGGAGCCGGAACTGGGCGAACCGCGCCGGGGTCAGCACCGGACGTTCGCCGCTGCGCAGGGGCGGGGTCCACTGGCTCCAGGTGCCGTCCGGGATCTCGGTGGCGCCGGTGCGGGTCTGCAGGGTCACGCTGGTGCCGCTGGGGGTGTTCGCCTCCAGGTAGGCCCGGCCCCAGTCCGCCAGGGGCAGGCCCTTGAGGATGCGGCTGTCGATGGTGCCCTCGGTGGCCTGGGCCTCGCCCAGCAGGTGCAGTTCGGCGGGGTTGGAGCCCACCACCAGGAGGTCGCTGCCCACTTTCAGGAAGGCGGTGGCCTGGGCCGTGCCCAGGTCGTCCAGGGCGCTGAACGGGTTCAGGCTGCGCTGGGCCTCGTCCAGGGGGATGGAAAACAGCCGGGAGCGGTTGCCGGTGCCCAGCAGCAGCTGGTTGTTCCAGATGGTCAGGGCGAAGATCTGGCTCTGGCTGCTCTGCCAGAGGGTTCTGGGAACCCGGTCCGGGTTCAGCCGGATCACCGCGGAGCGGGCTCCGGCGGGCAGCTCGGTGAGGTAGCCCTCCCGGTGCTCCAGGGTCCCGGAGCTGAACTTGCTGGTCAGCCCGGAGGTGGCTCCGGCATACACCTGGCCTTCGTTGACGGCGATGGCGCGCACTTCCTCGAAGCCCGTGGCCATGAGGGTTTCCAGCCGGTCGCCGGTGCGCACGCCGGTGTAGTGCAGCAGCAGGCCCCGGCCGTGGGAGCCCAGGTAGTAGCCGCCCCGACCGTCGGTGGCCAGGCAGGTGAAGGCGGTCTCTTCGGCCAGGTCGGCCAGCTTGCGGCTGCTGCCGTCCCGGGCCAGGATCAGGGTGGCCCCGCGCTCGCTGCCGCCGGCCACCACCACTTCGCTGCCTTCCACCGCCATGGCCCACACCAGCCGGGCGTCGATGTCGGCGAACGGCTTCACGGTGCCGGCGGGGCTCACCCGGAACAGCTTGCCTTCGCCGCTGGGCGCCACCACCAGGTCCTGGCCCACCTTGACCATGGCGAACACGATGCCGCCCTTCACCTGGGTCAGCGGCTTCATCTGGCCGCCGGTGTAATGGAACAGCTTGCCTTCGGTGCCGGCGCTGAGGTAGGCCCCGCCGGTGCCGTCCGGGACCGCCGCCCACACCACCCCTTCCGGCAGCTGGGCCACGCGCCGCACGTTCGGCCCCAGCCGCAGCCGGCCGTCGGCCTCGATCCGCACGCCCTTGAAGTTGGAGCTGGTCCAGTCGTTGAAGCTGGAGAAGGTGGCGGATGGCTGTTCGGCCTGGACCAGGCTCACCGCGGCGAACAGGGTCGCGCCCAGGATTCTCGTGGACATTCTCATGGGTAGATATCCCCTTTCGGTCATTCGATTTCCAGTTCCAGGCCGACCAGCCCGCGCACTTCCCGTTCCAGTGGCAGCACCCCGCGGCTGATGATCTGCCGCTGCAGGGTGTTGCTGTTGGAGTCGCCGTCGCTGCCCAGGAGGCTGCTGATGGAGGGCGGCACCCCCTCGATCCGGCTGCCGCGCAGGCCGAGGCCCGGCACGCTCTGCACCAGGAGGCCGTAGACGTGGTTGTTCTTCATGGAGTTGTTCAGCAGCCGCAGCAGGTCGGTCAGGCTGTTCATTTCGATGGCGCGCTCGTCCGGGTCCGCGCCGACGAGGCTGAAGCCGTCCCCCACCATGAGGGTGGCCTTGCCCAGCCTGGCGCTCTGCGGCACGAACAGGTTGAAGGTGGTGGTTTCCCGCACGCCCTGGATGTTCTGCAGGGTCACCAGCACCGGCAGCGCCTGGCCGCGCTTCACCCGCGCCTTGAGGGTGCGCACCCCGGCGATGGCGGTGAGGTCCAGGCGCTCCTCGGCCTTGACCGTGAGCGAGATCCCTTCGATCACCGGCCGCTCGAACGGGTTCAGGGTGATGGCCTGGAGGATGGCGCCCAGGTAGCTGGAGACCCGGCCGGCGCTGAGATCGGCCACCATGCTTTCGATCTCCACCGCCGGATGGTTGGCCAGCTTGATGTTCCCCTGCAGGGACAGGCTCTGGAAACCCTGGCCGCGCACATGGGTGGCGATGGTCTGGGCCAGCACGGTGGCGGCCAGGCTGGGGGTGATGATGGGGTGGTCCATGATCTCGTAGCGAAAGTTCAGGATCCGCCTGCCGCCCAGGTTCAAGCCGATGCGCAGCGGAATCATGTGGGCCTGGGCGCCGATCAGGCCGGCCACCCCCGCGCTGCGGTCCAGGCGCAGGGCGCCGATGGGCGCCACCGGAGCGGCCAGCTTGAACGAACTCTGGTAGCTGGGCATGGAGGCCGCCACGGTGGCCGACCACAGCGGCAGGTCCAGCTCGCCCAGGTTGAACAGCTGGTGGCCGAACAGCAGGATCCGCTTGCCGGACACGTAGGTGATGGTGCCGGCCCCGGACATGACCATGTCGCCCTGGACCATGTTGATGGCGGCCATGCCGCCGGGTTCGATGGGGCTGGCCTCGCCGCCGCCGGCGGAGGCGCCGGCCTGGCCGGCCATGAAGCTCACCGGCGTGCCGGCCCAGAACGACCGGGCCTCGGGGCTCAGGTTGGCGCCGAACACCGGCATGGGGATCTCCTGCCCGCCGTCCGGGATGCCGGTGTCGGTGCCCAGCAACTGGGCCATGGGGACCATCTGCCCGATGAGCGCGCTTTTCAGCACGGTGGGCGGGGCCATCTTGGGCAGGATCAGCGGGGTGCGGCTGGGCGGCAGGTCCGGCAGGTCCCGCAGCTGGTCCAGCATCTCGGCGATGGGGGTGACCCCGCCGATGGGCTCCTTCTCGAACGGGAAGGCGATGGCCAGGGCCCCGATCAGCTTGCCGTCGATGTAGCAGGGGGATCCGCTCATGCCCTGGAGGATGCCGGTTTCGGCCAGGGGGCCGCCGCTGGCCCGGACCATGATGAGGCTGCGGCCCGGGGTGAGGTTGCGCTGGATGCCCAGCACCTCGAAGTTGAAGTGCTCGATCCTGCCGCCCACGAACACGGTGCGGCCCTGGCCTTTCATGCCCGGCCGGATCTCCAGCACGGACATGGTGGCCGGGGCTTGGGCCGACAGCACGGCCACCAGGAACAAGGGAAGCAGGAGTCGAAGATACTTGAGCATGCGGCACTCGATAAAGGAAAAGCCTAACAGGAGGAGAAACCAAACAGGCGACGAGGGGAAGAGACACATCAGCAATGCGCCGAGTTGGCCCAGGGTGCCTGGAAAAATTCAAATACTTGATCTTTTCTTGGCTCTTGACCGGCCGGGGGCCCCCTGGCGGGGACGGCGGCAGGCCTGCTAGAGTTGTTCCATGCGAATTCTCATCCTTGGCGACGTCGTGGGGGAGCCGGGGCGGAGGCTGGTGGAGGCTCATGTGCCGGTGCTCCGCCGGGAGCTGGCCCTGGACTTCGTGGTGGTGAACGGGGAGAACGCGGCGCACGGCAACGGGATCACCGAGCGGATCGCCCGGGAGTGGCTGGACGACGTGGGGGTCGACGTGATCACCACCGGCAACCACGCCTTCGACGTGAAGGAGATCTCCGGCTGTTTTCAGAGGGAGCCCAGGCTGCTGCGGCCGGCCAACTTCCCCCCCGGCACGCCGGGGTCCGGCTACGTGAAGCTGCACACCCGCGAGGGCCTGGAGGTCCTGGTGATCAACCTGATGGGGCGGGTGAACATGCCCATCTGCGACGACCCGTTCCGCTGCGCCGACGCGGTGCTGGCCAAGGAACGGGCCGACCTGGTCCTGGTGGACATGCACGCGGAGGCCACCAGCGAGGCCCAGGCCATGGGCTGGTACCTGGATGGCCGGGCGGCGGCCGTGGTGGGCACCCACACCCACGTGCCGACCCTGGACGCCAAGCTCCTGCCCGGCGGCACCGCCTACGTCACCGACATCGGCATGGTGGGGCCCTACGACGGCGTCATCGGCATGAAGAAAGACAACAGCCTCAGCCGGTTCCTCAAGGCCAAGGGCGACCGGTTCGAGGTGGCCGAAGGGGACCTCCAGCTGCACGGCGTGCTGGTCGTCACCGAAGGGCGCAAGGCCGTCTCCATCCAGCGTATCCTTAGAACGCTCCCCTAAGGAAAGCCCACCTTGCCCAAGCCGCTTGGTCAATACAAGATACTGGACCTGTCCCGCATCCTGGCCGGTCCGTTCGCCACCCAGCTGCTGGCCGACTTCGGCGCCGAGGTGCTGAAGATCGAGCCGCCCTCCGGGGATCCCACCCGGACCTGGGGGCCGCCCTTCGACAAGGGGGAGAGCGCCTACTTCCGTTGCGCCAACCGGGGCAAGCGTTCCCTGCGGATGAACCTGCGCGACGGCACCGACCGGCAGACCCTGGCCATGCTGATGCGGGAATCCGACGTGCTGGTGGAGAACTTCCTGCCCGATGCGGCGGAGGATCTGGGCTTCACCTGGGAGCGGCTGCACGAGGAATACCCCAGGCTGATCCTGGCCTCGATCCGGGGCTTCGCTTCGGACGTGGCGGCCAGCCGTCGGCCCGGGCTGGATTTCATCGTCCAGGCGGAAAGCGGCTGGATGTCCATCACCGGGGAGCCCGCGGGCCGGCCCATGAAGATCGGCGTCGCCCTGGCCGACGTGCTGGCCGCGCTGTATGCCGCCAACGGCATCCAGGCCGCGCTGCTGCACCGGGAGCGCACCGGGGAGGCCATGCACGTGGAAGTCCCGCTCATGGAAGCGGCCCTGGCCGGTCTGGTCAACGTGGGCGCGGGCGCCCTCATGACCGGCAAGGCTCCGGAGCGGCTGGGCAACGCCCACCCCCAGATCGTCCCCTACCAGACCTTCCCCTGCAGCGACGGCGAGGCCGCCATCGGCGTGGGCAGCGACCGCCAGTTCGAGGTGCTGGCCCTCTGGGCCGGCATCGACCTGGAGGCCGAGCCCGGCTGGCGCACCAACCAGGGCCGGGTGCGCGACCGGGCGCGGCTGGTGGCGGTGCTGGAGCGGCATTTCCTTGAGCGCACCGTGGAGGAGGCCATCGCCTTCTGCGAAGCGAACGCCATTCCCGCCAGCAAGGTGCGCACCGTGGACGACGCGCTGTTCCGCCAGGCTGGCCGGATCCATCATCTGATCCAGACCCTCTACGACGATACCGTGGGCCGGATGGTGCCGGTGCTGGCCTCCCCCGTGCTGTTCAACGACGAGCGCGCCTGCTGCGAGCTGCCCCCGTCCCGGTGGCCGGAGTGAGGCGCCAGGGTTCCGGGGGTCTGGTGCCGCTCAGCGCCATGGGCCGGGGCCCCGACCGGGCCGCCCAGGCCGAGGCCCGGGTGGAGGCCCGCATCCAGCGTTCCTGGCTGCTGGTGGTGGGCCCCACCCTGGTGCATCAGACCCGGCTGCTGCGGGTGCACCGGGGCATCCTCCTGGTGGGCTGCTGGCACCCCGAGATCATTCCCAGCCTGCGCCAGTCCGCCGAATCCATCTGGCCCCAGCTGCGGGACCGCCTGGACCGGCTGTGGAAGCTCAAGCTCCAGCGCATGGAGATCGTCCCCTGCGACCCCCCGGTGCTGGAAGCCCCGGTGCGGGCGGCCAAGGCCGATCCGCTGGAGGCGGTACTCAATCTTTTGCGCGAGCAGGGCAAAGGGGGGTGGACCCGGCGCACGGGATGAGGTAGCATTGACACTTCGTCGGGGCGTGGCTCAGCCTGGTAGAGCGCTCGGTTCGGGACCGAGAGGTCGGAAGTTCGAATCTTCTCGCCCCGACCAATAAGTCCAAGGGAGCACCCATCAAGGTGCTCCCTTACCTCTATGTCGGAGGAAAGATTCGATCTTCCGATCGGCAGTGAGCGCACGCATGCGTGCGCAGCCAGTGCCGCGGGGTGAGCGCCAGCGAACCGAAGTTCGAATCGCCGTCCCCCATTCGCTTTCCATGGTCGGGGGAAACATCCGATCTTCCATTGGCCCCTGATTGCGCATCCCAGAGTGCTGTTCCTCACATGATGGCCAGGGCGATGGATTCGAGCCGCTCCTTTTTGATAGGATGGGGCAGGCTCTTTGACCAACTTAAAATATGTGTTCTGGACTTCGGCAAGCAGTGATGTCCAGGGCGGTTTCGAGATCCAGGCCGCAACGTTTTCCTGAATGGAACGCCGGGGCCCTCCTCCCGGCGCAAGCCGAAGGCGTGCAGGAAAACGGGTTCTGCTACCTTGAAAGGGCGCGGTGGGGTTCGCAAGCCGATGGGCGGCGAACCATCAACCGATTCTCGGCTGACGAATAATTGCTCTCTTACCATGTACTTACACCGCTTCCACGGAAGCCTAACCCAACCGGAGGTTTTGATGAAGACACGTCGCCTGCCTGTCGTGACGATGGCCGCTCTAACCCTGTTCTCGTGTTCCGCCTTTGCCGAGGACGTCCTCAAGATCGGGGTCTTCGAACCCCTCACCGGCGCGAACGCCGCCGGCGGCGCGGAAGAGCTGGACGGTATCCGTCTTGCCCAATCCCTGTTCCCGACGGTCAAGGTCGGCAACAAGACCTACAAGACCGTGCTCAAGATCGCCGACAACAAGTCGGACAAGGTGGAAGCAGCCAACGCCGGCCAGTCCCTGGTCGACCGCGACCATGTCCAGGTCATCCTGGGCTCCTGGGGGTCCGGACTCGCCATGGCCGCCGGTCCCATCTTCATGGCAGCCAAGGTTCCGGCCATCGGGCTTTCCTGCACGAATCCCCTGGTCACCAAGGGCAACCCCTACTACTTCCGCGTATGCTTCATCGACCCGTTCCAGGGGACGGTGATGGCCAACTACGCGAAGAAGAACCTCAACGCCAAGAAGGCCGTCATCATCCGCGAAGTGTCCAACGACTACTCCGTGGGATTGGCCAAGTACTTCACTGATTCCTTCGTGAAGCTCACCGGCGACAAGCATGCCATCCTCGGCGTGCTCAACTACAACACCGGCGACCAGGACTTCTCCGCACAGCTCACCCAGGTCAAGAGCCTCAAGGCCGATGTCATCTTCGCACCCGGCAACTACACGGAAAGCGCCTTGATCATCAAGCAGGCCCGTGAGCTCGGCATCCGGACCCCCTTCCTGGGCGGCGACACCTGGGAGATCGCGGAGTTCATCAACGTCGGCAAGGCCTCCGTCGAGGGCGCCGTCCTGTCCACCTTCTTCGACAACGACGCCGCCCTGACTCCGAACTCGAAGACGTTCGTGGCCGGGTACAAGAAGAAGTACGGCAAGCTGCCTTCCGGCACCGCGGTCCTGGGCTTCGACGGTTACCTGCTCGCCCTTGATGCCGTCAAGCGCGCCGGCAGCATCCAGCCCTCCAAGATCCGTGACGCCATCGCCGCGACCAGCAAGTTCCCCGGCGCTTCCGGCTATGTCACCTTCACCGCCGCCAGCAATGACCCGGTCAAGAGCGCTGTGATCAAGGAAGTGAAGGGCGGTAAGTTCATGTTCAAGACCACGGTCAATCCCTGAGGCAGATGGCACATTTCGCTACAAATGCCGCAGCTTGCTCCTAGAAAGGCATTGGGGTCGTACGGCCTGGGCGGCAGCACTGGCCCAGGCCCCGGGGGTGTCCATCCCCGGCGGCCCCGATGCCCTCTTTGGTCCGATCTCCGTGGTATCTGCGGGGAAATGAATACCCAGCCTTTTTCATTTTTCCAGCGGAGGAACCCTTTATGACTCTTGCCACCTTTTTCCAGCAACTTGCCAATGCGGCGAGTCTCGGGAGCCTGTATTCCCTCATCGCCATCGGCTACACGATGGTCTACGGTATCCTGCGGCTCATCAACTTCGCCCATGGCGATATCTTCATGCTTGGCGGCTATGCCGCCTTCTATTTGATCGCCGCCGCGATCATGCCCTGGTGGGTGGCCATCATCGTGGCCATCGCCTTGACCGCACTCTTCGGGGTCGGCCTGGAGCGGGTGGCCTATCGTCCCTTGCGGGATTCGCCGCGCATCTCGCTCATGATCAGCGCCATCGGCGCCTCCTTCTTCCTCGAAAGCCTGGGCGTGGTCGTCTTCGGCGGCCGGCCGAAGAGCTTCCCCTCCATCCCCCACCTCGACACGGTCGTGAGCTGGGGATCGGTTTCCGTGCTGGCCGTGAGCCTGTTCATCCCCGTGGTCACGGCCATCATGCTGGTGGTGCTGCTCTACGTGGTGCACAAGACGAAGACCGGCATGGCCATGCGCGCGGTGTCCACCGACGTGGAAGCCTCCCGCCTGATGGCGATCGGCGTCAACAACGTCATTTCCATCACCTTCGGTATCGGCTCTGCGCTGGCCGCCCTGGGCGGCATCATGTGGGCGATCAAGTACCCCCAGCTGAATCCATTGATGGGCATCATGCCCGGCCTGAAATGCTTCATCGCGGCGGTCATCGGTGGCATCGGCAACATCGGCGGCGCGGTGCTGGGCGGCTTCCTGCTGGGCTTCATCGAGATCATGGTCGTGGCTTTCCTGCCCCAGCTCACCGGTTACCGGGACGCATTCTCCTTCGTCCTCCTCATTCTGGTCCTGCTGCTCAAGCCCGCCGGGCTCCTGGGCAAGCGCCAGACCATCAAGGTGTGATGACATGCTGACACGCGACAAGATCATGACCCTGGGCGCCCTGGCGGTCTTCGCCCTCCTGCTCTGGTGGGCGGATGGCGCCCTGGGCAATTACGCCATGCGCATCCTCAACCTTTCGGCGATCTACATCGTCCTGGCGCTCTCGCTCAACCTGATCAACGGCTTCACCGGCCTGTTTTCGCTGGGCTGTGCCGGATTCATGGCTGTGGGCGCCTACGTGAGCGCCATCCTGACCATGAGCCCCGATGTCAAGGACATGAACTTCTTCCTGGAACCTCTGGCGCCCTGGCTGCAAAACCTGACCTTGCCCTTCGGGGTCGCGCTGATCATCGCTGGCATCTGCGCGGCCATCACCGGCCTGATCATCGGCCTTCCTGTCCTCAGGCTCAGGGACGATTACCTGGGCATCGCAACCCTCGGCTTTGCCGAGATCATCCGCGTGGTCATCACCAACCTCCAGAGCCTGACCAACGGCGCCCAGGGGCTGAAGAGCATCCCCAAATATTCCACCACCTGGGTGGTCTGGGGGGTGGCTGCGTTGACCATCTACTTCGTGTCCCGGCTGGTGCGGTCGAGCTATGGACGCCAGCTCAAGGCGGTGCGCGACGACGAGATCGCGGCTGAAGCGATGGGGGTGAACGTATTCCGGGTCAAGGCCGTATCCTTCACGATCTCCAGCTTCATCGCGGGTGTGGGCGGCGCCTTGCTGGGCCACATGATCACCACCATCGACCCCAAGATGTTCAGCTTCATGCTCACGTTCAATATTCTCCTCATCGTCGTCCTGGGCGGCAATGGCTCGATCACGGGATCCGTCATCGGCGCCATCGGGGTCACGGTCCTCATGGAAGCCATGCGCTTCCTGGACGAACCGCTCAATTTCCTGTTCCTGAAGACGGACGGCATGCCAGGCCTGCGGATGGTCGTGTTCTCTGCCCTGCTCATGCTCGTGGTCATCTTCCGGCAACGTGGGCTCATGGGCGATCGGGAGCTGAGCTGGGAACGCCTGGCCAAGGCGGGGCTCTTGCCACGCAGGAAGAAGGGAGGTCTGGCATGAAGCTCGTCACCCAAGGCGCCACCATGCGCTTCGGCGGGTTGACCGCCGTCTCCGACCTGAAGCTGGAGATCGACAAGGGCGAGATCGTGGGCCTGATCGGGCCCAACGGCGCAGGCAAGACCACGGCCTTCAATATGATCACCGGCGTCTACGAACCTACCGAGGGCAGGATCCTTTTTGAGGACAAGGACATCACCGGCAAGCCGGCCCATCGCATCACGGAGGCCGGCATCGCCAGGACCTTCCAGAACATCCGGCTGTTCTCCACGATGACCGTGCTGGAGAATGTCATGGTCGGCAGCACGGTTCGGGAGCGGCCCAACTGGATCACCTCCGTGCTGGGCACGCCGGGGTACCATAAACGCGCCAAGGAGACCCGCGATTTCGCCATGGATCTCCTCGCGGAAACGGAACTGGCCGCGTCGGCCGACGAAGAGGCGATCAGCCTGCCCTACGGCAAGCAGCGCAGGCTCGAGATCGCGCGCGCCCTGGCATCCCGGCCCAGCCTTCTCCTCCTGGATGAGCCAGCCGCCGGCATGAACCCCCAGGAATCCATCGAGCTCATGCAGTTCATCCTCCGCATCCGTGAGCGATTCGACCTGTCCATCCTCCTCATCGAACACCACATGCAGGTGGTCATGGGGGTGTGCTCGCGCATGTATGTGCTCGACTACGGGGTGACGATCGCGCATGGCACTCCCGATGTGATCCGCCGCGACCCGAAAGTCATCGAAGCCTACCTGGGGGTGGATTGATGCTCAAGATCGACGATATTTCCGTCTACTACGGCGGCATCCACGCCCTGCAAGGCATTTCCCTGGAAGTGCCCGATGGCAAGATCGTGACCTTGATCGGGGCCAATGGCGCGGGCAAGAGCACGACCCTGAAGTCCATCGTAGGGCTGGTGAAGACGGCCAAGGGCAGCATCACCTGGAATGGCGAGTCCCTGAACGGCAAGGGCACCAAGGACATCGTGGAATCGGGCGTCGTGCTCGTGCCGGAAGGCCGGCGGGTCTTCGCCAACCTGACGGTGGACGAGAACCTGAGCCTGGGCGCCTATTCCCGCAATGACAAGGCCGCCATCGAATCCGACCGCCAGCGCATCTTCAAGCTCTGGCCCATCCTCAAGTCCCGGATGCGGCAGAAGGCCGGCACCCTCTCGGGCGGCGAGCAGCAGATGCTGGCGGTCGGTCGCGCGATGATGACCAGGCCCAAGCTCCTCATGATGGACGAGCCCTCTCTGGGACTCGCGCCCCTCATCGTGAAGGGCATCTTCGACATCATCAAGGAGATCAATGCAGAGGGGACGACGATCCTCCTGGTGGAGCAGAATGCCAAGGCCGCCTTGGAAGTGGCACACTTCGGCTACGTGCTGGAGACCGGCCGCATCACCATGGCGGGCGAAGGCAGGCAGCTCCTGGCGGACGATGGCGTGCGCAAGGCCTACCTGGGAGAAGCGCAGTAGGACGCCTGCAATCAGGACCAGAGGGGGCCCCCGGCATGGGGGCTCCCTTGGTCTGTTAAGCCTTTCCAGGCCCGGTGCCGATCATCGCTTTCCTTCCGGCCGGCCCCGACCCATGATGAGGAGCCCACGACCGCCCTCACGATCCACCCCAAGGTGAATCATGCTCAACCCGCCCACCCCCGAACCCATCGACTTCGCCACCCTGGAACTGCTCCCGCTGGGGGTGATCGTGGTCAACGACCAGGGCGATATCCTGTTCTACAACCAGCGGGAGGAGCAGATCTCCGGGTTCCTGCGGGACCAGGTGGTGGGCCGGAACTTCTTCCTGGACGTGGCCCCGTGCACCGCGGTGCAGGCCTTCCACGGGTGGTTCCAGGAACTCATGAAGCGGGGCACCGAGAGCGTGGAATTCGATTTCACCTTCCCCTTCACCCTGGGGCCCCGGCAGGTGCGGATCAACCTGCATCCCTTCCACAAGGGCCATGAAAGCCTATGCATCATCTTCGTCGCCGACATCACCGAGCGGGAGCGCCTGCGCGAGAGCATCATGCAGACCCAGCGGTTCAGCGAGCTCGGGGAAGTGGCCGCCAAGGTGGCCCACAACTTCAACAACCTGCTCGCGGTGGTCCAGGTGAGCTCCGAGATCGCCATGGCCGCGGGCTCGCCGGAGGTCCGCAGGCAGATGGAGCGGGTGCTGGACGCGGTGCGGGACGGGGCCGCCCTGGTGGGCCGGTTCCGCGGCATCGCCCAGTCCGGGCTGGCCCGGGCCCAGGACAAGGTGGACGTGAACCGTTCGGTGGCCAAGGCCGTGGACTACGCCCGGCAGATCGCCGAGGCGGCGGCCAAGGAGGACGGCCGGCGGGTGGGGCTGCGCCTCAACCTCGCCCCGGGCGCGCTGATGGTGGTCGGGGACGGGCCGGAACTGGGGGATGCCCTGTTGAACCTCCTGCGCAACGCCATCGAGGCCATCTCCGCCCAGGGCACCGTCCGCGTGCTCACCTCCTGTGTGGACGGCGTGGTGGTCGTGGACATCCTCGACGACGGCTGCGGGATGACCCCGGAGGTCCAGCGGCGGATCTTCACCCCCATGTTCACCACCAAGGGCGACCGGGGGACCGGCCTCGGGCTGGCCAGTGCCCGGACCTCCATCCGCCACCAGGGCGGCGCCATCGAGGTGAACTCCGCTCCGGGCCGGGGCAGCCACTTCCGCATCACCCTGCCGGAGGCGCCTCCCGATTGAGCGCCGGCCACCGGAAATGCGAATCCTGCCCACCGGGCCTGTCCGCAAACCGGCGGCTCGATCTAAACTGGTTCGCAGGGGGTCATCATGGACAGCAGCCTGCCCGAATCGGACTGGAAGATCGTTCGCAGACTCCATGACCAGGCGCTGGAACGGTTCTGCCAGAAGGTTCTTTCCGACATCGAACGGATCAACGCGGTCCTCACCCAGAAGGCCCACACCCGATACCTTGAAATCTTCAAGCTGGTCGAAGAGCAGGACAAGGAGATCGAATGGATCTTCAACGACCTGCGCCGCTCCAACGCCATGGAGCACCTCTGCGCCATGTATTCCCGCAAGCTCCTGCCGGAAGAGGATTTCGCCCTGCTGTCCCAGGAAACCCAGGACCAGGTCAGGGGCTTCCTGGCCGATCCCCTTTGCTGACCCCCCGGAGCGCATGACCATGGCCAAGGAACCGGAACCCGAGAACCAAGCCAAGGATCCCAAATCGAAGGCGATCCATTGGCTGGCCGAGGTGGCCGAGCACGACTACCCCGCGGCGCAGTCCTACCTGGGCCTCCTGTTCAGCCCCGACCAGGTGGACCGGCAGATCGCCGCCTTCCTCGCCGCGCCGGTGGTGCGGGTCAAGGCCAAGGACATCTTCCGGGCTTCCCAGCTCTCGCTGCTGGGGGTGAGCAATTCCCACGTGGAGAAGGACCAGAAGCGGATCCGGCAGGGGGAAAGCCTTTCGCCGCTCCTGCTGCTGAGGGACGAGGCCCACGGCAAGGTGGTGATCGCGGACGGCTACCACCGCCTGTGCTCGGTGTACCTGGTCGACGAGGATGCCTGGATTCCCTGCAAGATCGTCTGAAAAACCGGGTTTGACATTTCCGGGCGGGCCCGTCACATTAACCCTCATTCCAAAAAGGAGGGCCGATGAGCCAGGCATTTCGCATGGGTTCTGCCGCGCTGCTGCTTTTCCTGGGGGTGTCCCTGGCCGCCGCCGGCGGCCCGCCGTTGAAGACCGAGGAGTTCATGGTGCCGTCGGGGGATCCGGGCATCAGCCTCTACGTGCGGAACAAGCGCCCCGAAGCCCTCGCCCGGGTCCCCGGCGAGCGCATCGTGCTGTTCGTGCACGGGGCCACCTACCCGGCCTCCACCTCCTTCGACCTGCCGCTGGGCGGGATGTCGTGGATGGACTTCATCGCCCGGCACGGCTATGACGTCTACCTCATGGACCTGCGCGGCTACGGCCGCTCCACCCGGCCCCCGGAAATGGACCGGCCCCCGGCCGAGAACCCGCCCCTGGAGCGCACCGTAACCGCGGTCAAGGACGTGGGCGCGGTGGTGGACTTCATCCGCCAGCGCCGCGGGGTGGCCAGGATCGACCTGATCGGCTGGTCCTGGGGCACCAGCATCATGGGCAGCTACACCTCCCGGAACAACGACAAGGTGAACCGGCTGGTGCTCTACGCGCCGCAATGGATCCGCACCACCGCGGCCCTTTCCGATCCGGGCGGCGCGCTGGGCGCGTACCGCACCGTGTCCCGGGACTCCGCCAGGGCCCGCTGGGTATCGGGCGCCCCCGAGGCCAAGCGGGCGGACCTGATCCCCCCGGGCTGGTTCGAGCTGTGGGCCGACGCCACCTTCGCCACCGATCCCGTGGGGGCCCGGCAGACGCCGCCGGTGCTGCGGGCGCCCAACGGGGTGTCCCAGGACGGCCGGGATTTCTGGGCCTCCGGCAAGGCGCTGTATGACCCGTCGGCCATCCGGGTGCCCACCTTCCTGGCCCACGCGGAGTGGGACGCCGACACCCCCAGCTACATGCTGCACACCATCTTCACCAAGCTCACCGGCGCGCCGTACAAGCGGTTCGTGGAGATCGGCGAGGGCACCCACACCATCATCATGGAAAAGAACCGGATGCAACTGTTCCAGGAGGTGCAGCAGTTCCTGGACGAACAGTTCCAGGCCAACCCGTAGCGGCTCAAACCGCCAGGTTGGCCAGGAACTGCTCGGCGCAGGAGCGCCAGGTGCGGGCCATGGCCGCCACCCGGCAGGCCTGGGGGGACAGGGCCAGGGCGGCCCTGGCCGCCCGCCCCAGGTCCTCGTCCAGGATGCCGGTCTCGCCCTGCACCAGCACGTCCCGGGGGCCGGCCACCGGAAAGGCCGCCACCGGGATCCCGCAGGCCATGGCCTCCAGGATGACCAGGCCGAAGGTGTCGGTGCGGGAAGGGAACACGAACACATCCGCGGCCGCCACGTGGCGGGCCAGATCCTCGCCCACTTTCTCCCCCAGGAAGTGGGCGTCGGGATACCGGGCCCGGAGCCGCTCCAGGGCCGGACCGGCGCCGATGACCACCTTGCTGCCGGGCAGGTCCAGGTCCAGGAAGGCGTCCAGGTTCTTTTCCACCGCCACCCGGCCGAAATACAGGTGGATGGGCCGGGGGAAGTCCAGGGCGGTCTTGGCCTGGGGCCGGAACAGGTCGGTGTCCACCCCCCGGGACCAGAGGGCCAGGTGGCGGAAGCCCCGCTGCGCCAGCTCCTCCCTCAGCCCCTGGGTGGCCACCATGGTGCAGCGCCCGCCGTTGTGGAAGTGCCGGAACAGGGCGTAGCCCGGGCCCACCGGCAGCCCGGTCCTGGCCCGCACGTACTCCGGGAACCGGGTGTGGAAGGATGTGGTGAACCCCATGCCCCGGCGCCGGCACCAGGCCCGGGCGGCCCAGCCCAGCGGGCCCTCGGTGGCCACGTGGACCGCGTCCGCCGCCAGTTCCCGAAGCAGGGCGGGCAGGGCCCAGGGCGCGCTCCAGGCCAGCAGGATCTCCGGGTAGGTGGGGCAGGGAAGGGTCCGGAACAGGCCCGGGTGGACCACCTCCACCTGGTGCCCCAGCCGGACGAGTTCCGTCCGGGTGCGTTCCAGGCTGCGCACCACCCCGTTCACCTGGGGCTGCCAGGCGTCGGTGACCAGGGCGATCTTCATGCGGCCTCCTCGGGCCGGGCCACGGGCCCCCGCAGCTCGGTCCAGCGGAGGATCTCCAGGCTCCCGTCGGCCTGTTCGGCGATGGCCGTGCAATGGTCCACCCAGTCGCCGGTGTTGCAATAAAGCATGCCGTCCATCTCGCGGATCTCGGCGAAGTGGATATGGCCGCACACCACCCCGTCCAGCCCCTGGCGGCGCGCCTCGTCCAGCAGGGCCAGCTCGTACCTGGGGACGAACGAAACCGCATGCTTGACCTTCTGCTTGAGGAAGCCCGCCAGCGACCAGTAGGGAAAGCCCAGGCGCCGGCGCACCCGGTTGAAGCCGTTGTTCACGATGGAGGTCAGCTCGTAGGCCCAGGCGCCCAGCTTGGCCAGCCACTTGGAGGTGAGGATGAGCGCGTCGAACTGGTCGCCGTGCAGCACCAGCAGGCGCCGGCCGTCGGCGGTGGTGTGCTGCGCCCGGTCGCGGATGGTGATGCCGCCCAGCACCAGGCCCAGGTAGTCGCGGAACAGCTCGTCGTGGTTGCCGGGGATGTAGACGATGCGGCAGCCCTTGCGGGCCAGGCGGAGCAGCTTCTGCACCAGGTCGTTGTGGCTTTGCGGCCAGTGCCAGGCCCGCTTGAGCCGCCAGCCGTCCACGATGTCGCCCACCAGGTAGATGGTGTCGGCCGTGTGGTGCCTGAGGAAATCCACCAGCAGCTCGGCCTTGCAGCCCCGGGTGCCCAGGTGCACGTCGGAGATGAACAGGGTGCGGTGCCGGTGCGGTTCCATGCCTTCGCCCTGGGCGCCCTTTGTCTCGGGTACGCCGCGGAGTCCTGGATTGAGATCGGAAACGGGGGGGACCATCGAGGTTCAGGTATAGTCCTGCCTTGCATCCCCCCGGTGAAATGAGGGTAACTACCGGGAGCCTTCCCTCGCCGAGGACCGGCGGGGCCGCGCTAAGATGGCCTCGCCGGTTCCGGCCCAGGAGGACCATGACGCCCACCCTCTTCCTTCTGCTCAACGCCCCCGGAGGCGACGAGGCCTGGTTCGAAGGGATCCTGCGCTGGCTGGTGGACAGCTCGCCGCGCGGCGCGGATGCCCGGCGCACCCGGCGGCTGCTGGACCTGAACGGCGTGCTCCGGGAGCACCCCCGGGGACCGGAATGGCAGGCCCGGATCCGCCGGGTCTGGAGCCATACCAGCGCGGTGCGGCTGCTGGCGGACACCGGCCTGCCGGTGCACACCGCCTTCCTGCGGGAGGCGGCGCACCGGACGGTGGAGCGCTTCGTGCCGCGCCTGGAACCCGAAGCCGACCTGTCCGCCCTGCTGGACCGGCTGGGCCTGGGGGAGGAGGACGCCGGCTGGATCCGGAACCTGGCGCCCGCGGCGGCGGAGCCCTGGCGGGACCTGCTGGCGCTGCCCCCGGAGATGGTGTGGGACGCGGCCCAGCTGCTGGCCTACCGGGCCACGGCCCTGGGCCTGGCCCGGGACCTGCTCGGGCTGGCCCCCGACGAGCGGGAGCTGGACTCCCCCTTTGTCCAGCTGCCCGAAACCATGGCCGCCCTGCGCCGGGGCGAAGCCGCCCCCTGGCCGGAGCTCCTGGCCGACTGCCGGGCCCGGCTCAAGCATTCCCTGGACTACCTGGACCGGCACGGCGTCTCCAGCGAACTGGTCTACCGGCTGGACCTGCTGGCAACCCACCTGGGGCGCATGGAGGAGCTGGTGAACCTGGCCGCCGGGAGGGTGGACGGCAAGGCCTTCGCCGCCACCCTGGTGTGCCAGGCGGCCGAGCACCACAGCCTGGCCGGCCTGCTGCGCAGCACCAACCGCCGCCTGGCCCGCAAGGTGGTGGAATACACCGGGCAGACCGGGGAGCACTACATCGCCAACACCCGGGCCGAGTGGCGGGGCACCTTCTGGTCCGCCGCCTGGGGCGGCGTGCTCACCGCCTTCACCGCCGCCCTGAAGTACGGCATCGCCGCGGCGACCATGGCGCCCATGATCGCCGGCCTCGCTTTCGCCGGCAACTACACCGCCAGCTTCGTGATCATGCAGTTCGCCGGCTTCACCCTGGCCTCCAAGCAGCCGGCCATGACCGCCGCCAGCCTGGCCGGGGCCCTGGAGGACCGGCTCCCGGGCCAGGCCATGGTGGACCTGGTGGCGGGCATCGCCCGGTCCCAGTTCATGGCCACCGTGGGCAACGTGGTGTGGACCATCCCCGCCGCGCTTCTGTTGAGCCTGGCCTGGGGCCGGCTCACCGGGCACCCGCTGCTGTCCGCCGCCAGTGCGGAGCACAGCCTGGAGGGGCTGCATCCCCTGCGCAGCTGGACCCTGCCGTTCGCCGCGCTCACCGGGGTGTTCCTGTGGATGTCTAGCCTGGCCGCCGGCTGGGCCGCCAACTGGAGCGCCTTCCGCCACCTGCCCCAGGCCCTGGCCGGGCACCGCCGGGTGATCTACTGGCTGGGGCCGGAACGGGCCGTCTGGCTGGGCCGCCTGGTGGAGCGGAACCTGGGCGGTGTCTGTGGCTACATCGCCCTGGGGTTCCTCCTGGGCTTCATGCCGGTGGTGTTCGCCTTCATGGGGCTGGCGGTGGAGGTGCGCCACGTGACCCTGTCCGCAGCCTCCCTGGCGCTGTGCGCCGCCCAGTCCTTCAGCTCCGGCGGTCCGGTGCCATGGGTCGGCCTGGCCTGGGGCCTGGCGGGCATCGCCGGGATCGGGGTGCTCAATTTCAGCGTCTCGTTCATGCTGGCCCTGCGCACCGCCATCGACGCCCGGGGCCTGGACCGGAAGGGCAGGGAGGGCCTGCGCCGGCTGCTCTGGACCGCCTTCCGCAGGCACCCCTGGAAGTTCCTCGGACCGCCGGCCGATGCGGCGCCTCGTCCGTAGCCCCCGCCCCCGGCCGCGTCCGGGCGCCTACGAGACCCCCGGCGACGTGGCCGGCTACCTGGCCGAGAACACCCTCATCCCGGCCCTGCTGGAATCGACGCGGGACGGCTGCCCGGAGGCGCTGGACGCCCTGGCCCCCCTGCTGCGGCGGGATCCCGGCCGCTACCTGCGGGCCCAGCTCAGGCACGGCCTGGACCAGCCGCTGCCCGGGGGCGTGGATCCCCGGGCCCGGGCCGACCCGGCCCTGGGCCTGCCCCGGGAAACCTGGGCGGAGGCCGCGGCCCGGCGGCGCCGCTGCGCCAGACTGCTGGAGCGGCTGGGGGGCCCGGAGCCGGGGATCTGCGACCTGGTGTTGGCCAACCTGGACCTGGGCCGCCTGGCCCTGGACCTGCTCGCCCAGTGGGGGCCGGGTCCGGCCCTGGCCTTCTGGCACGCCCTGGAACGGCTCACCGTGCTGGATCCCACCTGCGGCTCCGGGGCCTGCCTGGCGGCCGCCGCGAAGGTGCTGGAGCCGCTCCATGCCGCCTGCCTGGCCCGACTGGCGCTGCTGGCCGGCGGCTCCGGATTCCAGTCCGAGCTCCAGGCCGAGCTCCAGGCCGCGCTGCGGGCCGGGGCCGGCTTCAGCCCGCGCGACACCCTGCACGGGGTGGACATCCAGGAAGACGCGCTCGACCGCTGCCGCGCGCGCCTGGGTCCCCGGGTCCAACTGCGGGCGGGCGACGCCCTGCTCGGGCCGGTGGCGGGCCCGTTCCAGGCGGGCGCGCTGCCCTGGTCCAGCGCCTTTCCCCAGGTGATGGCGGCCGGCGGCTTCCAGGTGATCCTGGGCAATCCTCCCTATGCCCGCATCCCCAGGGAGGCCGACCGCCCGATGCTGCGGACCGCATACCGCAGCGCCGGGCCCCGGTGGAGCGCCCTTGAAAGCCTGGCCACCCTGGCGCTGGAGCGCTGCCTGCGCCTGCTGCGCCCGGGGACCGGCCGCCTGGGCCTGGTGCTGCCCCTGGCGGTGGCCTGTTCCACCGGGCCGGCCTTCGCCGCCCTGCGCCGGGTGATCCGCGCCGAACCGGGGCTATGGCTGTGGTCGCACTTCGACCGCACTCCCAACGCCCTGTTCGGCCGGGCGGTGCGCACCCGCTGCAGCCTGGCCCTCTATGCCCGGTCCCCGGAGGTGCCCGGGCACCGCTCGGCCACCACCGGGCTGCTGCGCTGGAACGCCCAGGCCCGGGGCCACCTGTTCGCCACCCTGCACTACGCCCGCCTGGAACTGGACATCTCGACGGGGATCCCCAAGGTGGCCGACCAGCTCCAGGCCGACGTGCTCCAGGCCCTGCTGGCGGCCGGCGCCCCCCTGGGCCGGGACCTGCAGCCGGGGCCCGGGCCGCCCGCCTCCGCCCTGTACGTGGGCGGCAGCGCCTACAACTGGTTCCCGGCCTGGCGCGAGCTGCCGGAAACCTTCGACCGGCGCGGCCGGGCGACCGTCCCGGCCCGGGTCGCCCGCTTCGCCTGCGCCAGCGAGGAGGCGGCGGACCTGGCCTTCGCCCTGCTCTGCAGTTCCCTGGGCTACTGGTGGTGGGCGGTGGCCGGGGACGGATTCAATCTCAAGCAGTGGCTGGTGCTGCGCTTCCCGCTATCGCTGGCGATGATCCCCGGCCCGGCCCGGGCGGAGCTGGCCCGGCTGGGCCGGGACCTGCGCCAGGAACTGCGCAGGCACTACGTGACCAAGCGCAACCGGGGCCGGATCGGCAACTTCCTGCTGCCGGCCTGCCGGGAGCAGATCCTGGCGCTGGACCGCTGCCTGGGCGCCTCGGTTCCGGGCCTGTCGCCCGCCTTCATGGAGGACATCCGGGCCAGTAACGCCGCCTTTTCAGAGCAGGGCCGGGAACCCGTATAGCCGGGCCGGGTTGTCCACCAGGATGCGCTCGCGCACCGCCGGGTCGGGCGCCCAGTCCAGCAGCAGGTTGCGCAGCCGGCCGGTGTCGGGCATGCGCCCCATGGCCACGTGCGGCCAGTCGCTGCCCCAGACCATCCGGTTGGGCGCCGCGGCGATCAGCTCCTGGGCCCACGGGGTGACTTCCTTGAACCCGTCGTAGTCGTCGCTCAGCCGGTAGGCGCCGGACAGCTTGACCCACCAGCCGTGTTCCGCCACCAGCCGGAGCATGGCCTGGTAGGCCGGGTGCTCCACCCCCAGGGCGGCCGGCATGTGGCCCATGTGGTCGATCACCCCGTGGCAGGGCAGCTTGGCCATGCGCGGGTAGAGTTCGGGCAGGTCCCGGCCGTCGCACAGGATCTGCAGGTGCCAGCCCATGGGAGCCACGCGCCGGGCCAGGGTCTCCATGTCCTCCAGGCCGATCCCGGCCCCCGGGAACGACACGTTGATGCGCAGTCCGCGCACTCCGGCCAGGTGCATCGTCTCCAGCTGGCGGTCGGTCACCTCCGGCGCCACCACCGCCACCCCCCGCAGGCGGTTCGGGTTCCGGCCCAGCACCTCCATCATGTAGCGGTTGTCGGTGCCGTAGACGCTGATCTGCACCAGCACGCCCCGCGAGCAGCCGGTGCCCGCGAGCATCTCCAGGTACTTGCCTTCCGGCGCCGGCGGCGGGGTGTAGCTGCGCGAGGCCATCATCGGGTAACCGTCGCTGTCGGCGATCACGTGGGCGTGGGTGTCGCAGGCACCTGCCGGCATGACGAAGCTGGCCGGGGCCATTTCCGCTGCAGGCGCGAGGCAAAGGGGTGCGGTGGGTGTTGCGGCTGGTGCCATTGAGGCGTCTCCTTCCAAAGGGTGGGAATCTCGATCGTAGCGCGGGAACCGGGCCCTTGCCGGCCGGACCGGCGATCCGACCCCGGTCGGCCAGGAAAAAAATAGTTCCCTGGAAATAGTATTTACCCAGCCCAGGAAACCAGCAAACGCGCCGTTTCCGGACCGGGCGTTCTGCTGGGCGGACCAGGCTGCAGACCGGTGTTTTGCGGGAAGACAATTGATTTTTTCCTTGAAAACTAATTGACTTGTTCATTTTCTGCGTTAGTCTTAGCGGAACAAATTCCCATAGGCTGAAGCCGGCTCATCACCTCTTCCGGTCGAGCGGTCAGGTCCTGCGCGTCACGAAATACTTAGGCACCGCAATGTGCCCTAGGAGGGGAAATGAAGCTTCTGAAGGTCTTGTTAACCATAATTCCGTTCATCTGGACGATCGGGGCCATCCCGTTTGTCAGTCGCGGCAAGCATCTTGTGTTCGGGCTTCCACTGCTCATGGTATGGACCATCGCGGGAACCCTCGTGGCCTTTGTCTGCCTGATGGCGTTGTATAAAATCGACACAACCCATAAGAAAAACTAGCTGACCAGGAGAAAGTAATGAATGATGCAACTTCTGCATTAGTTATCATCGCCATTTTTGTTCTGGGCTCCTTCGTCGTGGGAATGATGCCGGGCCTGAGATCCAAAATGTCCTATGAACAGTGGGCTGTGGGCGGGCGCAATTTCGGGCGCTGGCTGAACTGGTTCATCCTGGCCGGTGAGATCTACACCGCCTTCACCTTCCTGGGAGCCAGCGGCTGGGCCTACTCCAAGGGCGCCCCGGTGTTCTATATCCTCGGCTACGGCGGCCTGGCCTACATGGTCGGCTACTACATCCTGCCGGCCATCGCTCCGGTCGGCCGCCGCTACGGCCTGATGACCCAGGCCGACCTGGTGGAACACATCTATGACAGCAAGGTGCTGGGCATCCTGGTGGCCTTCATCGGGGTCTGCTTCCTGCTGCCCTACATGGAACTGCAGCTCTCCGGGCTGGGCCTGATCATCGAGGCCTGCTCGTACGGCGTGCTCAACCGGGTCTGGGCCATGATCATCGCCTTCGCCCTGGTGGCCACCTTCGTCAGCGTCAGCGGCCTCAAGGGGGTCGCCTCCACCGCCGTCATCAAGGACACCATCATGATCGTCGCGGTGGTGGGTTTCGGCGTCTTCCTGCCGATCCACTACTTCGGCAGCTTCCGCGGCACCTTCGCCGCCCTGGAAGCGGTCAAGCCCGGCTTCACCTCCCTGCCCGGCGCCACCAAGACCATGGACGCCAGCTGGATGATGTCCACCATCGCGCTCACCAGCTTCGGCTTCTACATGTGGCCCCACCTCACCGCCAACAGCTTCAGCGCCCGCAATCCCGAGGTGCTCAAGCACAACGCGGTCTACCTTCCGCTCTACCAGTTGTGCATGCTGTTCCCCATGATGATCGGCTTCACCGCCCTGCTGGTTCTCGTTCCGGCCCTCAAGACCCCCGACATGGCCTTCATCGCCCTGGTTCGCCACACCTTCCCGGGCTGGGCCCTGGGTCTGGTGGGCGGCGCCGGCGCCCTGGCCTGCATGATCCCCGCCGCCGACCTGCTGCTGTCCACCTCCATGGTGTTCTCCCGCAACGTCTACGCCCGGACCCGGGGCGGCGACGTCTCGCCGGAAGCCCTCGGCAAGCTGGCCAAGCAGGTGGTGGTCGGACTGGCCCTGGTGGCCCTGGCGCTCTCCATCTTCCTCCCGAACATGCTGGTCAACCTGCTGCTCACCGGTTATGCCGGCGTCACCCAGTTCTTCCCGCTGATCGTGCTGGGCATCTACTGGAAGCGCGCCAACAAGATCGCCGCCTTCTGCGGCCTGGGCGCGGGCGAAATCATCGTGTTCTACACGACCCTGAACCATCTGGATCCCCTGACCGTCAGCGGTCTGCACCTCAATGCCGGGTTCATGGCTCTCGTGGTGAACATGGTCATCTTTGTCATTCTTAGCCTGGTCTTCGCACCCCAGCGGAGCATCTCCGTCTACGACGCCGTGCACAACACTCCGGATCCGGATGCGAAGCCCGTGGTCGGTTGATTGGAGGCAGGCATGGATTCATCTGAAATCATCAAGGATCGAAGGGCTTTGCATCAGATGCCCGAAATCGGTCTCGACCTGCCGCGCACCTCGGAATACGTGGAAAAGGCGCTGCGGGGGATGGGCCTTGCGCCCAGGCGGATCGGGGACGGGATGACCGTCGATCTCGGCACCAGCGGGCCGCTGTTCGCCTGGCGGGCCGATATGGACGGCCTGCCGGTGCTGGAAGAGACCGGGGCGGAGTACGCCTCCAGGACTCCCGGCCGGATGCACGCCTGCGGCCATGACGCGCACACCGCCATGGCGCTGGGGATCGCCCGCTACTACACCACCGGCGGGGGCAAGCTGCCCTGCCGGCTGCGGCTGATCTTCCAGCCCGGCGAAGAAGGATTCGCCGGCGCCCGGTTCATGATGAAGGGCGGCGCCCTGGAAGGCGTGGGGGTCATTTCCGGCCTGCACGTGGGCATCTTCCCGGAACTGCCGCTGGGCTGCTTCGGCACCCGCAAGGGCACGGTCATGGCCTCGGTCACCCTCTTCGAGGTCACCTTCACGGGCAAGGGCACCCATGGCGCCTTCCCGCACATGGGCGCCGACGCCCTGCTCGCCGCCTGCCAGTTCGGGGCCGGGGTGCAGACCGTGCGCTACGGAGCCACCAGCCCGGTGGCGCCGACCGTGATCTCCATCGGTTCGTTCCATTCCGGCACCGCCTGCAACGTGATCTCGGAAAAGGCCGTGCTGGCCGGCAGCATGCGCGCCACCTCGGTGGCCGACCAGACGGTCCTGGAGCAGCGGTTCGCCCAGTTCGCCCAGGGCATCGCCCAGGCCAACGGGGTGAAGGTGGAGATCCACAACACGGTGGGGGCGCCCATCACCGCCAACGACGATCCCGCCCTTGTGGACCTGCTCCAGGCCGCCGTCACCGAGGCCCACGGGCCGGACAGCTTCATGCTGTTCACCGACCCCACCCTGGGCGGCGAGGATTTCGGCGACTACCTCAAGGAGGTGCCCGGCGTGTTCTTCTTCCTGGGCACCGACATCACCGCCCCGCACCACCACCCCAAGTTCAACATGACCGAGGCGGTGCTGGGCAAGACCGTCGCGGTGGTGGACGGCCTGATGCGCAAGTGGGCTGCGCTCCGCTAGCTTTCCGGTCATGATGACGACTCGGCCCCATGGCCAAACGCCATGGGGCCGAGTCTTACCCGACACTCCCGACCCCGCAGGTGCCCCCCCATGACCGAACCCACAGCGGCTTTGCCCGGATTCACCGAGGGCGACCGGACCACCTTGAAACGACTGGAACGCCTGCCGTTCAGCAGGCCGCAGGTGCGGCTCCTGTTCCTGGGCGGGCTGGGCTACGCCTTCGACGGCATGGACGGCTCGATGATCGCGTTCCTGCTGGTTCCGGTCATGCGCCTGTGGGGGCTGAGCAACAGCCAGGTGGGCGCGCTGGGCAGCTCGGTGATGGCCGGCTACCTGGTGGGGGCCTTCACCGCCGGCGCCCTGGGCGACCTGATCGGGCGGCGCAAGGTGATGATGTTCGCCCTGTTCGTATACACCTTCGCCTCCCTGCTGGCGGCCTTCTCGCCCAACTGGCGCTTCCTGTTCTGGACCCGGATGGTGGCCGGCCTGGGGGTGGGGGCGGAAAGCGCCATCATCGCGCCCTACCTTTGCGAGTTCGTCCCGAGCCGCTACCGGGGGCGCTTCATCGGCTCCCTGTCCGGCTTCCTTTCCTTCGGCTACGTGTTCGCCGCCCTCATCGGCTATGCCATCGTGCCCGCCCATGCCCAGGGCTGGCGGATCGCCCAGGTGATCAGCTTCCTGCCCATCCTCATGCTGCTCTGGTGGCGCCGCTCGCTGCCGGAATCGCCCCGGTGGCTGATCCAGCGGGGCCGGTCCCAGGAGGCGGAACAGGTGGTGGCCCACCTGGAATCGTTCTACACCCGGCACGGGGAGACCCTGCCGCCGTACGAGGACGTGCTGATCCCCCCCATGGGCGCCCGCCGGGCCGGCAACCTGTTCCAGAACCTGGCCGCCCTGTGGCACCGGGACATGGCCCGCAACACCTTCATGCTGTGGACCTTGTGGATCACCATCACCTTCTGCGTGTTCGGCTTCTTCACCTGGATCCCCACCCTCCTGGTCAAGCAGGGCATGACCATCACCAAGAGCTTCGGCTTCAGCCTGATCATGTACGTGGCCCAGATCCCCGGATGCTACTCGTCGGCCCTGCTCAACGAGCGGCTGGACCGGAAGTGGACCATCGTCCTGTACATGGTCCTGGGCGGGGTGGCCGCCTATTTCCTGTCCGTGGCCCGGGCCGACCTGGCCATCACCCTGTGCGGGTTCTGGCTGTCCTTCTTCATGATCGGCGCGTTCGGCGCGATCTACACCTACACTCCGGAACTGTACCCCACGGCCATCCGCTCCACCGGCATGGGCGTGGCCTCTGCCTGCGGCCGGGTCGGCGGCTTGGCCGCTCCACTGATCATCGGCCTGGCATACACCCGGATCGGCTTCGTGGGCGTGTTCACCATCACCACCTGCGTGCTGCTGCTGGGCGCCCTGGCGGTGGCGACCCTGGGCATGCGCACCGCCGGCAAAAGCCTGGAACAGATTTCGTCGGAAGAATAGGTTTTCCGGGGAATCTCGCCCACTCTCCCATGGTATTAATAGGTCTCACGGCCTGGGGGGGAAACCGATGAAGACGGTACCGCTTGCATACGGCAAGAAGGGGCTCAGCATCTCCGTTCCGGATGACGCCCATGTGATCGAGCCCAGGCACCTGGAAGGCCTGGCCGACGAAGCGGGCGCGGTGACCGCGGCCTTGCGCCAGCCGATCGCCACCCCGCCGCTCAAGGCCATGGTGAAGGCGACGGATACGGTCAGCATCGTGATCTCCGACATCACCCGGCCGACCCCCAACCACAAGCTGGTGCCCTGGATCATGAAGGAGCTGGCGCACGTGCCGCGGGAGCAGTTCGTGATCATCAACGGGGTCGGCAGCCACCGGGCCAACACCCGGGAAGAGCTGATCCAGATGCTGGGCCAGGAGGTCGTCGATACCGTGCGGATCGTCAACCACGACGCCTTCGACGACGCCAGGCTGGTCCACGTGGGACGCAACAGCTACGGCTCCGAGATCTACCTGAACAAGACCTACGTGGAATCCGACTTCAAGATCGTCACCGGGTTCATCGAGCCGCACTTCTTCGCCGGCTTCTCCGGGGGGCCCAAGGGCATCAATCCGGGCATCGTCGGGATCAAGACCATCCTGGACTTCCACAACGCCCTGATGATCGGCCACCCGAACAGCACCTGGGGGCTGCTGGAGGGCAACATCCTGCAGGACGCCGCCACCCAGAACTGCCTGATGGCCAAGCCCGACTTCATGCTGAACGTCACCTTGAACGGCCGCCAGGAGATCACCAACGTGTTCGCCGGCGATGTCATCCAGGCCCACCGGGTGGGCTGCGCCTTCGTCAAGGACAACGCCATGTATGCCGTGGACCAGCCGTTCGACCTGGTCATCACCACCAACTCCGGCTACCCCCTGGACCAGAACCTCTACCAGACGGTCAAGGGCATGAGCGCCGCCGCCCAGATCGTCCGCCAGGGCGGCACCATCGTCAGCGCCTCGGAATGCTCCGACGGCGTGCCCAATCACGGCAACTACGCCAAGATCCTCAAGATGCGCGACACCCCCAAGGAACTGCTGGCGATGATCGAGGATCCCGCCTTCAGCATGTTCGACCAGTGGCAGGTGCAGGTGCAGGCCATCATCCAGCTCAAGGCCGACTGCTACCTGTATTCCACCCTGGACGACGACACGGTGGTCCAGGCCAAGTTCAAGCCGCTGGCCGATCTGGAGCGGAGCCTGGCCGGGCTGGTGGAACGCCACGGGCCCCATGCCCGGGTGGCGGTGCTGCCCTTCGGGCCGTTGACGATTCCATATGTAAAGTAAGTATTTATATCATGGGGAAAAAAAGGGTACACCCATGAATAAAAATTGAATTAGGCCTCGGACCATTTCATACTGAATGGCATCAGCGGATTCGGGCTCCGTCACCTCCCGGCCGCCGGCGTTGGCCGGTGCCCTGACGTTTCTCAATGCAGCCGTCCCCCTTCCGGATGGGTCCTCAGCCGGTGGGAGTTCCGCCTGCATGGGCCCACCCGCCGGAAGTCCAGTTGATCGAGGTGCACCATGAGCTTGAAGATTGTGGGCAAGAGTGTCCAGCGACTGGACGCCATCGAGAAGGTCACCGGCCGGGCCCGCTATTCCGAGGACTTTTTCGAGCGGGACATGCTGGTGGGCAAGGTGCTGCGCAGCCCGCACGCCCATGCCGTCGTCAAGCGCATCGATGTGAGCAAGGCCAAGGCGCTGCCCGGAGTGGAGGCGGTGATCCTGCCCAAGGATCTGCCCTCCATCAAGTTCCCCACCGCCGGGCACCCCTGGTCGCTGGACGCGGCGCACCGGGACGTGGCCGACCGGCTGATCCTCACCGAGAAGGCCCGGTTCGTGGGCGACGCCATCGCCGCGGTGGTGGCGGTGGACCTGCTCACGGCGGAAAAGGCCCTGCGCCTGATCGAGGTGGAGTACGAGGTGCTGCCGTTCGTGCTCACCCCCGAGGACGCCATGAAGGAGGGCGCCCCGGTGCTGCACGAAGAGCGGCCCAGCAACATCGTCAGCTCCTTCGGCACCCAGTTCGGCGACCTCGAGGCGGACCTGCGCAATGCCGACCGGGTGTTCGAAGGCGAGTACGAAACCAGCATCGTCCAGCACTGCCACCTGGAGAACCAGACCGCGTTCGCCTACCAGGACAGCCACGGCCGGGTGGTGATCAACTCCTCCACCCAGATCCCGCACATCGTCCGGCGCATCGTCGCCCAGGCCCTGGGCCTCTCCTGGGGCCGGGTGCAGGTGATCAAGCCGTACATCGGCGGCGGGTTCGGCGCCAAGCAGGACGTGGTGATCGAGCCGCTGGTGGCGGCCATGTGCCTGGCCGTGCACGGCCGGCCGGTGCGCTGCACCTTCACCCGGGAGGAGGTCTTCATCGACTCCCGCACCCGGCACTCCATGAAGATCCACCTGCGCATCGCCTGCTCCAACGCGGGCATGCTGCAGGGCATCGAGGTCAAGCTGCTGAGCAACACCGGCGCGTACGCCTCCCACGGCCATTCCATCGCCATGTCCTCCGGAAGCAAGTTCCGTCCGCTGTATTACTTCCGCAGCTTCAAGTTCGAGCCGAAAACGGTCTACACCAACCTGCCGGTGGCCGGGGCCATGCGCGGCTACGGGGTGCCCCAGATGTTCTTCGCCCTGGAAAGCCTGATGGAGGACATCGCCCGGGAGCTGAAGCTCGACCCCATCGAGTTCCGCAAGCAGAACCTGATCAGCGTGGGCTACGAGGACCCGCTCACCAAGAACATCGTCCGCTCCTTCGGGATCCCCGAGTGCATCGCCAAGGGCAAGGCCCTGATCCACTGGGACGAGAAGAAGCGGGAGTACGCCCACCAGACCGGCCACCTGCGCCGGGGCCTGGGCATGGCCTGCTTCGCCTACGCCTCCGGCACCCATCCGGTGGGGCTGGAACTGGCCGGGGCGCGCATCGTCATGCACCAGGACGGCTCGGTCACCCTCCAGGTGGGCGCCACCGAGATCGGCCAGGGCTCCGACACCGTGTTCGCCCAGATCACCGCCGAAGTGCTGGGCCTGCCCATGGACATGGTGCACGTGGTCACCGTCCAGGACACCGACATCAGCCCGTTCGACACCGGGGCCTACGCCTCCCGGCAGACCTTCATCACCGGCATCGCCGTGCGCAAGGCCGCCCTGGAGGCCCGGGACCAGGTGCTGGCCATCGCCGCCCGCAAGTGCGGGCTGAACCCCGAAGAGCTGGACATCCGCGACTGCGAGATCGTGGAAAAGGCCCTGGGCCGCACCCTATGCACCCTGGAAGACGTGGCCATGGACTCCTACTACGACCGGATCTACGCCGACCCCATCAAGAGCGACGTTTCCGCCAACGTGCGGACCAACGCCATGTCCTACGGGGTCACCTTCATGGCGGTGGAGGTGGACATGCAGACCGGCAAGATCGAAGTGCTGGAGCTGTTCAACGTCCATGATTCCGGGCAGATCATCAACCCGAAGCTGGCCGAGGGGCAGGTGCACGGCGGGGTGAGCATGGCCCTGGGCATGGCCCTGCTGGAGCAGATGCTGTTCGACCCGGCCACCGGCAAGCCGTTGAACAACAACCTGCTGGACTACAAGCTGCCGACCATCCTGGACACCCCGAAGATCCACGCCGCCTTCGTGGAGACCTTCGACGCCGCCGGGTCGTTCGGCTCCAAGTCGCTGGGCGAATGCCCGGTGATCTCGCCGGCCCCGGCGCTGCGCAACGCGGTGCTGGACGCCACCGGCGTGGCCTTCCACAGGATTCCGCTGTATCCCCAGGCGGTGTTCGAGACGTTCAAGGAAATGGGATTGCTGTGTGAGAGGAGCGTGGACGATGTTCAACATCTCAGTCCTGCAAGAGCCTGAGTCGCTGGAAAGCGCGGTGGAGCTGCTGCACGCCCACAGCGGGCTGCGCATCATCGCCGGCGGCACCGATGTCCTGATCCGGCTCCAGCACGGCGGGGAAGGCTGGTCGGAGCTGCTCAGCCTGCGCAACATCAAGGAGCTGGAGGGGGTCAGCCTGCGGGCCGACGGCACCATCGTGATCGGCGCCACCACCCCGTTCGCCAAGCTGTTCCTGGATCCCATCATCCGCCAGCACCTGCCGAGCCTGGCCGAGGCCGCCGTCTCCATGGGCGGGCCGCAGATCCGCAACGTCGCCACCATCGGCGGCAACATCTGCAACGGCGCGGTGTCCGGCGACAGCGCGTCCACCCTGTTCGCCCTGGACGCCCTGCTCAAGCTGAACCGCCTGGGGTCCGAGCGGATCATCCCGATCCACGAGTTCTACGCCGGCCCCGGCAAGGTGCACCTGCAGCCCGGCGAGATGCTCACCGCCGTCCTGGTGCCCAGGGACAGCTACCAGGACACCGGCGGCCACTACATCAAGTTCGCCATGCGGAAGGCCATGGACATCGCCACCCTGGGCGTCTCGGTGATCTGCCGGGTGCGCGACGGGGCCTTCCAGGACCTGCGCATCGGCCTGGGGGTCGCCGCGCCGGTGCCGATCCGCTGCGCCGAGGCCGAGGCCTACGCCCGCGGCCGCCAGGTCACCGCGGAATGCTGCCGGGAGATCGGCAAGCTGGCGGTGAAGGCCTCCAAGGCCCGGACCTCCTGGCGCGCGTCCAAGGACTACCGGGAACACCTGATCGAAGTGCTCACTGAACGGGCCGTGCTGGAAGCGGCCCAACGCGCTGGAGGCCCCAAATGCTGAATAGCAACACCGCGGGCGTTGCCGCCCTGAAGCCGCTTTCCCTTACGGTCAACGGCAAGCTCTACCAGTTCCAGGTGGATATCCGGGAGACCCTGCTGGACGTGCTGCGCAACCGGCTGCAGTTCACCGGGGTCAAGCAGGGCTGCTCGGTGGGCGAATGCGGCGCCTGCACCGTGCTGGTGGACGGCACCCCGGTCAATTCCTGCATCTACCTGGCCGCCTGGGCCGACGGCAAGACCGTCACCACCATCGAAGGGCTGGAGCATGACGGGGAGCTGTCCCCGGTGCAGCAGGCCTTCGTGGACGAGGGGGCGATCCAGTGCGGCTTCTGCACCCCGGGGCTGGTGCTTTCCACCACCGCCCTGCTGGACAGCGGCCGCACCTTCACCGAGGACGAGATCCGCCGGGAGCTGTCCGGCCACCTGTGCCGCTGCACCGGCTACCAGAAGATCTTCGACGCCGCCGAGAAGGTGTTGCACAAATAGCTTAGAGGCCGTGCATCTTGTAGAAATACCAGCCGGCCAGGACGAAGCCCACGCCGATCACGATCACCCGCACCGTCTTCCGGCCGACCCGGTGCGCCATGTGCGAGCCGAACAGGCCGCCCAGGCAGGAAGTCACCACCATCATCAGCACCATCCACCAGACGATGTAGCCGGGGTGGAACAGGTGCTCGTAGACGATGAAGGCGATGATCGCCACCCCGTTGATGGAGAGCGCGAGGAAGTTCTTCAGCCCGTTCATCTGGTGGATGTCCTTGAGCCCCAGCAGGCTCAGCGCCGCCAGCATGAGGATGCCGATGCCGGCGCCGAAGTAGCCGCCGTAGACCCCCACCAGGAACTGGAAGGTGATGGCCCCGATCCACCAGGTGGTGGTGCGCTGGCCCCCCTGGGTGCCCTGGATGAGCTTGGAAATGGGCTCGTTGGCGGCCATGAGCAGGGTGGCGGTGAGGATCAGGTAGGGGATCAGCCGGTCGAACATGGTGTTGGGGGTGACCAGCATGAGCACCGCGCCCACCGCCGCGCCGAGGATGGAGGGCGGCACCAGGCGCAGGGCGAAGGCCCGGGTGCCGGCCAGGTCCTTGCGGTGCCCGTAGAAGCCGCCGATGGAGCCCGGCCACAGGGCCAGGGTGCTGGTGACGTTGGCCTGCTGCCCGGTCAGGCCGACGCCCAGCAGGGCGGGGAAACTCACCAGGGTTCCGCCCCCGGCGATGGAGTTGATGGCGCCTGCGGCGAAGGCCGCGATCAGGATGGTTGACGCTTGCAAGATATTCATAGGAATCAAGATTACTCGGTGCCACCCAGGGAGGCCACGGGATCTTATGTCTAGAGAACTTATGCCGGGGCCGCGGGAACCGGGAATGATGATTCCATCACAATGGCTTGATCGTATTCTGGAAGCCGGGTGGAGTCACATGGGGCTGGAACTGATCAAGGCGATAACCGAAGGCCGCGCGGGCGTGGCCCTGGCGACCATCCTGGCGGTGAAGGGCTCGTCGCCCCGCCACCCGGGATCCAAGATGCTGGTGGGCGCCGGGACCGGCCTGGTGGGCACGGTGGGCGGCGGCCGGGGCGAGGCCCGGGCGCTGGAGGCCTGCCGGTCCAGCCTGGAACAGCGGTGCAGTTCGGTGCTTACCGTGGAGATGGTGGGCAATGATGTCGTCGGCCCGGACATGGTCTGCGGCGGCACCAGCACCATGCTCATCGAATACCTGGAGGACCGCGCCCCCTACCGGATCGCGCTGGAGCGCCTGGCCCTGGGCCAGCGGGTGCTGCTGGCGAAGCGGATCCATGGGACCCAGGTGGCGGTGGCCCTGCTGGACCAGGACGGCGCCCCGCTGTGCGGCGCCTGGGACGGAGACCCCGCCGCGCTCCAGGCCCTGGCCGACGGCAAGTCCAGGTTCGACCCGGAGGCCGGAACCTTCTACGACCCGGTCTTTCCCGAAGAGAAGCTGCTGATCCTCGGCGGCGGCCACGTGGGCAGGGCCCTGGCGGCCCTGGCGCCGGGCCTGGGGTTCGCGGTGACGGTGGTCGACGAGCGGTCGGAAATGCTTGCCCCAGGCCGCTTCCCTCCAGAGGTGAGCACTATCCAGGCCGGCTTCACCCGGGCGGTGGCCGAGTTCCCGTTCGATTGCGCCACCTACGTGGCGATCATGACCCGGGGCCACCAGCTGGACCTGGAATGCGTGCGTGCCGTGCTGAAGCGGCCGTACCGCTACGCCGGCTTCATGGGCAGCGCCCACAAGACCCGGCTGGTGCTGGACCAGGTGCTGGAAGACGGCTGCGATCCGGCCAAGGTGGCGGCCCTGTGCGCCCCCATCGGCCTGGACATCGACGCCGAAACCCCCGTCGAGCTGGCCGTGGCGATCATGGCGGAGCTGATCGCGGTGCGCCGCAACGCCGGCCTCCTGGCCCAGCTGGCGGTGGAGCGGGAACGCCGGCGCGCGCCCCGGTGAACCTCGCCGAGCTGCTGCTGCCGCTGCTGCCCCGCCCGCAAGGCGGGGTGATCGCCCTGGTGGGCGCCGGCGGCAAGACCCGCGCGCTCTATGAGCTGGCCGGGGAACTGGCCGGCCGCCACGAGTCCGGCGCGCTCATGACCACCACCACCCACCTGCTCGACCCCCGGCTGGAACAGGGCGGGGAGTACGAGCAGCTGGTGCTGGACCCGGCCCTGGCCGAACCCGCCGGGGGCGGGCCCTGGGGCCCGGGGCCGGCCCGGCCGGGCCGGGGCCGGCGCATCCTGCTGGCGGCCCAGGCGGAGCCGGCCACCGGCAAGCTCCAGGGCATCCACCCATCCCGCATCCCGGAGCTGCGGCGGATCTGGGCCTACATCATCGTCGAGGCGGACGGGGCCAAGCGCAAGCCGGTGAAGGCTCCGGCCGGCCACGAGCCGGTGTTCCCGGCGGAGACCGGCCTGGTGGCGGGCTGCATCGGCCTGGGCTGCCTGGGCCGGGCCATGGATGACGCGGTGGTGCACCGCCCCGAGCGGTTCGGTCCGGTGACCGGCTGCGCCCCGGGGGCGCCGATCCGGCTGGAGCACCTGGCCGCCCTGGTCCGCTCGCCCCATGGGCTGTTCCAGGGCGCGCCCGCCGGGGTCCGCCGGGTGCTGCTGCTGAACCAGGCGGACCTGTGGCCCTTCGAGCCGGGCGCCCTGCTGGATGAATTCCAGGCCTGCGGGCCGCTGCCGGTGGACCGGATCCTGGTGTGCGCGCTGGGCGAACCGTCGGCCGGCGCCCGGGTTCTGGCAGTAAGGTGATGGACTGGAGCGTGTCATGCCCTTGATCAACGGACAACTGGTGGTGGTGCGCGGGGCCGGCGATCTGGCCACCGGCTGCATCGTCCGGCTGGTGCGGGCCGGGTTCCGGGTGGCGGTGCTGGAGACCGCCCGGCCCAGCTCCATCCGCCGGACCGTCTGCCTTTCCGAAGCGATGTACGAAGGCAAGGCCGAAGTGGAAGGGGTGCGGGCGGTGCGGGTGGACTCCCTGGAGGAGATGCAGGCGGCGCTGACACGGCCCGGTCCGGTGCCGCTGCTGGAGGATCCCGGCTGCACGGTGCTGGCGCGGCTGCGCCCGGTGGCCCTGGTGGACGCCATCATCGCCAAGCGCAACCTGGGCACCCGCATCGGCATGGCCGAGGTGGTGGTGGCCCTGGGCCCGGGGTTCGAGGCGGGGGTGGACGCCGACGCGGTGGTGGAGACCAACCGCGGCCACGACCTGGGCCGGGTGCTGCTGAGCGGCCGGGCCGAGCCGGACACCGGGGTGCCCGGGCTGATCGCCGGCCATGGCGGGGACCGGGTGCTGCATGCGCCGATCGCGGGGGTGGTGCAGAACCTGAAGCGGATCGGCGACCCGGTGCGGGCCGGGGAACCGGTGCTGGCCCTCATCGGCGAGGAGGGCCGGGTGCCCCTGGCCGCCACCATCGACGGCATGCTGCGCGGCCTGATCCGGCCCGGGTTCCAGGCCCACGCCGGGCTGAAGGTGGCCGACGTGGATCCCCGGGGCCGCCGGGAGCACTGCTTCACCATTTCCGACAAGGGCCTGGCGGTGGCCGGCGGGGTGCTGGAAGCAGTGCTCATGCTGGGGGCCCGGCCATGATCTACCTGGACAACGCCGCCACCAGCTTCCCCAAGGCGCCGGGCGTGGCGGAGGCGGTGTTCCACTGCCTGACCGAGGTGGGGGCCAACCCCGGCCGGTCCAGCCACCGGCTGGCCCAGGAGGGCAGCCGGATCCTGTTCCAGGCCCGGGAAGCCTGCTGCGCGCTGTTCGGGGTGCGCGACTCGGCCCGGCTGGCGTTCACCAAGAACGCCACCGAGGCGCTGAACCTGGCCATCCTGGGCCGGGTGCCCGCCGGGGGCTGCGTGGCGCTGAGCTC
>JARLGP010000121.1 GCA_031292735.1 Holophaga sp.
CGGCGCTGCGGTGGCGGCGGGCGCCATTGCGCCGTCCCGGTCTGCGCGACCCGCCATTGCGGCACCGCCCAGAAGTAACGCCGCCGGCCGGCCCGGACCTCCGGGCCGGCCTCCGTGGAGGCTGGAATGGCGCCTGCGCTTCAGCTGGGACCCTTCACCGGCGTCGGCCTCGGGCTGCGCCAGCCGCACTTCGCCGAGGTGGCCCGGGCCAATCCCGGGGTGCCGTTCTGGGAGATCGCCCCGGAAAACGTCATCGGCGACGGCGGCCGCGATCATGACCCGGTCTGCCGGATCCTGGCCCGGGATCCGGTGATCAGCCACGGCCTGGGCCTTTCGGTGGGCGGCTTCGACCCCTTCGACCCCGGCTACCTGGACCAGCTGGCCGAGTTCCTGGCCTTCACCGGCAGCCCCTGGCACTCGGAGCACCTCTGCTTCAGCTCGGTGGACGGCTCCACCACCCACGAGCTGCTGCCCATGCCCATGACCCGGGCGGCGGCCCGGCACACCGTCCGCCGGGTGCGGGAACTCAAGGGCCGGCTGCCGGTGCCGTTCCTGCTGGAGAACATCACCTACTATGCCGAGCTGGGCGAGACCGAGCTGGCCGAGCCGGATTTCCTGGCCGAGATCCTGGACGGCGCCGACATCGGCTGGCTGCTGGACATCAACAACATCTATGTGAACTCGCTCAATTTCGGCTTCGACCCCAGGCAGTGGCTGGAGCGGGTGCCGCTGGAGCGGGTGGTGCAGATGCACATCGCCGGCCACGAGCGCTGGGGCGGCCTGGTGATCGACACCCACGGGGCGCCGGTGATCGATCCGGTGCTGGAGCTCATGCGCTGGGTGCTGCCGCGCATCGGCCGGCCGGTGCCGGTGCTGCTGGAACGGGACAACGCCATTCCCGAACTGGGGGAGCTGCTGGCGGAGCGGGCGGCCATCCAGGAGGCCTACGACCAGGTGTTCCAGGTGTCCCATGCGTGAGGACCCGGTGCTGGCCCTGCAGCGGACCCTCATGGACGCCGCGCTCATGCCCGACCCCGGGCCGCTGGAGCGCGACCCGGGCGGCTTCGCGGCCGCGCATGGGCTGCCCCGGGGCGACCAGGCCGCCTTCGTGCGTTTCAAGGAGCGGCTGCTGGTCTACCGCAACCTGGTGCGCTCCGGCCTGGCGGAGCCGGTGGAGACCACCTGCTACGTCACCCGGGCCCTGCTGGAGCAGGCCGGGCTGTGGGAGGACTGCCTGGCGGCCTTCCTGGCCAGCCGGGGGGTGCAAAGCGCCTTCTACCGGGACCTCTCCGCCACCTTCCTGGGCTGGCTGGCCGCCACCGGGTGGGGCCAGGACCGCTGGCCCTTCCTGCTGCCGCTGGCCCATTTCGAGCTGCTCATGACGCTGGTGGCGCGCCACCCGGGCGGCGAACGTCCCGCCGGCCTGCACCCGGCGCCGAGGCTGGGCGACCGGCTGGTGCTGGAGCCGCCCACCCAGATGGTCAGCTACCCCTGCCAGGTGCACCTGTGCACCGAGCAGGAGCCCGTCCCCGCCCCGGGCCCGGTGCACCTGCTGGCCTACCGGGACCGCCATGGCATGGCCCAGTGGCTGGAGCTGACCCCGGCCACCGCGGCGCTGCTGCTGGGCGCCCAGCGGGAGGGCATCGGCCAGACCGTCCTGGAGCTGGGCCTGGCCGACCTTTCCGAAGCGGTGGAGCTGCTGGCGGACCTGCGGACCCGGGGGGCCCTGGCCGGGTTCAGATGACTTCGGCGTCCTCGTCCTCGTCCTCGCCCTCGGCGCCCTTCACCGTGGGCCGCATGAGCGGGAACAGGATGACGTCGCGGACGCTGGCGCTGTCGGTCATGAGCATGACCATGCGGTCGAGCCCCACGCCCAGCCCGCCGGTGGGCGGGAAGCCGTGTTCCAGGGCGTTGACGAAGTCCTGGTCCAGCAGCATGGCCTCGTCGTTGCCGGCGGCGCGCTCCGCCAACTGGGCCTGGAACCGCTCCAGCTGCACCACCGGATCGTTGAGCTCGGAGTAGGCGTTGGCCAGCTCCATGCCGCCGATGAAAAGCTCGAACCGGTCCACCATGGTGGGGTCGCCGGGCATCTCCTTGGTGAGCGGGCTCAACTCCACCGGATACTCGATGATGAAGGTCGGCTGCACCAGGTGGGTCTCCGCGTGGAGCTCGAACAGGTCGCCCAGCAGGATGCCCGGCGCCTTCTTGTCCACGTCCTCCACATGGGCTTCCCGGGCCAGGGCGACGATCTGCTGCGGGTCGTCCAGCCGGGCCCGGTCGATCCCGCCGTACTCGGCGATGGCGTCCTTCATGGTCAGGCGGCGGAACGGGGTCTGGTAGCTGATGGCCATCTCGCCCCAGGGGCGCTCCACCGAGCCGCAGGCCAGGGCGGTCTGCTCGAACAGGTTCTCGGTGAGCACCATCACGTCCCGCAGATCGTCCCCGGCGGCGTAGCTCTCCATCATGGTGAATTCCGGGTTGTGCCGGTAGTCCATGCCCTCGTTGCGGAAGCTGCGGTTGATCTCGAACACCCGCCCGAAGCCGCCCACGATCAGCCGCTTCAGGTAGAGCTCCGGGGCGATGCGCAGGTAGAGCGGCATGTCCAGGGCGTTGAGGTGGGTGACGAACGGCCGCGCGGTGGCGCCGCCGGGGATGGGCTGCATCATCGGCGTCTCCACCTCCAGGAAGCCCAGCCCCTCCATGTAGCGGCGCACCCCGGCGATGATCTTCGACCGGCTCTGGAAGGTCTTGATCACCTCGGGATTGGCCACCAGGTCCAGGTAGCGCCGCCGGTAGCGGGTCTCCTTGTCCTGCAGACCGTGCCACTTCTCGGGCAGCGGCAGGTGGGCCTTGGCCAGGAACTGGATGCGCCTGGCGCGCACGCTCAGCTCGCCCATCTTGGTGCGCATGAGCGGCCCGGTGACCGAGATGAAGTCACCGATGTCCAGAAGCTTCACAACTTCCCATCCAGGCTGTTCCAGCTCGTTCATGCGGAAGTAGGCCTGCAGCTTCTCCCCGTTCTCGGTGATGTGGGCGAACACGCTCTTGCCCATCTCGCGGATGGCGATCACCCGGCCCATCACGCTCACCGTCTGGGGGGCGGCCTCCAGCTGTTCGTTGCTGTCGGAGCCGTGGGCGGCGAGGATCTCGACGATGCCGTGGCTGCGCTCGGCCTTGCGCGGCCAGACGTCCAGGCCTAGGGCCTGGAGCTTCTGCAGCTTCTCGATGCGGACTTGGCGGTAGTGGCTCAATTGCATGAAAACTCCGGCGCGGCGAAAGGTCAAAGATCCAGTCTACCGCGGGAGCGGAAAACTGCCTCAGCCAAGCACCTTCCGGGCCGTGGCCACCACGTTCTCCACGGTGAAGCCGAACTGCTCGAACAGGGTTTCGGCCGGGGCCGAGGCGCCGAAATGGTCCAGGCCGATGCTGGCGCCGGCGTCGCCCACCCACCGTTCCCAGCCGAAGGTGACCCCGGCCTCGATGGAGACCCGGGCCTTGACCGCGGCCGGCAGGACCTCCTGGCGGTAGGCTTCGGGCTGGGCCTGGAAGATCTCCCAGCAGGGCATGGACACCACCCGGGTGGCGATGCCTTCGCCCTCCAGCACGGTGCGGGCGGCCAGGGCCAGATGCACCTCGCTGCCGGTGGCCAGCAGGATCAGCCGCGGGGCGGCGCTGGCTTCCTCCAGGATGTAGGCGCCGCGCGCCGCGCCCTCGGCCTTGGCGGCATCCAGCACCGGCAGCTTCTGCCGGGTGAGCACCAGGCCCACCGGGCCGGCGGTGTGCTTCATGGCCACGCGCCAGGCCTGCACCGTCTCGTTGGCGTCGGCCGGACGGATCACCGTCATGTTGGGCACCATGCGCAGGGACATGAGCTGCTCCACCGGCTGGTGGGTGGGGCCGTCCTCGCCCACGCCGATGGAATCGTGGGTCCACACGTACTTCACCGGCAGCCGCATGAGCGCCGCCAGGCGCACGCTGGGCCGCATGTAGTCGCTGAAGATGAAGAAGGTCGCCCCGAACACCTGGAGCCCGCCGTGCACCGCCATGCCGTTCAGGGCGGCGCCCATGGCGTGCTCGCGGATGCCCCAATGGAAGTTGCGGCCCGCGGACTTGGGCTCGAACTCGCCGCCGTCCTTGAGCACCGTGCTGGTGGAGGGGCTCAGGTCGGCGGAGCCGCCCAGCAGGTTGGGGATCTTGGCGGCCAGGGCGTTGAGCGCCTTGCCTCCGGCTTCCCGGGTGGCGAACGTGCCGCCCACGTCGAACCGGGGCAGGATGCTTTCCCAGTCGGGCACCAGCTCGCCCTTCATCATGGCCTCGAACTCGGCGGCCAGCCCGGCGTAGCTGCCGCGGTAGGCGGCGAACAGCTTGTTCCAGGCGGCTTCCTGCTCGGCGCCGCGGGTCTCGCACTGGCGCCACTGGGCCAGCGCCTCGGCCGGCACCACGAACTTGCCGTCCGGATCCCAGCCCAGGATCTCCTTGGTGGCGCGGATCTCCGCCTCGCCCAGGGGGGAGCCGTGGGCGGCGGCGGTGTTCTGCTTGGTGGGGGCGGGGAAGCCGATGATGGTCCGGCAGCTGATCAGGGTGGGCTTGCCGCAGGGCCGGCAGGCCTCCTCGAAGGTCCGGGTGAGGGCGTCCAGGTCCTCGCCGTCGGCCACCCGCAGCACCCGCCAGCCGTAGGCCTCGAAGCGCTTGCCCACGTCCTCGGTGAAGGCCAGCTCGGTGGAGCCTTCGATGGTGATGTGGTTGTTGTCGTAGAGCAGCACCAGCTTTTCCAGGGCCAGGTGGCCGGCCAGGCTGCCGGCCTCCTGGGCCACGCCTTCCATGATGTCGCCGTCGCCGGCGAAGGCGAAGGTGCGGTGGTTCACCACCTCGAACCCGGGCCGGTTGAAGCGTTCCGCCAGCCAGCGCTCGGCGATGGCCATGCCCACGGCGTTGCCGATGCCCTGGCCCAGGGGCCCGGTGGTGGTCTCCACCCCGGGGGTGTGGCGGTATTCCGGGTGGCCCGGGGTGCGCGAGCCCCACTGGCGGAACTGCTTGAGCTCCTCCAGGGACAGGTCGTAGCCGGACAGGTGCAGCAGCGAATAGATGAGCATGGACACGTGCCCGCAGGAGAGCACGAAGCGGTCCCGGTCGGCCCAGAGCGGGTTGGCCGGGTGGTGCTTCAGGAACCGGGTCCAGAGCACGTAGGCCGCCGGGGCCTGGGCCATGGGGGTTCCCGGGTGGCCGCTGTTGGCCTTCTGGACCGCGTCCATGGCCAGGCAGCGCACCGTGTCGATGCAGAGTTTGTCGATGTTGGTCGCGGAAAAAGTCAAAGCGTCACCTCGCGTCATGGTTTCGATTGTCGCATCAACCCCGGTGCTCTGCGCTCGCCTTCACGAACGCCGTGAACAGGGGATGCGGCTGGAGCGGCTTGGACTTGAATTCCGGATGGAACTGGCAGCCCAGGAAATAGGGGTGGTCGGGCAGCTCGATGATCTCCACGAAGGTGCCGTCCGGGCTCAGGCCGGTGAAGGCCAGGCCCTTGGCTTCCATGGGGGCGCGGAACTCCGCCTGGTTGAACTCGTAGCGGTGCCGGTGGCGCTCGCTGATCTTCAGGTTGTTGTAGGCCTTGGCGGCCTGGCTGCCTTCGCTCAGCACGCAGGGGTAGGCGCCCAGCCGCATGGTGCCGCCCAGCTCCTCCACGTCCACCAGCTCCCTCAGCTTGAAGATGACCCGGTGCTTGGGGTTGTCCTCGAACTCGGTGGAATCGGCGCCTTCCAGCCCGGCCACGTTGCGGGCGAATTCCACCGACGCCATCTGCATGCCCAGGCAGATGCCGAAGAACGGCACCTTGTTCTCCCTCGCGTAGCGGATGGCCTTGATCATGCCCAGGGTGCCGCGCACCCCGAACCCGCCGGGCACCAGGATGCCCGCGCAGTCGCCCAGGATGACGGCCGGATCGCTGTGCTCCAGCTCCTCGCCCTCGATCCACTTGAGGTCCACCTGGGTCTCCAGGCCGTAGCCGGCGTGGTGCAGGGCCTCGATCAGGGACTTGTAGCTTTCCTTGAACTCCACGTACTTGCCGACGATGGCGATGCGCACGCTGCCCTGGGGGTTCTGGATCCGGTGCAGCAGGTCGTGCCAGGCGGTGAGGTCGGGCTTGCGGTCGGGCAGGTTCAGCAGCGCGGCCACCTTGGCGTCCAGCCCTTCCAGGTGCAGGTTGAGCGGCACCTCGTAGATGGTGCTGGCGTCCCGGCAGCAGAACACCGCGTCCGGGGTGACCGAGCAGAACAGGGCGATCTTGTCGCGCAGGCTGCGGGGGATGTCCAGGTCGGCGCGGCACAGCAGCACCTCGGGCTGGATGCCCAGCGCCCGCAGCTCCTTGACGCTGTGCTGGGTGGGCTTGGACTTCAGCTCGCCGGCGGCCTTGATGTACGGCACGTAGGTGAGGTGCATGTTGATGGCGTTGCCCTGGCCGGCCTCCAGCTTGAACTGGCGGATGGCCTCCAGGAACGGCTGGGACTCGATGTCGCCCACCGTGCCGCCGATCTCCACCAGCACCACGTCCACGTCCTTGGCCACCTTCCGCACCGCGCCCTTTATCTCGTCGGTGATGTGCGGGATCACCTGCACGGTCTTGCCCAGGTAGTCCCCCCGGCGCTCCTTCTGGATCACCGTGTTGTAGATCCGGCCGGTGGTGATGGTGTGCTTGCTGGTGGTGGGCACCGAGGTGAAGCGCTCGTAGTGGCCCAGGTCCAGGTCGGTCTCGGCGCCGTCGTCGGTGACGAACACTTCGCCGTGCTGGAACGGGCTCATGGTGCCGGGGTCCACGTTGAGGTAGGGATCCATCTTCATGAGGGTCACCTTGAGTCCCCGGGCCTCCAGCAGTGCTCCCAGCGATGCTGCCGCGATGCCCTTGCCGAGGCTGGAAAGCACCCCGCCTGTCACAAACACGAATTTAGTCATAACATTCTCCCCCGGCCACTAGCCTCTTTACTTGAAAACTCGAAGATTTTTGGGTTCGTTCACATGGCTTCGGGCGCCTGGACGCCCAGGATGTGCAGCCCCTGCCGCAGCGCCCGGGCCGTGGCCAGGCAAAGCGCCAGGCGCGAGTCGCGCACCGTCTGGCTGTTTTCCGGCCACAGGATCGGGCAGTTGGTGTAGAAGCCTGAAAAGGCCTTGGCGATGGCCAGCAGCTGGCGGGCCACGGCGGTGCCCATGTTCTCCCGCTGCATGGAGCGGTAGGCGTCGGGCAGCCCGGCCAGCTCGAACAGCAGGGCCTGGGCCGGCGCGTCCTCCAGCCCGTCCAGGCCTTCCGGCAGCGGGACGTCCGCATAGGCCAGGGCCGCCGCGCCGGGCTCGGCGCCGGCCGGCCGGGCCCGTTCCGCCCAGTCCCCGCCGGCCTTGCGCAGCACCGACAGGATGCGGGCGTGGGCGTACTGCACGTAGGGCCCGGTGTCGCCGTCCAGGGCGATCACCCGGTCCCAGGTGAAGGTGATGGGCTTCACCCGGTCGTTGAGGGCGTTGAAGAACACCACGGCGCCCATGCCCAGCTGCTCGGCCACGGCGGCCTGGTTCTCCAGCCCCGGGTTCTTCTCCTCGATGATGGCCCGTACCCGGGTCACCGCCTCGTCCAGCACGTCCTCCAGGAAGATCACGTTGCCCTTGCGGGTGGACATCTTGCCATCGGGCAGCGAGACCATGCCGAACGGCGTGTGCAGCATGCGCCCGTGGAACCAGGGGTCCAGCTTCTCCATCACCGCGAACAGCTGCTTGAAGTGCAGGATCTGGTCGGTGCCCACCACGTAGATGCAGCGGTCGAAGTGCCAGGTGTCCCGGCGGAACAGCGCCGCGGCGATGTCGCGGGTGGCGTAGATGCTGCTGCCGTCCCCCTTCTGCACCAGGCACGGGGTCTGGATGCCCACGTCCTCCAGGTCGACGATCATGGCCCCGCCGTCGCCCTCCTGGAGCAGGCCGGAGCGCTTCAGCAGGTCCAGGGTGGGGGCGATCCGGTCCTGGTAGAAGGCCTCGCCCATGTCCAGGGAATCGAAGGCCACCCCCAGCCGCTCGTAGATGCGCAGGAATTCCCGGATGCTGATCTTGCGGAACCAGGCCCACAGGCGGGTGGCCTCCGGATCGCCCTGCTCCAGGCGCACGAACCAGGCCTTGGCCTCGTCGTGCAGGGCCGGGTCCGCCTCCTCGGCGGAGTGGAACCGGACGTACAGCTGGAACAGACGGTACAGGGGCGAGCGCAGCTTTTCCGGAATCTCCTCGGCCCAGGGGAAGTCCTGCTCCAGGTCGGGGTTGTCCTGCTCGGCCCAGGCCTTGTAGGCCGCCAGCATGGTGCCGAACTGGGTGCCCCAGTCGCCCAGGTGGTTGAGCCGGGTCACGCTGCAGCCCAGGAAGCGGTTCACCTGGGCCAGGGAATGGCCGATCATGGTTGAACGTAAGTGACCTATAGTGAATAGTTTGGCGATATTGGGCGAACTGTATTCCACCAGCACGGTCTCCCCGCTGGCGGGGGCGCTGCCGAACGGGACCGGCCCCAGCAGGGCCTCCAGCAGCAGCCGGGCGCGCACCGCGGGTTCAAGCTTCAGGTTGAGGTAGGGCCCCGCCGCCACCAGCTGGGCGCCCGGGATGACGATCTTGCCGGCCAGTTCGGCGGCCAGCTGCTGCGGCTTCCGGCCCAGGGCCTTGGCTGCGCGGAAACAGGGGAACGCGAAATCGCCCAGATCCCCCGAGCGGGGCCGGTCCAGTGAGATCTCCTGACCTGGCAAAGCTTCCGCCAGGGCCTGCTGAAAAGTTAGTTTGCATCGCTCCATGACAATCCTTGATCCGGAAGCCAGGGGCCTCCAACCAGCATGAAGGAATGCGGGCTCCACGGGAAGGGGCAAGTTGCAGGGTCGTGACAAAATGCCCGGTGCCGCGTTGCCCGATTCTTTCCACTTGAACATAGGCATTGTTGGGATATCATGATTGTTCGCCTCAAGGGGTGAACCCAACTGTGCACGGAAGCCCTAAGGGCAGGAGATCGGATTCATGGCCAATCATAAGTCAGCCGTCAAGAAAGCCGCCCATGATGTGGAGGCCCGCCTGCGCAACCGCGCGAACCGGTCCACCCTGAAGACCGCCATCAAGAAGTTCCTGGTGGCCGTGGCCACCGGCAAGAAGGCGGAAGCGGCGACCCTGCTGCCCACCACCCTGGGCGTGGTGGACAAGGCCTGCCGCAAGGGCGTGCTGCACAAGAACGCGGCCAACCGCTACAAGAGCCGCCTGACCCTCAAGGTCAACGCGCTGGCCTGAAGGCAGGCTGCTGCACGACGCAAGGCCCGGCATCCGCCGGGCCTTGCGTCGTGCTGGCGTTGAATCCGGCCTCCTAAAACCGGTAGCCGGCGCCCAGCAGGTAGGTGGGGAGGGTGTACCGGAGGGAGATGGGCTGCTGGTTGAGCGTCCAGTCGCTGGTGGCCCAGCTGCTGTAGCGGTAGCTGGCTTCCACGTTCCAGTGGGCGTTGAACTGGTAGCCCCCCACCAGGGAATAGGCCGCCTTGGTGCTGGTGGCGTTCACGCTAGTGGCCGAATTCGAAACCTTGACCTTGTTGACGCTGACATCCATCCCGGCGCCGCCATAGGCCCCCGCCTTGCCGGGGTCGCCGTTGATGAAATACAGGTAGTCCGCGCCCAGGGACGCCATGGTCACGTCGATGGTGCCGTTGTTCAGCTTCAGGTTGCCGTACGGGGTGGCCAGGGTGCCGGGCTTTCCGGAGAAGGCCAGCGCATCCAACTGGGGACGAAGGGTGTGGCCCTGGCCCAGGTCCACCAGGCCATAGCCCTTCAGGTCCCCGCCAAGGTTGCTGTTGGTCATGGACTTCAAGTCCCCCACGGGAGCCGCCATGGAAAGCTGGAGGCCCCAGCTCAGGTCCGCGGCGCCCAGCGCCGAGCCCGCGAGAAGGATCCCGAGCAGGGACCGGAGGGAACGGTTCAAAAGCTTTTTCATGGGGGCTCCTCGATGATTATTTAATGTAGTTTTTTGGTGCAGTTCTGCCAGCGCTGCCCTTGAAAAAAATGTATTAAAAAATTTTCTTAAATATTTATTACATCAAACCCAATCCGCGGGCACCGCCTGGGGGCCGGGCGGCACCCGGTCCCAGCGGAACCCGGGCACCAGGTCCAGCGCCGCCACCGGCTCCGGCCGCTCCAGGCAGCCCAGGCTCCAGCCCAGCCAGCCCAGGATCTCCGGCACCGGGATGCCCCGGTGGGCCAGCAGCGCCAGCCCCAGGGCGCCGTCCCGCTTGCCCAGGCGCGCCCCGGAGGGCCCGGTCACCAGGCCCAGGTGGGCATAGGCCGGCCGGGCCAGACCAAGCGCCTCCTGCAGCCGGATCTGGGTGGCGGTGACCCCGCGCAGGTCCGCGCCGCGCACCACCTCGGTCACCCCCTGGGCGCCGTCATCCACCACCACCGCCAGATGATAGGCGTAGCATCCATCCCGCCGGTGCAGCAGCGGGTCGCCGGTGAGCCGGGCGGGATCGTCCTGCTGGGCGCCCAGCACCTGGTCGTGCCAGGCCACGGCGCCGTCCGGCACCCGGAAGCGCAGCGCGTCCGGGCGCAGGAACGGCAGCGGCCGGTGCCGGCAGGTGCCCGGATAGGGGCGCAGGCCGTCCTCCCCGTGGGGGGCCGAACCCAGCGAGGCCAGGTCCTTGCGGGTGCAGACGCAGGGATACAGGCTGCCGGCCTGGAACAGGGCCTGCAGCGCCGCCTGGTAGGCGCCGTGCCGGCGGGACTGCCAGAGCACCGGGCCGTCGCTGTCCAGCCCCAGGGCCGCCAGATCGCGCAACTGGGCCTCGCCCAGGGTGCCGCGGCAACGGGCGGTGTCCACGTCCTCCATGCGGATCAGCCAGCGCCCGCCCTGGGCCCGGGCGGAAAGCCAGGAAGCCAGGGCCGTGCGCAGGTTGCCCAGATGCAGTTCGCCGGTGGGGGAAGGCGCGAAGCGGCCAATGCAGGTCATCTGTCCACTATAATGGCCAGATGCGTTCATGGCCCCCCATCTTCCGCGCCTGTCTGGCCCAGGCCGTGGCCTTCGGCTTCCTCGCCCTGGTGCTGCAGGCCCGGCTGATGCCCCGGGCCATCCACGGCACCGGCATCCTGCTGCTGTTGAGCACCCTGGCGGTGGGCACCGGCCAGGGCCTGGGGCTCGGCCGCCGGTGGCTCCCGTTCCTGCTGGGCTTCCCCTGGCTGGTGCTGCTGCTGGTGCGCCACCCGCTGCCCGGCTGGGTCTGGCCGGCGGCCCTGGTGGCGCTGCTGCTGGTCTACGGCGGCGGGGTGCTCACCCGGGTGCCCCTGTACAACTCCAACCGGGCCGCATGGGCGGCGCTGCTGGAGCTGCTGCCCCCGGGCCCGGTCCGTTTCGTGGACCTGGGCGCCGGCCTGGGCGGGCCGCTGGCCTTCCTGGCCCGGGAGCGCCCCGACGCCCGGTTCCGGGGCGTGGAGGCCTCCCCGCTGACCTGCCTGGTGGCCTGGCTGCGCACCCTGCCCTGCCGCGGCAACTGCCGGATCCGCTGGGGCAGCCTCTGGCGGGAAGACCTGGGCGGCTTCGACCTGGTCTACGCCTTCCTGTCCCCGGCGCCCATGCCCGCGCTGTGGGCCAAGGCGGCGGCCGAAATGAAGCCGGGCAGCCTGCTGGTGAGCAACACCTTCACCGTGCCGGGGCAGGAGCCGCTGCGAACGATCCCCTTGCCCGGGCGCGAGGATGCCTGCCTGCTGGTTTGGAAATTCTAGGTTGCCAACTTGCCCAATTTGGTCATATTGGTAGCAAGAGGTTCCCATGCCTACCCCAGCCAGCGTCTTCCAGACCGACTCCCGCCGGCGGGCGACCCTCCCCGCGGTCATTCCCGCCAACGAGACCTTCACCGTCGAGCCCATGGATGACGGGACCTTCCGGTTGGTGCCCATGACCATGATCCCGAGCCATCAGCTCTGGGTATGGCGGCCGGAAGCCCAGCAGGCGGTGGAAGCAGCCCTCAAGGAGCCCGGCATCAGCCTGGATAGCCCGGAAGGCCAGGCGTTTCTGCGCAAGCTGGGTGGCGCATGAAGCTGGATATCCGGGCCAGCTTCCTGGTGTCCGCGCTGCAGCAGGCCGCCCCGGTGCAGAAGGGGATCCGGAAGCTGGTGGAAACCGCGGCCATGCTCAGCTTCCAGGAGCTGCTGAACCACCAGGGCATCCATCTGGAAAAGGTCAAGGGCATCCTCACCAGCGATGGACGCCCGCTCTACACCCTGCGGGCAACCCGCGCCGCCCGCGCCATCGCGACCGTGGAGGGGGAAACCCTGATCCTGCTGGTGGTGGAGCCTGACCACGACAAGGTCTATTAGGCTTGCCGAAATCCCCTAGTTCCCGACCTTCGCCGGAAACGTGGCCAGCCGGTCCAGTCCGTAGTCCTCGGTGATCTCGCCCACCAGGTCGCGCACGGGGATCAGGTCGTCCAGCTTCCAGCCGTTGCTGCCGGTGAAGAACAGCCCGTTGTGCAGATCCCCGCTCTGGGAATCGCCCAGGCTGTCGGCGATGCAGTAGCCGGCCTTGAAGGCCCCCTTGCCGTGTTCGCAATGGCTGACACAGTTGCTGATGCATCGGATGCCGGGCGCGGTGCCTTCGACGATCCGCCGGTGCAGCGCGGTCATCACGCCCCGGGCCGGCATGCCCACCGGCGAGCCGTGCAGCTTGATGGTGGACCGCTTGGACTGCAGGATCACGCCCTTGAAATTGGTGTGGGCGTCGCACTCGAAGGTGCCGATGAACCGGGTGCCCATCTGCACGCCCCCGGCACCCCCGGCCATGAGCCGGTCGATGTCGGCGCGGTCCCACACCCCGCCGGCGGCGATCACCGGGAAATCGCCCCACTGGTCGCGCTCGGCCACCACGGAAGGCAGCAGGGCGTCCAGGGCGAAGGAGGGATCGGTGCACTGTTCCAGGGAGAAGCCCTGGTGCCCGCCCGATTCGGGGCCCTCCAGCACCACCGCGTCGGGACGCCGGTGGTACTTGTGGTCCCAGGTCTTGCAGATGAGTTTCAGGGCCCGGGCGGAGGACACGATGGGCACCAGCGCCACGTCCTGGTCGCCCACATAGCCGGGCAGCGCCAGCGGCAGGCCGGCTCCGGAAATGATCATCCGGGCGCCGCCTTCCACCGATTCGCGCACCACGCGCTCGTAGTCGTTGATGGCGCACATGACGTTGACTCCCACGGCGCCGTGGCCGTCGGCGATGCGCAGGGCCTCCTTGAGGATCCGCTGCAGCGCCTCGGTGCTCTCCAGGTTTTCCGGCTTGTCGGGGCGGCCGTCCCGGGTCTTGGCCAGTCCGGGGAACCGGTAGCCGGTGCCGATGGCGGAAACGATGCCGAAGCAGCCACTGCGGGCCGCGCTGCCGGCCAGGCGGTCCCAGGAGATGCCGATGCCCATGCCGCCCTGGATGATCGGATAGGGCACTTCCAGGTTGCGGATCTTGAGGGTCGGCAGGGACGGCGCCGGTTTTTCCACCAGGTTCTCGAAGGCCGGCGCGCCCATGGCGTCGGCCAGCCGCTTGCGGAACCCGCTGAGGAATTCGGCGGCCCCGGCCCGGAGCAGGGACGGCGAGCGCAGCTGCAGCCCGGTGGCGCCCCGGGCCAGGAGGTCGTGCCCCTCGGCGGGGTTGCCGGCCACCGGCGCGAAGCAGGGCAGCGAGCTGGCCTTGAGCATCCGCATGAGCCGGTCCGCCAGGCCCTCGCCCTCGGCGACCATGAGCGCGGAGGCGCCGTCCTTCTGGGCCTCGGCGGCGTCAAAGCCGTCCTTCACCACCACCAGCCGGGGCAGGCCCCAGGCGCGCAGGGATTCCAGCCGTTCGGGCAGCAGATCGGATTCATGGATCAGGAAGGTGGCCAGGTTGTGCGCGGCATTGTCGAGCTTGGCGGAGAATTCGCCCAGCACGCCCCGGAGATCGAGGCCCACGTGGCCCTTGCCGGAATGGCAGACCTCGGCCAGACGCCGGGAGAGGGCTTCCATGTCAGGAAAGGCCTTCACGCGGATCACGCCGGCCCCGCCGGCTCCCGCGAAGCCCGCCGCCAGCTGGTCGGTGGCGAACGGATGCCAACCCTGAAAGAATACCGGGGCCTGGGGCCCGGTGGGCCAAGGCACGCTGGATCCGGTCATGAACTTCCTCCTAATCCCGCGAGGATCCTGGGACCACCCGGCCGGGAAACGATGGAAATGGGAAAAACCAAACCGCCACCGCCGCCGGTCAAGCTCCGAACCAGGAGACATTTCTCCTGATCCTATGTACAGCATGACCGAAAGGCGGCTGCAGGGGAATGGCGCCCCCTTATTTGGCCGGGTGTTTGGGGGTGCCGCAGGGCCAGGTGTCGGCGCGGTCCCGGCGGGTGGTGGGAGTCCCGCTTTGCCGGCCCCGGGTGGCGTACTGGGTGCGCAGCTGCTCCATGAGCTCCACCCGCCGGTCGAACAGCCGCTTCAGCGGCCGGGGCTCGCTGCGCTCCAGCACATAGGCGGTGAGCAGCGGCAGGGCGATGGTGCTGTCGGTGTAGCAGACCACCGCGTCGGGCAGCTGCTCGGGGTCGATCTTGCCCCAGCTCACCGCCTCGCTGGGGGTGGCGCCGCTCAGTCCGCCGGTGTCCGCGCGGGCGTCGGTCACCTGGAGGAAATAATCGTGGCCCCGCTCGTCGATGCCCAGCACCTCCTGGATCTGCGGCTCGGTCTGCAGGATGAAGTTCTTGGGGCTGCCCCCGCCCAGGATCCACACGGCGCTCTTGCCGCCGCCCAGCTTGGCGTCCAGCACGATGCTGGTGGTCTCGTTCACGTCGGCGTTCACGTCGAAGGCCAGGCGGTTGCCTTCCAGGGCCATGGCGGCCACGTTCATGCCGATGCTGCTGTCCCCCGGGCTGCTGGTGTAGACCGGCACCCCGCACTGGTAGGCGGCCGACAGCACGCAGGTGGTGCCCGCGCCCACCGCCTGCTCCCGCAGGAACAGGGCCTCGCCCACCATGTGGTGGAACTCCGCGGTGCTCATGGCCCGCTGGAAGGCCGGGGCCTTGATCAGCTCCCGGTAGAAGGCGTCGGTATCCAGCAGCACGGTGTAGTCGAACAGGATGTCGTAGATCCGGATCACCCCTTCGTCCCGCAGGTCGGAATCGGCGTGGAACGGCGAACCCCGGTGCAGCGGCAGGTCCAGGGCGAAGTGGGTGTCGTGGTAAAGGTTGGCGCCGGTGGAAACGAGCCAGTCGATGCAGCCGGCCTGGATGAGCGGCACCAGGCAGGAACAGCCCAGGCCGGCGGGGGTGAGGGCGCCGGTGAGGGTCACCCCGAGGGTCACCCCCGGCTGGAGAATTTTCTGGGTGAGGAGCCGCGCCCCCTCCGCCAAACGGCCGGCGTTGTAGGCCAGGAAGGTCTGGTCCACCAGGTCCGCCACCAGGGCTCCCCGCCGGATTCCCTTGGGAGCGATGCGGGTTCCCTGTAAAAAGGCGTTGTCTGACTGTTGTCGATGATCCATGGGATCTCCCGTGACGAAGGGGATACCGGGCGCGCCGGTCGGTCCCGCTGCAAGACCATTCCATGATGGCAGACCGGAGATCTGTTCTAGATTAGATTTAGGAGCCTGCTCCAGATAGCATCAAGCGATCCCCTCATCACCGTCGCGGTGGCTTAAGACTATTGGCCAGGATTCCGAAACAGAAAGTAAGGAGCACTTTAAATGTTTTTCATCATCGGACTGATCGTGGTCGTCGGTGCCGTCCTGGCCGGATACACCATGGAAGGCGGCAAGATCAAGGTCCTCCTGGAGCCGTTGCCGGCGGAGCTCACCATCCTGCTGGGCGCGGCCGTGGGCGCGTTCCTGGCGGGCAACACCATGGGCACCATCAAGTCGGTGGCGGGCAACATCGCCAAGCCGCTCAAGGGCAGCAAGTACAACAAGGCGGTGTACATGGAATCGCTCATGCTGCAGTACGAAGTCTACGTGAACATCAAGAAGGGCGGCCTGCTGGCCCTGGAGCAGGATGTGAACGATCCGCACAGCTCCACCATTTTCAAGAAATACGCAACCATGTTGGCTGACCATCACGCCCTCGACTTCTTTTGTGACTCGCTCAAGCTGCTGATCAACGGCTCCGCCAAGATCGACGAGATCGACCAGGTCATGGACATGGACCTGGACGTGCACCACGCGGAGGCGGCCGAGCCCGGCGCCGCGCTGGGGGTCATGGCCGACGGCTTCCCGGCCTTCGGTATCTGCGCCTGCGTCATGGGCATCGTGGTCACCATGGGCTTCCTGGACCAGCCGCCCAACGTCATCGGCGGGCACGTGGGCGCCGCCCTGGTGGGCACCTTCCTGGGCATCTTCCTCGCCTACGGCGTGTTCCAGCCCCTGGCCAAGAACATCGACCAGGTGAACGCTGCGGAGGGGCACTTCTTCAACGCCATCCGCGCCGGCCTGGTGGCCTTCGGCAACGGCGCCGCGCCGGTGACGGCGGTGGAGTTCGCCCGGCGCAACATTCCCTCCCCTGAGCGCCCCGGCTCCCAGGAACTGGAGGAAGTGGTCCGCCAGATCAAGCCCAGGTAGCCCCGATGGCCGAGCCGCAACCCGAAACCAAAGTCAAGTTCGTCAAGAAGAAGGGCGGGCACGCCGCCGCCCATGGCGGCGCCTGGAAGGTGGCCTACGCCGACCTGGTGACCGCCATGATGGCCTTCTTCCTCCTGATGTGGCTGTTGAATTCCACCACCTCCAACACCAAGGCCGGCATCGCCGGGATGTTCCAGGATCCCGACTTCTTCAACACCCAGAAGGGCAAGGCGATCCTCACCCAGTACGAGATCGAGAAGACCGGCATCCTGCCCGGGGGCAAGGGCATGAAGCAGGGCCAGCCCGACGGCGGCGAGGGCGGCGGCCCGCCGGTGGTGGTGGACGACTCCGGCGAGCAGGAGCGCCAGCGCATGGAGGAAACCGCCACGGCCATCTCCAGGGCGTTCAACGAGGACAAGCTGCTGGAGGCGTTCAAGGACCAGATCAGCTTCGAGTTCACCGACGAGGGCCTGCGCATCCAGATCCAGGACAAGCTCAAGCAGGTGCTGTTCGACTCCGGCTCGGCCAAGCTCAAGCCCTACACCCTGTCCATCCTCAAGGAGATCGCCCAGGAGCTGGGCAAGCTGCCCAACCACATCCTCATCGGCGGGCACACCGATTCGGTCGCCTACCCGGGCAAGGCCTACACCAACTGGGAGCTGAGCGCCGACCGGGCCAACTCCGCCCGGCGGGTGCTGGAGGCCTCGGGCATCCGTCCGGGCCAGGTGCAGCGGGTGACCGGCTACGCCGACAGCGTGCCGCTGGACAACCACGATCCGACCGACCCGCAGAACCGGCGCATCTCCATCGTGGTGCTGAACAGCGCCACCGAGAAGGCGGAGAACCTGCGGCAGAAGGCCAAGCCGGGCAAGTCGGCGCCGTGATGGCCCGGGCCCGGATCGACCACCTGGTGGTCACCGCCCCCACGCTGGCGGCCGGAGTGGACTTCGTGCGCGCCGCCCTGGGCGTCGGCCCGCAGCCCGGCGGCCGGCACCCGCGCATGGCCACCCACAACTGCCTGCTCCGTCTGGGCCCGGCCACCTACCTGGAAGTGATCGCCATCGACCCGGAGGCCGAAGCGGAACTGCCGCGCTGGTTCCAGCTGGACCGCGGCGGTCCCCCCCGGCTGGCCACCTGGGTGGCCCGCACCGGCGACATCCAGTCCGCGGCCGCCCGCGCCCCGGACTTCGGCCGGATCGAGCCCATGGCCCGGGGCGACCTGCGCTGGGAGATCACCCTGCCGGAGGGCGGCGGGCTGCCCTTCGACGGGATCGCGCCGACCCTGATCCAGTGGCGCACCGAACCTCATCCCGCGGCGCTGCTCGCCGATTCCGGATGCGCCCTGGTGCGGCTGGAAGGGTTCCACCCCCGGGCGGCGGAGCTCTCCGGCCTGCTGGGGGCCATCGGCCTGCAGGACCCGGTGGAGCTTTCGGCGGGTCGGCCCCGGCTCGCCGCGCACATCCAGACCCCGGCCGGGCCGCGCGTCCTGGGCTGACCCGATGCCATCGCGCCCGGCGGGGGGGCATCCCCCCTCGCCGGGCGCGCTGGACGTGTTCCTGAAGCTGGACTAACCCAGTTCCGCCTCCAGTTCCTTCAGGAACAGCTTGAGCACCCGGGCCCGGCGCTCCGCCATGCGCCTGCCCTCCCGGGTGCGCATCATGCCCGGCAGCCGGAGCAGCTTCATCTGGAAATGATCGGTGGAGAACCGGGCGTCATCCTTCACCCGGTCGCCCTTGCCCATGGGGTCGTCCGGGTGCCAGAGGCTGGTGCCCATCTTGCCGCCGGTGTAGAAGCAGCGGGCCAGGCCGATGGCGCCCAGGGCCTCCAGCCGGTCGGCGTCCTGCAGCACCCGGGCTTCCGCCGTGACCGGCTCCACCCCGGCGGAGTAGCTGTGCGCCTCGATGGCGTGGGCCACGGCGTCCAGCCGGTCCTGGGGGAAGCCCATGCCGGCCAGCAAAGGCTTGGCCTCCCGGCCCGACAGGGCGGAGGCCTGTGCGCGCAGCGGCGAATTTTTGGGCGGGTTCACCAGGTCATGGAAATAGGTGGCCGCCAGCAGCACGGTCAGGTCCACCGCGCCGCCCTCCCGGGCTTCCGCCCGGGCGATGCTCTGGGCGGATCGCCACACCCGTCGCAGGTGGTTCAGGTCGTGGGCGGCGTCCAGATCCCCGCCGGGGGCCTCTGCCCAATACGCCTCGAACCGGGCGTGCCAGCCTTCCAGGGTTTGTGGGGATTGGGCCATGCGGGGGCCTCCTGTCTCCTCCCATGGTAACGTCGGCACCGCCCGCACCTGGAATCCGCCCAGGACATCTTGCTTTCATGAAATCAGCGGTCTATGCTGCCCGCAGGCATCGGGAAATCCCCCATTCGTCCGGATCGGTTTGAACTGGAGCACAGGTCATGGTTGATCCGGAGGAATCCGAGAGGTCGTTCTATCTGCGGCTCTTCGAGGCGACCCCCCACCCATACCTGATCCTGGGGGCTGATCCCACGTTTCCCATCCTGGCGGTGAACGACCGCTACCTGGAGGCCACCGGCACCCTCCGGGAGGCCATCGTCGGCCGCGGCCTGTTCGAGGTCTTCCCGGACAACCCCGCGGAGGGCCAGGGCGGCGGCGTGGGCGACCTGCGCACGTCCCTGGGCCGGGTGCTGAGCGACCGGAAACCGGACACCATGGGGGTGCAGAAATACGACATTCCGCTGCGGGACGGCAGTGGCGGCTTCGAGGTGCGCTACTGGAGCCCGGTGAACACCCCCGTGTTCGACCGGACCGGAACGGTCGCCTGGATCATCCACCACGTGGAGGACGTCACCGAATTCATCCTGCAGAAGGAAAAGCTCAGCCAGGACCCGGGCCGGATCCGGGACGGCTGGGAGCGGATGGAGGCGGAGGTCATGCACCGGGCCGCCCAGGTGAAGGAGGCCAACCGGGCCCTGAAGACCGCCATGGAGGAACTGGAGCGCCGGAAGGAGGAGCTGGCGGCCCTGAACGGGCGCCTCCACGAACTGGACCAGCTCAAGTCCGATTTCTTCGCCAACATCTCCCACGAGCTGCGCACCCCGCTCACGCTCATCCTCGGTCCCCTGCAGCAGCGCCTGGGGGCCGAAGGGCTTGACCCCGGGCTGCGGGCCGACCTGGAGCGCATGCAGCGCAACGCCCGCATCCTCCTGGCCCGGGTGAACGACCTGCTGGACCTGGCCAGGCTGGACGCGGGCCGGATGGGGCTCCAGGTGGCCAGCCTCGACCTGGCCCATCTGGTCCGCCTGGAGATGGCCCGGTTCGAGAGCCTGGCGGAGGAGAGCGGGATCGCCTTCACCGTGGATTCGCCCGGCTCGCTTCCGGCCCAGGTGGATCCGGAAAAGGTCCGGCGCATCCTGGCCAACCTCCTGGCCAACGCCTTCAAGTTCACCCCCGCCGCCGGCCGGATCCAGGTGCGGCTGGCGGCAGACGGCGGCCAGGCCACCCTGGAGGTGGCCGACAGCGGGCCCGGCATTCCCGAAGACAAGCGGGAATTCGTGTTCGACCGGTTCCGGCAGATCCAGGCCGGTCCCGGCCGCGCCAAGGGCGGCACCGGCCTCGGCCTGGCCATCGTCAAGGAGTTCTGCGCGCTCCACGGCGGCAAGGTGGCCCTGGCCGAATCCGCCGCCGGGGGCGCCCTGTTCAGGGTGTCCCTGCCCCTCCAGGCCGAGGGCGGCCCGGCCGCCGCCGACGGGCCGGGCGAAGTGGAAGTCCCGGAGCTCCATCACTGGGCCCCCAACCGGGACCTGGGCGCCCTGCCCGGGCCCAACGCGGCCGCCGCCCGGGTGCTGGTGGTGGAGGACAATGGCGACATGCGCGACTTCCTGGCCCAGGTCCTGGCGCGGGCCTACCAGGTGGAGACCGCCGTGGACGGGGCCGACGGCCTGGCCAAGGCCCTGGCCAACCCTCCGGACCTGGTGGTCAGCGACGTCATGATGCCGGGCATGACCGGAGACCGCCTGGTGCAGGAGCTGCGCGACCGGCCCGAGACCCAGGACATCCCCGTGGTCCTGCTCACCGCCAAGGCGGACGAGGCCCTGCGGGTGCGGATGCTCCGGCTGGGCGTGGGGGACTACCTGTTCAAGCCGTTCTCCTTCGACGAGCTGCTGGCCCGGGTGGGGGCCCTGCTGGAGGACCGGAAGAAGGGGCGCATCGCCCGGGTGGTGCAGGAGAGCCGGTTCCAGGCCATGTTCGACCAGGCCGCGGTGGGCATGGCCCAGGTGGCCCTGGACGGCCGGGTGCTCAGGGCGAACCGGCGCATGGGCGACCTCCTGGGCTACGGGCCGGAGGAATTAGCCCAGTACCGGTTCCAGGAACTCACCGACCCGGCCGACCTGGACGGCGACCTGGAGCAGCTGAACACCCTGATCCGCGGACGGACCGCCTCCTTCACCCGGGAGAAGCCCTATCGCCGCAAGGACGGCAGCGTCACCTGGGTGAACCGCACCATCTCCCTGGCCCGGGATCCGGTCAGCGAAAGCGACTACCTGATCCTGGTGGCGGAGGACATCAATGCCCGCAAGCAGGCCGAGCTGGATCTCCTGCGCCTGCAGGGCAACCTGGAACGCCGCGTGCTCGCGCGCACCGCCGACCTGCAGGCCGCCAACCACGAACTGGACGCGTTCGCCTACTCGGTCTCCCACGACCTGCGCGCGCCCCTGCGGGCCATGGCGGGTTATTCCCAGGCCCTGCTCGAGGATTTCGGCGACCAGGTCGCCGCCGGGGCCCGGGACTACCTGGACCGCATCATCCTGGCCGGCCGGAAGATGAGCGAGCTGATCGACGGCATCCTCGCCCTTTCCCGAAGCACCCAGGGCGGGGTGACCCGGGACTGTGTGGATCTTTCGGCCCTGGCCCGGCGGGCGCTGGAGGACCAGGCCCGCAACGAACCGCACCGGCGGGTGGAGTGGAGCGTGGAACCCGGGCTGCAGGCCTTCTGCGACGGACCCATGGTGGAGGCGGTGATGGTCAACCTGGTGGGCAACGCCTGGAAGTACACCGGCCGCACCGAACACCCCGCCATCCAGGTGTGCCGGGGCGAACTGGAAGGCCTGCAGGGATTCTGCGTCAAGGACAACGGGGCCGGCTTCGACATGGCCTACGCGGACCACCTGTTCCAGCCCTTCCAGCGCCTGCACCGGCAGGACGAGTTCCCGGGGCTGGGAATCGGCCTGGCCACCGTGCACCGGATCGTCCGGCGGCATGGCGGCGAGATCCGCGCGCAGAGCCGGCCCGGCGGCGGCGCGGTGTTCTGTTTCACCCTGCAGCCCAGGACCGCTCCGGAAGCCAGGCCGTCCGCGCCGACCCCGTAGGGCCGGAGCGGTATACTGGGGCCATGGAAGCCATGGTCCTGGAGGCTCCGCGCACGGCCCTGAAGCGGATGGAACGGCCCATCCCCCGCCCCGGCCCGGGTCAGGTGCTGGTGAAAGTGGGCGCCTGCGGCGTGTGCCGCACCGATCTGCACATCCTCGACGGCGAACTGGAGCACCCCGCCCTGCCCCTGGTGCCGGGCCACGAGATCGTGGGCCGGGTGGTGACCGCGGGCCCCGGCGTCACCGGCCTGGTCCCCGGGCAGCGGGTGGGCATCCCATGGCTGGCCGGCACCTGCCAGACCTGTGCGCCCTGCCGGAGCGGGCGGGAGAACCTTTGCGACCGGGCGGTGTTCACCGGCTACGACCTGGACGGCGGGTTCGCCGAGTACACCGTGGCCAACGCGCGGTTCGCCTTCCCCATGCCCGAGCGCGACACCGACGCCGCCGACGCCCCCTTCCTGTGCGCCGGCCTCATCGGCCACCGCGCCTACCGCATGGCCGGGGACGCCCCGCGCCTGGGCATCTACGGGTTCGGCGCCGCCGCCCACATCATCACCCAGGTGGCGGTGCAGGAAGGCCGGACCGTCTTCGCCTTCACCCGCCCCGGCGACACCGAAAGCCAGGCCTTCGCCCTCAGCCTGGGCGCGGCCTGGGCCGGGGATTCCACCCAGCCGGCGCCCGCGCTGGACGCGGCGATCATCTTCGCCCCCGCCGGCCCCCTGGTGCCGCTGGCCCTGGCCGCTGTGGCCAAGGGCGGCACCGTGGTCTGCGCCGGCATCCACATGTCCGACATCCCCGCGTTTCCCTATGCCCTGTTGTGGGGCGAGCGGGTGCTGCGCTCCGTGGCCAACCTCACCCGCCAGGACGGCCTGGACTTCTTCAGCACCATCGGGCACCTGGACATCCGCACCACCGTGACCACCTTCCCGCTGCGCGAGGCCAACCTGGCCCTGGACCGCCTGCGGGCCGGGGCGCTCCAGGGCGCGGCGGTGCTGGTGCCCTAAGCACACACCCTCTCAGTCAGCGGCCGCACCACACCGGCGGCCGCTTGTCCAGGAAGGCGGCGATGCCTTCCTGGGCGTCCCGGGCATGCAGGTTCCTGGCCATCACCGCGCGGGTGTAGTCGTAGGCCTCGGCCAGGGGCAGCTCCGCCTGCCGGTAGAAGGCCTCCTTGCCGATGGCCAGGGTCAGCGGGGACTTGGCCGCCAGCCGCCGGGCGAAGGCCAGGGTGCGGGCCTCCAGCTCGCCGGCCGGGGCCAGTTCGTTCACCAGCCCCATGCGCAACGCCGTGGCCGCGTCGATCAGCTCGCCGGTCAGCAGCATCTGCATGGCGTGCTTGGGCGCCACATTGCGCGACAGGGCCACCATGGGCGTGGAGCAGAACAGGCCGATGTTCACCCCGGGGGTGGCGAACCGCGCGTCCTCGGCGGCGATCGCCAGGTCGGCGCTGGCCACCAGCTGGGCGCCGGCGGCGGTGGCGATCCCGTGCACCCGGGCGATGACCGGCTTGGGCAGATGGACCATGGCCTGCATCACCTGGGCGCAAAGCAGGAACAGCCGGTCCACGTACTGCGGATCGTAGTCCCGGTCCCGCAGCTCCTTCAGGTCGTGCCCCGCGCAGAAGGCCGGGCCGCTCCCGGCGAGGATCACCACCCGCACCGAGGCATCTCCTGCGATGTCGGCCAGGGCGGCGCCCAGGGCTTCCAGCATGCCCATGGACAGGCTGTTGCGGGACCGGGGCCGGTCGAGGGTGAGGGTGGTGACGCCGGCGTCGTCGGCACGCAGCAGAAAGGGGGAATCGTTCATGATCGGCTCCTCAGGGTGCGGATGTCCGGATGGGATGATGGCAGCAAACCCGGCGCGGTTGCCTTCGGAATCGGCCGGACCGGCGGGAACCCCCGGGCCGGAGAATCGGGCCAAAAGTCCGTAGCTTTAGGCAATCATCCCCGGCGGCCGCTTCCTAGACTTCAAGAAGTCCCCGCGAAGCGCGCGGCGGTGTTGAGCGGAGCAGGTCCGTCCGCATTGAAAGCCCCATCCCCGGGCACCCCCCAGGCCCCATTCCGCAAGGAGAACCCTCATGACAACCAACGTGCTTGGCTACGCCGCGAAGTCCGCCAAGGAAAACCTGGTCCCCTTCCGCTTCGACCGTCGCGCCCCGCGCCCGGACGACGTGGTGATCGAGATCCTCTATTGCGGGGTATGCCATTCCGATCTGCACACGGCACACAACGACTGGGGGTGGACAACCTACCCGACCGTTCCGGGCCACGAGATCATCGGCCGGGTCAGCGCCGTAGGCGGCGCCGTCACCCGGTTCAAGGCCGGTGACCGGGTGGGCGTCGGCTGCATGGTGGACTCCTGCCAGCACTGCCCGCCCTGCGAACGGGGCCTGGAGCAGTATTGCAAGGAAGGGGCCACCCTCACCTACGGCGGAACCGACCGCCACGACCATTCCGCGACCCAGGGCGGCTATTCCGAGCAGATCGTGGTGGCGGAGAACTTCGTGCTGCGCATCCCGGACGGCATGGACCTGAAGGGCGCCGCGCCCCTGCTCTGCGCCGGGATCACCACCTGGTCGCCCCTGCGCCACTGGCACGCGGGCCCCGGCAGCAAGGTGGCGGTGGTCGGCCTGGGCGGCCTCGGCCACATGGCGTTGAAACTGGCCAAGGCGCTGGGCGCCGATGTCACCCTGCTGACCCGGTCGACCAGCAAGGAGCAGGACGCCCGCCGGCTGGGCGCCGACCGGGTGGTGCTGTCCACCGACCCGAAGGCCATGGCGGATGTGCAGGGCAGCTTCGACCTCATCATCGACACCGTGCCCAATGTCCACGACCTGAACCCCTACCTGCCCACCCTCGCCCTGGACGGCGCGCTGGTGCTGGTGGGCTACCTGGGCGGCCTGGAACCGGTCCTGAACACCGTCCCCATGATCCTGGGGCGCAAGACGGTGGCCGGCTCGCTCATCGGCGGCATCAAGGAGACCCAGGAGATGCTCGATTTCTGTGGCGAGCACGGCATCACCTCGGATGTGGAAGTGATCCGCATCCAGACCATCAACGAAGCCTACCAGCGCATGCAGAAAAGCGACGTGAAGTACCGCTTCGTCATCGACATGGCCTCCCTGAAGGCCAAACCGTAGTGATGGAATAACCCTTCCCGTCTCGCGCGGCCCCGGCATAAGTGCCCGCAGAAAAATAATCGGAAAAGCACAGATTATTTTTGCGCGGTCCCTAAATAGGAGTGGAAATCATGCAAAAACGAAAACTTGGGAGCCTGGAAGTCTCGACCATCGGGCTCGGATGCATGGGTATGAGCTTTTCCTACGGCCCCCCCGCGGACAAGCAGGAGATGATCACCCTGCTGCGCTCCGCGGTGGACCAGGGCGTCACTTTCTTCGACACGGCGGAGGTCTACGGCCCCTACGTGAACGAGGAGCTGGTGGGTGAGGCCCTGGCCCCCTTCCGGAAGCAGGTGGTGATCGCCACCAAGTTCGGCTTCAACCTGGACCCTGATTTCGATCCCAGCGTGATGCGCGGGGGAGGGCCGGGCCTGAACAGCCGTCCGGAGCACATCCGGAAGGCGGCCGAGGCCTCCCTCAAGCGGCTCAGGCTGGAGACCATCGACCTGTTCTACCAGCACCGGGTGGATCCCGACGTGCCCATCGAGGACGTGGCAGGGGCCGTGAAGGACCTGATCCAGGCCGGCAAGGTCAGGCACTTCGGCCTTTCCGAAGCGGCGCCGCGAACCATCCGCAGGGCCCACGCGGTCCAGCCGGTCACCGCGGTGCAGAGCGAATATTCGCTTTGGACCCGGGGCCCCGAAACGGAGCTCCTGGCCACCCTCGAGGAGCTGGGCATCGGTTTCGTGCCCTACAGCCCCCTGGGCCGCGGCTTCCTCACCGGAAAGATCGACGCCACCACCGCGTTCGATCCGTCCGATTTCCGCAACGCCCTGCCCCGGTTCACCCCGGAGGCGCGCACGGCGAACCAGGCCCTGATCGACCTGCTTGGCCGGCTCGGAGCGCCCAGGAAGGCGACCCCGGCCCAGATGGCGCTGGCCTGGCTGCTGGCCCAGAAGCCGTGGATCGTGCCCATCCCGGGCACCCGGAACCCGGCGCGGCTGGCGGAGAACCTCGGCGCCGCCGCCGTCCGGCTCACCCCGGACGACCTGCGCGCCATCCAGAGCGCCGCCTCGACCATCACCGTCCAAGGCGACCGGTATCCCGAGAGCCTGGAACGGATGACCGGCCGCTGAGGGAACCCGGCCGTGAACCATCCCGTGGCGCCGGTCCCGGCGGTGCCGGCGCCCCCGGGATGGTTCCGAAAAGCCTCCCCTCGGCCCGCCGGGGGGGCTACCCTGAGCCATCATCTTTCCGCCAACCCAACGGATCATTCGACATGAACAAGGCACCCAGGTTTCAGGACAGCGCCCCGGAGACGGAGGCAGCCCAAGGCGACCTGGCCCGGCTGGCCGGCCTGATCCGGGCCCATGCGCCCTACGACGGGCACTTCAACCTTCGCCTGCCCGGGGTGGAAGTGCTCCGGGCCTCGCGGGTCAACAAGGAACTGGTGCACGGCGTGGCCCGCCCCGCCCTGTGCATCGTGGCCCAGGGGGCCAAGACCGTGCTCCTGGGCAGCGAGGTGTTCGAGTACGACGCCTCGCGCATGCTGGTGTTCTCGGTGGACGTGCCGGTGTCCAGCCAGATCACCCGGGCCAGTCAGGCCGAGCCCTTCCTTTGCCTCAAGGTGGAGCTGGAGCCCCAGCGGATCTCCGACCTGATGCTGAAGGTGTACCCCAACGGGCTGCCCCTGAGCCAGAAGAACCTGGCGGTCTACGCCGCGCCGTCCGAACCGGGCATCATCAACGCCGCCGCCCGGCTGGTGGAGCTCATGGCCCAGCCCGACGACGCGGAGCTGCTGGCCCCGCTCACCGTCGAGGAGATCCTCATCCGCCTGCTGCGCGGCCCCATCGGCGGCCGGGTGGCCCAGATCGGGGAGGAGGGCTCCCGGCTGCAGCGGATTTCCAAGGCGGTGTCCTGGGTGCGCACCCATTTCGACCGTCCCCTGGACGTGGAGCGGCTGGCGGTCATGGTCCACATGAGCGTGTCCACCTTCCACCAGCATTTCAAGTCGGTCACCTCCATGAGCCCCCTGCAGTTCCAGAAGGTGATGCGGCTCCAGGAGGCGCGGCGGCTCATGCTGTCCCGGATGATGGACGCGGGGACGGCAAGCCGCCAGGTGGGCTACCTGAGCGCGTCCCAGTTCAGCCGGGAATACGGTCGTTTCTTCGGCAACGCCCCCATGAAGGACATCGCCCGGCTCCGGGAGGGCAGCATCACCGGCGTGGCGGCCGAGGCATGACGGCAATGGAGGCATGGGCGACGCCGACCTGTGCCCCTGGGGCGGCGCCTGGAGCGCCACCTGAGCGGGGTGCGGCCCAGGCCGCTCGCCGGCCGGTCAGGGAGCCATTGGAATCCACAGGGAGACCTGGGCTCCCCCGCCCGGAAGATTGGCCGCGGCGACACCGCCGTTGTGGGCGCAGGCGACCGCCTCCACGAAGGCCAGGCCCAGGCCGTGGCCGTTCGAACCCTTGCCCCTGACCCGGGGTTCGAACAGATGGGGCAGCAGCTCCGGATCGAAGCCCGGTCCATCGTCCGAAATCAGCAGCAGGGCCGTCCGGTCCTGCGTCTTGAGCTGGATCGTGACGGTGCAGGAGGCGGGCACGTTCTTCAATTCGTTGTCGAACAGGTTCGCCAGGAGGCGATGGATCAGGCCGGCGTCCGCTGTGATCCGCAGCGGGCCGCCACTGCGCAGCCTGATCTTCAGGCCCTTTTCCCACATGCTGGGCTCGTAGAGATCGATCATGGCCCGGAGCAGCTCATCCAGGTCGATGGCCACCGGGGTGAGGCGCAGCGCGTCCGCCTTGGCTTCGGCGACGTCCAGGGACGTGTTCAGGAAGACGGTGAGGCGGTCCAGTTCCTCGATGGCGGTGACGATCGGTTCCGCGGATCCACCGCCGGGAAACGCCGACAACGCGATTTCCAGCTGCCCGCGGATCGCGGTCAATGGGCTGCGCAGATCGTGCGCGAGCGCATTGGTGATGGTGTGCAGCTGGTGCATGGACCTTTCAAGGCGGTCCAGCATGTGATTGAGCGTCAGCGCCAGGTGGGCGATCTCGTCCCTGCGTCGGCTGGTGGGGACCCGGCGATCCAGATCGGAAAGGCCGATCCCCCCGGCGGCTTCGGAGATCTTCAGCACGTGGCTCAGCATGCGCCGGGTCGCGAAAAACACGATGCCGAACCCGAGCAGATTGATCAGCAGCCACAGAATGCCGAAACGCAGGCGCAGGCTCCTCATCTCCCGCATCTGGTCGCGCTCGGACAGGCCCAGGTAGACGCTCCCATCCCCGAGCCCGCCGCGCACGACCCGGAAGGGCACGGCATAACCGCTGACCCGCACGTCGGTTGGCCGATCGGGCTCGAGGCGGTCGGCCTGGATGGCCTGCAGATTCGCTTCGCCGCTGCCGGCTCCGACCCACAACCGGAGGGCGCCGTCCGCGGTCGAATTGATGAAGAATACGGAATCGTTCGCGCCGCCTTCCGCCAAAGGCCTGCTTGGCAGTTCCTTGCCGGCGAGCCTGGCCACCTCCTCCACGACCTGGCCGTAGAGGGCATCCTTCGGGGTCCGGTCAGCGACGCCTCCCAGGACTTCCACCTCGCCCATCAGCCAGGCGTCGCTGCGCCGCTGGATGTCGGCCGCGACGAAACGGTGCAGGAAGACAAAGACGGCCAGGGTGCCGAGCGCAAAGGCCAGGGTGGCCCAGAGCGACAGGCGCCAGGCCGCGCTCCGGATGACCGGCCTAGGAGCCTGTCTACGTATTGGAAGGCTCCTAGCGGTCCTTGAGGACATAGCCCACCCCGCGCAAGGTGCGGATCAGCGGTACTTGTCCTTTGCCGTCGACCTTCCCGCGCAGCCGGTAGATGTGGACATCGACGACGTTGGTGTCGGGCTGGATGCGCATGCCCCAGACCTGGTCCAGGATCATCGAACGGGTGACGACCCGGCCCGCGTTGCGGCAAAGATACTCCAGGAGGCTGAATTCCTGCGAGGTCAAGGGCAGCACCTGCCCGCACCGGGTCGCCTCGTGCCGAAGCAGGTCCAGCTCGAGGTCGAACACTTGCAGTCGGGTCGATTCACTGCCGGGCGCGGTCTGCCGGCGCAGGAGGTTGCGCAGCCTCGCCAGCAGCTCGGCCAGGGCAAAGGGTTTGGTCAGGTAGTCGTCGCCGCCCTGTTCCAGGCCGCGCACCCGGTCGTCCACCGAGCGGCGGGCGGACAGGATCAGCACGGGGGCGCTCACCCCCAGGTGACGCAAGTGGAGGATCAGGGCGATGCCGTCCCGGTCCGGCAGCCCCAGATCGACGATCAGGATATCGGGCCCGTTCTCGATGGCCAGCCGTTCGGCGGTACGGCCATCCGCGGCCGCATCCACCTGATAGCCGGCCTCCTCCAGGGAGAAGCGCAGGAAGGTCTGGATGTCGGTTTCATCTTCAACCAGCAGGAGTCGCATGGCGATAGGTTAGCCCAAGATTGCATTATGAAGAAATCGTCATGTTGCGGTTGCCTTCCCGTCATTTTCGGTCGTTATGCTCTCTGGCAAGTCAGGAGGGGTGCTTCGACAAGCAGACAAGCATGAACATATTATATGATCATTCCATTGCAATCGCCTTCGGCGCCGGCCTCCCGCTCCCGGCGGCGCTCGACCCGCGTTTCGAGGGCGCCCTACGCCACATCCTGGATCATCCCGGGAACCTGGTGCGCCCCCGGATGGTGATGCAGGGGGCCATGGCCCACGGGCTGGATGCCGGGCGCGCCAAAGACCTGGCGATCGCCCTCGAGTACTTCCACACCGCCTCGCTGGTCTTCGACGATCTGCCGTGCATGGATGACGCGTCCCAGCGGCGCGGCGCCCCTTGCGTCCACCGGGTGTACGGCGAGGGGGAGGCCATCCTGGCGGCTCTGGCCCTGATCAATCGCGCCTACGCGCTGATCTGGCGCGCCGCGGCCGGAGCCCCGCCGGAGCGGCAGGCCGAGGCCATGAGCTACGTCGAACAGCGGCTCGGGGTGGCGGGCCTGCTCAACGGCCAGAGCCTGGATCTCCACTACGCGGCCCTGCCGCACGACCCGGAGACCACCGGGCGGATCGCGCGCGGCAAGACCGTGTCCCTGGTGCGGCTCACGCTGGTCCTGCCGGCGATCCTGGGAGGCGCCGGCGGGCGCGAGATCCAGCTCCAGGAGCGGGTTTCCCTGTACTGGGGGCTCGCCTATCAGATCCTGGACGATCTGAAGGACCTGTTCCTGGGCGCCCCGGAATCGGGCAAGACGGTCGGCCGCGACACCCTGCTGGACCGGCCGAACCTGGCCGCCGTGGCCGGCCCCCCGGCCGCCATGAAGCGCCTCAAGCGCCTGCTTCGGCTGGGCGACCGGAACCTGGCCTCGCTGCTGAAGGCCAGGCCGTCCCTGGCCTTCCTCCGGCAGCTCCGCCTCGCCCTGGAGGAGGAGCTGGACCGGGTGACCCGGGCCGCCCGCGAGGGGATGGGAGAGGCGCGCCCATGCTGTTTCTGAAACTGATCCTGACCAACCTGGGCCGCCATCGGGTCCGGTCGCTCATCAGTCTGGCCGGGATCGCCTTCAGCGTGGCCGCCATGCTGACCGTCGTCACCATCCTGCAGGGCGCCATCGGCATGTTTTCCGGCATCCTCTCCAGCGACAGCGAATTCATCGTCTTTGAGCGCAATGTGTCCGACCTGTTTTTCAGCAACGTCCCGGCCGGCGCCGCCGCCGAGATCGCCGGCTGGCCGATGGTGGCCCATGCGGATCCGGTGCTCTTCGGCATCGTTTCCAGCGCCGACCATCCCATCATCACCTGCTTCGGGGTCACCGCCGCCGACGCCCGCATCCGCGAAGCCACCTGGATCGCCGGCGACCGGAGCGCCTTCGCCCTCCGCCCCGACGAGGTGGCGCTGGGGGAACGGGCCGCGGACTTCCTGGCGACCGGGGTGGGCAGGAACGTCCAGATCGGCCACGGGACCTTTCACGTGATCGGGATCCTGAAAACCGCCAACGGTTTCGAGGACGGCGGGGTGTTCATGCCGCTGGGTTCGGCCCAGGCCTTCTTCCACAAGCAAGGCTCCTCCTCGGTCATCACGGTCAAGTTGCGCCGCAAGGAGGACGCCGACGGCTTCAAGCGCGCCGTGCGGACCCGCCAGGACCATCTGATCGCGCTGGAGAATGCGGAATTCACCCGTTCCTACTCCCAGTTCAAGATCCTCAAGGCCACCGCCTGGGCGGTGGGCGGGTGCGGCCTGCTCCTGGGGGGCCTGGGGATCGCGAACACCATGATCATGTCGGTGTTCACCCGGATCCGGGAAATGGCCATCCTGCGGGTCAACGGCTTCTCCAGCCCGCAGATCGCCGGGATGATCTTCGGCGAATCCGCCCTGGTCTCGATCCTCGGGGCGCTGACCGGGCTGTCCATCGGCGTGGGCTTCCTCCGCGGGCTCACCCTGATCCCCGCCCTGCACGGCTACATCGACGCGAGCCTGCAGCCGGCGGTGATGCTCACCGTCATCGCCCTGGCCCTGCTCACCGGCATCGCCGGAGCCCTCTACCCGGCGTTCTATGCCATGCATGTCCGCCCGGTGGAGGCCCTGCGGTTCGAATGACCAGCGGCGATCCGATCCCCCACGGCCATGGCCGGGTGGCCCTTCGCGCGGAGGGCCTGTGGAAGAGCTACGACAAAGGCGCGATCCCCGTCCTGCAAGGCATCGAGTTCCATACCGCCGGGGGCGGGACGGTGGCCATGTGCGGGCCCTCGGGCTGCGGCAAGAGCACCCTGCTGCACCTGCTCGGCGGCCTGGACACGCCGGACCGGGGCCGGATCCTGGTGAACGGCGTGGATATCCATCGGCACTTCAACCGCCTGCGGTGGCTCCGGCACGAGGTGGGATTCGTCTTCCAGCTGCACAACCTCATCCCGGACCTGACCCTGGCCGAGAACTGCCTGCTGCCCACGGTGGCGGCGGGGATGGCGCGCGACCAGGCCCGCGCCCGGCTCCGCCACCTGGCCGACCGGACCGGCCTGGGCCACCGCCTGGAGCACCGCATCCAGCAGCTGTCGGGGGGCGAGCGCCAGCGCACCGCGCTCTGCCGCGCGCTGATGAACCGGCCGAGGATCCTGCTCGCCGACGAGCCCACGGGCTCGCTGGACGCCCGGACCAGCGAGGCCATCTTCGACCTGCTGCTGGAGCTGGTCGCCTCGGAGGGGGTGACCCTGGTCATGGCCACCCATGATCGCGGTCTGGCGGCGCGCTGCGATCAGCTTCTGGAAATGCGCGACGGGAGGATGCATGGACCCGGACCGGACTGAGCGGGGCGCCTCCGGACCTGCGCCGGCGGCGGTCTGCGTGGCCTGGCACAGCCTCTCCTGGCTGGTCCTCGCCAACGCCATCGGGGTCCTGACCGCGGTGCTCCTGCTCGCCCCGGGCCTCCACCGCTGGCTGGGGGAGTGGACCTACGGGCGCTGGGTGCGGGTGCACATGAACCTCGAACTGTATGGGTGGATGAGCCTTCCCATGGCCGGATTCCTGATGGAGCACTACGGCGCCGACCGCGGGCCGACCGCCGCCTGGTGCCGGCCCGTGCTCTGGGCCTGGTCCACCGCGCTGGCCGTCGGCGCGGTGTCGTGGCTGACCGGCCATTCCAGCGGGAAGCTGTTCCTGGACGAGACCGGATTCGCCCGCCAGGCCCTGCCGCTGGCCATGGTCGCGCTCTGGCTGCTGCTGGCCGCGGCCTTCATCCGCGGAGCCGGCCGGCCGCGCCGTCCGGCACGGAGCCTCGGCGAGGGCGCGGTGCTTTTGCTGCTGCTGGCCGTGCCCGCACTGCTTTGGCGGGCCTCCAGCCCGGCGTTCTATCCGCCCGTCAACCCCGACACGGGCGGACCCACCGGAGCCAGCCAGCTGGAATCGTCCCTGGCGGTGGTCGGGATCCTTCTGTGCCTGCCCCTGGGGCTGGCGCGCCGCCTGGCGGGGCGCCCCTGGCCGGTCCGGCTGAGCTGGGCCGCGCTGGCGGCCGAGGCGCTGTTCTGCGGAGCGCTGGGCCGCACCGACCCGAGCCCGCGTCACCCCCTGGCCTGGCTCATTCTCGTCTGCCTGCTGATCTGGATCCCCCTGACCCCCGCCTACTATGCGTCCTTCGCCTGGTCCCCGGGCAGCGGGCGCTGGCGCAAGGCCATGCTCGGCTGGTGGTCCCTGCTGCTGGTCACCGGTTGGGTCCTCTTTCTGCCGGGGGTGCTCGACCACGTCAAGTTCACCGACGGGCTGGTCGGCCACTCCCTGCTGGCCATGGCCGGATTCGCATCCAGCCTGGTCATTTTCGGAATGGTCCACTGGCTGGGCGAGGATGGCTGGATCTTCAACCGGACGTGGTCCTTCTACGGCTGGAACGGCGGCGTGCTCGCCTACGTGCTGCTGATGGCGCTGGCGGGCTGGCGGGAGGGCTCCGACCCGGGCTACACCATCGTGCCGGGCATGGCCCGGGACCTGGTCTATGCCCTGCGGCTGCTGGCCGGATCGGCGATGTTCGCGGCGTCGCTGGAATGGCTGTGCTCGGCCCGCAGCCTGCTCCGGGCCCCTTCCCGGGCTCCGTCGGCCGGCGCCCCGGCCCGGGAAAGGCGCCCATGAGACGCTCCCTGCTGTTCGGCTACCAGGTGGTCGTCGGCCTTTGCGACAGCGCGACCGGCATGCTGCTGATGGTGGCGCCCCACTGGACCCTCCGCCGGATGGGCCTGCGCATGGCCGCCGACGCTCCGCCCCTGCTCGCAATCATCGGCGCCCTGGTGTTCGGGGTGGGTCTCTGCTGCCTGCATGGCGCCTGGCTGGCCTATGACGACGACCGGGCCGCCAGGCTGGACCTGGTCTGGCTGCTCACCGGGATCCTGCGCGCCAGCGTGGCCGTCCTGGTCTGCATCCAGATCCTCTCCGGCGCCCTGGAGCCGGGATGGCTCACCGTCGCCCTGTTTGACGGCGCCTGCGCCCTGCTCCAGACCGTCGGACTCTCCAGGAACTGGCTGGCCCATGCGACCCGGTGAAAGGGGCGCCTCCGGCTGGCAGGGCATCAGCCTGGTGGCGATCACCTATGTCTATTTCCTGATTTTCGCCCAGTTCGCCTTTCTCCGCCGGCTGGCCGATCTGGGCCTTGCGGGGGATCGCCTGCGGGGGGTGATGGCCGCCATGGCCGCCGGCGGGATCGGCCTCAGCCTGCTCGCGCCGCGGCTCCGGCTTTGGCCGTCGCCGGCGCTGCGCCTGCGGGTCGGGCTGGCGGCGTCCGCCGCCGCGGC
>JARLGP010000122.1 GCA_031292735.1 Holophaga sp.
GACTCCGCCCCCGCCCAGGCTCGAGGCCAGCGCTCCCATCCAACCGGCCCTGGCCCCCAAGAACCAGCCCGAGCCGGCGCCGGCGGCCAGGCGGCGGGCGGAGGCGGTGCCATTTCATCAAAATACTGGCCTGGATGATAGCCGCAACGTTCACTGATCAGGGTTTGCCCTGGCACTCGCATTTCACGTTGCAATAAATAGCCATATTTAAATGTTATTGCGGTTTTTACCGGGAATTCTGCGGCGGGCCATGGGAGACTCCCTCTTCGATTCCGGAGGGCACCTTGAACATTCGGCCGTGGCGTCTCCTGCTCGCGCCGGTCCTGTGCGCCAGCCTCATGCCGGTCCGGGCCGCGGCGCCGGACTGGGCGGCCATCGTCGGCAGCTATCCGCAGCCGGGCACCGCCCAGGCCCGGGAGGAAGCCGCCATCCTGCTCTGGCTGCAGGACACCCGCACCCGCGCCGACCTCGCCCGGGTGCAGGCGGGCCACCCGGACCTGGACCTGTTCCTCGCCGCGGCGGGGGCCTCCTGGGGCGCCTCCTCCTATCCCGGCACCAAGGCCCTGCTGAAGCAGGCCAGGGAGGACATGAAGCCGGTGGTGGCCGGCCTGAAGGCCAGCTTCGCCCGGCCCCGGCCCCACGTCACCGACCCGGCCCTGGACCCCGCCCTCCCGGATGACGGCAGCTTTTCCTTTCCCAGCAAGCACGCTACCGAGGGCACGCTGTTCGCATCCCTGCTGGCCCAGGTGGATCCCTACGACCGGGTGGCCATGACCGAGGAGGGCCGGCTCATCGGCGACGACCGGGCCATGGCCGGCGCGCACTGGCCCAGCGACGTGATGGCCGGGCAGAAGCTCGGCAAGGCCTTCGCCACCTACTGGCTGGGCCTTGCCGAGAACGCGGGGCTGTGCCAGGACGCCGCGGCCGAATGGAACGGCGCGAAGTCCGGGGGCAGGCGGGGCTACTTGTCGATGGGCACGAGGTCCAGCGCCGGCGGGATGTCCGAGCTGACCTGGGCGTCGGCCGGTTCATTGGTCAGGTGCAGGCTGTCCAGCAGGTAGAAGAACAGGCTGAGGACCATGGCCACCAGGGTGGCGAGCACCATGCCGCGCAGCTTGGTCTGGCCGAAATCGATGGAGACCCCGGAGATGCCCACCACCAGGACGATGGCGGAGAGCAGCAGGTTGCGGCTCTTGGAGTAGTCGACCTTGGCTTCGATCAGCATGCGCAGGCCGGAGGCGGCGATGACGCCGAACAGCATGATGCAGATGCCGCCGATCACCGGGGTCGGGATGCTGCGGATGGCGCCGCTCACCTGGCCGAAGAAGGCGATGATGATGGAGATGACGCCGGCGCCGCCCACCACCCACACCGAGTAGACCCGGGTGATGGCCATGACGCCCATGTTCTCGCCGTAGGTGGTGGTGGGGCAGGAGCCGCATAGGCCGGAAAGCATGGTGGAAAGGCCGTCGCCCAGCAGCGAGTTGTGCAGGCCGGGCACCTTGAGCAGGTCGCGGCCGACGATGTTGCTGGTGACGAACAGGTGGCCGATGTGCTCGGAAATCACCACCAGGGCCGCAGGGGCGATGATCAGGATGGAGGCCCAGTCGAAGATCGGCGCCACGAACCTGGGCACGGCGAAGAAGGCCCCGTGCTGCACCGCCGAGAAGTCCAGAGTGCCGGGGATCCAGATGTTGATGACGGCGGCCAGGGCGTAGCCGGCCAGCACCCCGATGAGGATGGGGATGGCGGCCATGAAGCCGCGGAACACCATGGAGCCCACCACCACCACCAGCAGGGTGAACAGGGCGATGGTGGCGGCCAGGGCGCTGGGCTTGCCGTTCAGGTTGAAGGCCATGCCGGTGGCCACCGGGGCCAGCTCCAGGCCGATCAGGGCGACGATGGCGCCCATGGCCGCGGGCGGCAGGACGATGTTCAGCCAGGCCCGGCCGGCGAACCGGATGATCACCGAGACCACCGAGAAGATCAGGCCGGCCATGACGAAGCCGCCCAGGGCATGCTGGAAGCCCACGCCGGGGTTGGCGGCCAGGGTGATGCAGGTGATGGTGGGGGCGATGAAGGCGAAGCTGGAGCCCAGGAAGGCCGGCGCCTTGCCGCGGCAGACGAAGGTGTAGATCAGGGTGCCGATGCCGTTCATCAGCAGCACCAGGGCCGGATCCACCACCGTGGTCTTGGCGGCGTTGTTGAACAGGATCGGAACCAGGATGGAGGCCCCGAACATCGCGAACAGGTGCTGCAGGCTGAGGGGAATGCCCTTGAGCAGAGGAACCTTTTCCTCGACCTGGATGATTTCTCTCGTAGCCATGTAGGCCCTCCATAGGGTTTGGCCATCCAGCCAGGGGCCGGCTGAGACCGCCCCCGCCTTCGGCATCCACTTCGACTTGCGACTTCCGGCTTCCTACAGAGTGTTGCATTTACGCAGCAAAGCGGTAGGAAAATTCCGGAGCCGGGGCCGGTTTGGGTGAAATATGTATAATTTAACCAAGCTTGAACCGGGGCGGCCGCCGGATTCTTCCACCCGGAGGCCTGCCCGCGGGTGGATCCTGTGGCCTGGCGCTCCGGGTCAGGGTTTGGACTGCTGCTGGGCCGTTTGCTGGAGCAGGTAGGGCACCAGGCCGCCCGCCTGGATCAGCGCGAAGATGTGCGGCGGCAGTTTGCTGCAGGGATAGGATTCGGCCTTGGTCAGGTTGCGGATCACGCCCGCCTCCAGGTCGATCTCGATCTGGTCCTGGTCGCCGATGCGGTCGGTGCCGGCGCACTCGATCACCGGGATGCCCAGGTTGATGGCGTTGCGGTAGAAGATGCGGGCGAAGAACTTGGCGACGATGGCGCCGATCCCCAGATACTGCAGGGCCAGCGGCGAGGTTTCCCGGCTGGAGCCGGAACCGAAATTGGCCCCGGCCACCATGATGTCGCCGGGCTTGACCTTGGCGGCGAAGCCGGGGTCCACCGCGCTCATGGCGTGGGGGGCGGCCTCGGCGATGCTCAGTTCCATGTACTGCGGCGGCGAGATGATATCGGTGTTGATGTTGTCGCCGTACTTCAGCACGGTGCCGCGGATGACAGTGTTCACAGCCAGCCCCTTCCTACAAGAATGCGCGTGGATCGGTGATGCACCCGGTGATCGCGCTGGCGGCCACGGACATGGGCGAGCCGAGGTAGATGCGGGAGCCCGGGCTGCCCATCCGGCCGATGAAGTTGCGGTTGGTGGCCGAAAGGCAGGTCTCGCCCTCCGCCAGCAGGCCGGAATGCAGCCCCACGCAGACCCCGCAGGTGGGCGGCAGGATGGTGGCGCCGGCTTCCGCCAGCACCGTCAGCAGGCCGGCCGCGCTGGCCCGCTGCCAGGTCTCCTGGGAGGCGGGGGAGACCAGCAGCCGCACGCCCCGCTTCACCTTGCGGCCGCGCAGCACGCGCACGGCCTCGGCCAAATCGTGGAACCGGCCCCCGGTGCAGGAGCCCAGGTAGGCCTGGTGCACCGGGGTGCCGGCCACCTGGTCCAGGTCGGTGACGTTGTCCACCGCGTGGGGGGCGGCGATCTGGGGCACCAGCTGGTCCGCCTGGAAGTCGTAGCTGGCGCAGAACCGGGCATCGGCGTCGCTGCGGTCCTGGTGGTAGGGGCCCGCGGCGGCCCGGGGTTCCAGGTACTCCGCCACCTTGGCGTCGGCCACCATCAGCCCCACCTTGGCGCCCATCTCCACCACCATGTTGGTGATGGCCATGCGCTCGTCCAGCTCCAGGCCGTCGATGGTATCGCCCCCGTACTCCACCGCCTTGTAGGTGGCGCCGGCGTGGCCGATGGTGCCGATGGTCTTGAGCGACATGTCCTTGGCCATCACCCCGTCGGGCAGCTGCCCGCGCCAGGTCACCTGGATGGTCTCCGGCACCCGCAGCCAGGTCTTGCCGGTGACCAGCACGCCGAGCATCTCGGTGGAGCCGATCCCGGTGGCGAAGGCGCCCAGGGCGCCGCCCATGCAGGTGTGGGAATCGGTGCCCAGCAGGATGGTGCCCGGCAGCACGTGGCCGAACTCGGCCAGGATCTGGTGGCAGGGCCCGACGAACTCATGGTAGTGGTCGATGCCGTGGCTTTGCGCCCAGTCCCGGGTGAACTTGACGATTTCCGCCTGCTTGATGTTGGCCGGCGGCGTGTAGTGGTCGGAGATGATCACCACCCGTTCCGGATCCCAGACCCGGTCCTGGAACTGTTTCAGCTTCTCGGCGATCTCCACCCGGGGGCCCAGGACGTCGTCCATCATGGCCTTGTCCACCGACACCCACAGGATGTCTCCCGCCGAGGCTTCGGCCACGCCCGCGGCACGGGCGAGCATCTTTTCCGACATTGTCTTTCCCATGATCACCTTCTAGGCATAGCGCCCGGACAAGAGGGCGCCGGCCGCGGGGGCGGCGGCGCTCAGGCCGAGCTTCTTGAGCATCTGGTAGGTTGTGCACACGGAACTGGAAACCACCGGCAGGCCGCTGGCGGCTTCGATCGAGGGGATCGAGGCCAGGGAAGGCATCTGCACGCAGGCGGAAGCGACGATGGCGTCCACGTTGGCCAGGTTGAGCCGGCGCCACAGTTCGGCGGGCGCGCAGGGATCCAGCGCGCCCACCTTGAGGTTGTCGGGGATTTCCAGGGAAACGCTGTCCACCACTTCGATGCCCTCGTTCTCGATGTAGTCGATGACCAGCCGGGTGAGGGACTTCATGTACGGCGCCAGGATCGAGACCTTCCTGGCGCCGATGGCCTTGAGGCCTTCCACCAGGGCGCCCGCGCTGGTCACCACCGGGGCCGGCCCGCCGTTTTCCACGGTGCGCTTGTGCAGCCGCGCCTCGGATACCCGGTGGTAGCCCAGCCCCATGCTCATGATGGCCACCAGGCAGGCGTAGCCGAGCACGTCCACCCGGGCGTCGGACAGCTCCAGGGCGCAGCGGTCGGAATCCTCGTCCATGGCCGCCAGCTCTTCCTTGGTGACGTTCTTCATGCGCATGCGGCTGGAATGGAAGGTGAACCGCTCGGGCAGCACGGCCTCCCGGGCGCGCAGGATGGCGGGGATCTCGGTCTCCATGGTGGTGTTGGAGCTGGGGACGATTTGCCCGATGCGGTAGCTTCGATCCATGACGTTCTCCGGGGGCTATTCGGGCAGCGGCTTGCCGTTGGTTTCAGGCAGGAACCAGGGTACCACCAGCCCGATCAGGTAGATCATGCTCATGGTGATGGCGGCGCGGGAGATGCTGCCGAAGCTCTTGACGATGGTGCCCGACAGGAACGGGAACACGAAGGCGACCAGGCGCGCACCGTTGAAGATGAACGAGGCGGCCGTGGAGCGCACGCTGGAGTTGAACAGCTCCACCGGGTAGATGGCCATCCAGGAATAGGCGAAGCCCAGGGTGAAGGCGCCGTTGACCAGGGAGGCCGCCATCAGGACGCCCATGGAATGGATGCCGAGGTAGGTGTAGGCGGTGATCAGCAGCGAGCCCAGGAAGGTGATGAACAGGAACTTGCGGCGGCCGACGCCGTCCGCCAGGAAGCCGGACAGCAGGTAGCCCACCACGGCGCCGCTGGTGTAGACCAGGGCCGAGCGCAGGCCCCAGGCCGTGGCGTTGGCCAGGCCCAGGTTCTTGGCCATCTGGACCGCGAAATCAGGCAGCCAGATGGAAATGGCGTACCAGCCCACGGTGGTGGTAATCGACAGCAGGAAGGTCAGCAGCACGTTCTTGCGGCTTTCCGGTTCCCGGAAGATCTCGGACAGGGTGAAAGGGCGCTTGCTGCTGCCGACGGAGACGGTGCCGTCCGCGTTGGTCTTGCCCCAGCGCTGCTCCCGGACCGCCTTGAGCCATTTCTCGGATTCCCCCACCGCCCGCCGGATGTAGAGGCAGAACAGCGCGGGCAGGGCGCCCACCACGAACACCAGGCGCCAGGTGTTGGCGCCCAGGGGCTGGTACTTGCTCAGCACCAGCCACACCAGGGCGGCCAGCAGGGTGCCGACGCCGAAGCCCGACTGCAGGAAGCCGGCGCCCTTGGGCCGGGCCTTGTTGGGCCAGGTTTCCGACAGCAGGGCCACGCCGGTGCTCCACTCGCTGCCCATGGCGAACCCGGTGATGAGGCGCAGGAAGCAGAACATCCAGAAGTTGGTGGCCAGCGCGGTGAAGCCGGTGAACAGGGCGTAGAACAGGATGGACAGCATCATCATGCGCTTGCGGCCGATGTAGTCGGCCATGATGCCGCCGGTCATGCCGCCGATGCCCCAGCCCAGCAGGGTGACGCTGAAGGTCATGCCGGCGTAGATGGCGCGGTTGGTCATCTGGCCGGGGGTGAGCATCGCCTTGAGCACGAACGGGACCACCAGCACCAGCACGTAGGACTCGTAGCCGTCGAACACCCAGCCCAGGAAACTGGCCGCCAGCACACGGTAGTGCTGCGGCTGCAGATCGCTGTACCAGGCCTTGGAGGCGCTGATTGGGATGGTTGCGGCGGTCGGTTCCATGAGTTCTCCTGGAGAAAGGGTTTCCGGGTTGCACAAAGGCCCGGTGAACGGGGCGGGAGTTCCCGCCGCCATCCGTACCCCGAGCCCGTTCCGCCCCGTACTGGGCCAGCGCCACGCTGGCAGTTCTGGACACGGCATTGCTGAGTATCATGCCCGAGGCTGCCGCGTGGGAAACTGGTATTTCACGATGCCGCCATCGCGGATGGCGATGGCTACCGTCGCAGGTGGTCCACCAGGAGCTTGGCCGCCACCGGCAGCCCCTCGTAGGAACGCACGCCCAGCCGCAGTTCGCGCGACGCCCAGGGCTCGTCGAGCCGGATGGTGCGCAGGCCGAACACGCCGGCGAAGGTCCGGGCCACGGTCTCGGGCAGCACGGCGACCCCCAGCCCCGAACTCACCATGTAGCACAGGGCGTCGAAGCCCAATACCTCGATGCGCATGCGTAGCGGCCGGCCGAGCTCTCCGGCGGCCTTGAGCAGCAGCAGGTTGATGGAGCTGCCGGTGTGGAAGCCGACGAAATCATAGTCCAGCGCGTCGGCGAAGCGCACCCCGCGGCGCCGGGTCAGCGGGTGGCCCTTGGGCGCGATCATGGTCAGATGATCGGCGTGGTAGGGGAAAACCTCGATGAATTCCCGGTAGGGCGCCACGGTGAACACCCCGATGTCGGCGGAATTCTCGGAGACGGCCTTGACGATGTCGCCGCTGATGCTTTCCTGGAGCTGGATTTTCACATGCGGATGCTTTTCGAGGAAGGACTTGATGTCCTGCGGGAGGAACTGGGTGATGGCCGAGATGTTGGCCAGGATGCGCACCAGGCCGCGGGCGCCGGTGGCGTACTCCTGCATCTGCATGCTGATTTCGTCCAGCCGGAACAGCGCGCTGCGGGCCAGGTTGAGCAGGCCGATGCCGGCCGCGGTGGGCTCCACGCCCTTGTTGGTGCGCACCAGCAGCTGGATGCCGAGCTGGGCTTCCAGCTCGCTGATCCGCTTGCTCAC
>JARLGP010000123.1 GCA_031292735.1 Holophaga sp.
GCGGCGTAGTAGAGCGTCCAGCGGGCGGCTCGGGAGGCGAACCGGCGCTGCAGCCAGGTGCCGGTCTGGCCGGCCCGCCGCACCGCCCACAGGATGAGCACCGACGCGCCGGCCCAGGCCAGCACGCCGGGGTCCAGGTCCAGCCGCAGGAACCCGGGGGCCGCGGCCAGCCCCTTGAAATAGGCCATGGCCGACCGGAAGGATTCGGCCCGGAACAGGATCCAGCCCACCAGCATCAGGTGGAAGGTGGCCAGGGGCGCGGTCCAGGCGCGGATCCGGCCCAGGGTCGGGTGGCGCTTGCAGAAGGCCAGCCTGGGCTTGAGGGTGAGGGCCGAGCCGATCATCAGCAGCCCGTTCAGGGCGCCGAAGGCCGCGTAGGTCCAGGTGGGGCCGTGCCACACCCCCACCGCCAGCATGTTGAGGAAGATGGCCAGGGCCAGGCCCAGGGTGCCCAGGTGGCGGAAGCGCATGCGCAGGGGGGTGAACAGGTAGTCGGTCAGCCAGGAGGTGAGCGACATGTGCCAGCGCCGCCAGAAATCCGCAAGGTCGGTGGCCCGGAACGGCTCGTTGAAGTTCTCCGGCCCGCTCAGGCCGAACAGGGCGCCGATGCCCAGGGCGATGTCGGTGAGCCCGGAGAAGTCCGCGTAGAGCTGCAGGGGAAACAGGTAGGCCACCAGCAGCAGGTCCAGCCTGGAGGCGGCGGCGGGGTTGCCGTGCACCTGGGCCACGGTGTCGGCCAGCCGGTCGGCGATCACCAGCTTCTTGAACAGGCCGAACAGGATCCGGCGCAGCCCCGCCTGCATCAGGGTCGGGTCGGGGGCCCGCAGGCGGTCCAGCTGGCCCAGGAAGGAGCCCGGGCGCTGGATGGGGCCGCTGACCATCTGCGGGAAGAAGGAGACGTAGAGGCAGAACGGAATGAACTCCCGCACCGGTTCCAGGGTCTCCCAGTAGACGTCCAGGATGTAGCTGATCATCTTGAACAGGTAGTAGGAGAGCCCCAGGGGGGCCAGCAGGGCCGTGGCGCCGCGCTGGCTGCCCAGCAGGCGGAGCGCCGGGACGCCGCACTTGAACACCGCCAGCAGGGTCAGCAGGCCCGCCACCATGGCCATGGCCAGCCGGAACCGGGCCGGCTCCCCGCCGCGCCGGGCCCCGGCCCGGGTCAGGGCGAACACCGCGGCGGTCACCGCCAGCAGCAGGGCCAGCTGGAGCGGGTTCCAGAACCCGTAGAAGGCCAGGGAGGCCAGCAGCAGGATGCCGGCCCGCCAGCGGCCCGGGGAAAGGTGGAACAGGGCCAGGGCCAGGGCCAGGAACAGGGCGAAGCCCGGGGAAGTCAGGGACATGGATCCAACCGGCGGGCGATCAGCTGGATGAAGTCACCGATGTTCTTCAGGGACTTGACCTCCTTGGTGGTGAAACTGACCTTGAACGCCTTTTCGGTGGCGACGATGAGCATGATGTGGGTGAGCGAGTCCCACTCGTCGATGTCCTCGGCGGTCATGGTCGCGGTGATCTGCAGGTCGGGCCGGTCGAACACGTCCTGGAACACCAGGTTCAGCCGCTGCTGGATGCTGGGGTCGGTCATGGCTGGCGCTCCTGGATGAATACCGGTCTGGGCCGGTAGGCCGCCACGTCCAGCAGCCATTCCGTGCTGCCGTCCTCGGCCGTGGCGGCCATGGTGAAGCCGAACTGGGGGTAGAAGTCCTTGACCATGGCGTTCTTGGCGGTGGGCAGGTAGCGGCCGCGCACCCGCGTGGCGCCCAGCTGCCCGGCCAGGGTGAAGATCCGGTTCATGGCCAGCTGCTCCACCCCCCGCTGGAGCACCCGGCAGCTCATCAGGAAGCCGTCGATCTCCAGTGTGGCGTCCTGCAGGGTGAGCAGCACCACGTTGATGAGGCCGAAATCGCCGAACGTGTCGCGCAGGGTGATGGTGAACGCGGGATGCCGGGCCGGTTGCTCCATGACCTTCCGGCATTCCGCTTCGGACAGCCGCCGGGTGGTGAGGTTGAACTGGTTGCTGCGCTGGAGCAGCTGGGCGATGCGGGACAGGTGCCTGGGCAGGAACGGCTGGATGTCCGCCTCGGTCTCCAGGGAGGCGAGGAACTGGTCGATGCTCTGGCTGTGCGCCTTCACCTGCTCCCGCCGGCCCTGCTCCTGGTAGAGCCGGTTTCGCTTGCCGTCCAGTTCCGAGAAGGTGCTGGTCTCGAACAGGTTCAGCTCGGCCAGGAAGCGCACGTAGAGGGCCGGATCCTCCGGCAGTTCCGGCACCAGGAGGTCGGGGATGAGCTGGCGCACCATGTTCCGCTCGAAGGGGCTGTCGTCCAGGAACACCATGGAATCGAAGCCGATGTTCAGGTTGGCCTGGATCCGGCGCAGGTTTTTCGGCTTGTCCTCCCAGTTGGCCACGAACATGGCGATGTGCTCCAGCTTCAGCACCATGGCCGGATGCTCCAGGAACACCCGGCGGGCGGTCTCCTCGTTGTTCTTGCTGCACACCGCCAGGATGATCCCGCGCCGGGCCAGGTCGCGCAGGTAAAGCTGGAAGAAACGGAAGGCGTCGCCGTCGTCCAGGTCGCCCAGGCCGATGCCCTCCAGGCCGTCGTCGCCCACCACCCCGCCCCACAGGGTGTTGTCCAGGTCCAGCACCACGCACTTGATGGACCGGCCCTGGGCGGCCAGGGCCACGTCCACCAGCCCCTGGGCCACCTCGGGCAGGCACTCCAGGGCGCAATAGGACTTGGCCAGGGCCCACAGCCGCTCGTCGATGAAGTGCTTGCGGCCCACCCAGCCGGCCAGGGCGTCGGTGTCCAGCAGCAGCACGTTGGGGTGGGCCCGGGAGCGGATGGCGATCTCCCGGTTGAGCTCGGTGATGGCCTGGTGGAGGGTGCCGGGCAGCTTGAGCCCGAAGTGGCCGAAGGGGCGCTCGTAGGGCAGCACGAAGGTGGTCTGCACCAGCTTGGCCGAGCCGTGCTCCTGGATGGCGTTCCAGATGCTTTCCAGGATGCCCGCCTGGTGGGCGGCGAAGCCGGCGGGGTCGTCCGGGAAGGCGTAGTAGTCGGCCTTCACCTTGCCCAGGGCGTTGATCAGGAAGACCAGGTCCGGCCGGAACCGGTACAGGCCCGAGTCGGGGTTGTAGGCCTCCATCTGGATGGCGTCGTAGCCGCCCTCATAGATGGCCGCGTCCACGCCGTTGTCGGCGAACAGCACCTTGAGCAGGGGCACCAGGTGCTGGGTGGAGGCGTCCGACAGGAGGGCGATGCGCAGCGGCCGGCCGCCGGGGGCCGGGGTGCGGGCCTGCTTGACGAGCTTGAAGTAGTTGAGCCCGGAACGGTCCTGCTTCAGCATCTAGTCCCAGTCCTTGGCGCTTCGGGCCTGCTTGCGGGCGCCGGTGAGCTTCTTGGCGGTCACCCGCCTCAGCTTGCTGCCGTGGGTGGGCCGGGTGGGGCGGCGGGGGATGGGGGCGGCGAGGGACGCCGCCACCGCCTTGGCCACCTTGGCCCGGGCATCCTCCAGGTTGGCGCTCTGGTCCCGGGTGAGGGAGCTGGTGAGCATCCAGCGGCCCTCGCCGTCCAGCTGGTTGCGCACCAGCTGGCGCAGCCGCTCCAGGGCGTCCGGCGCCAGCCCCTCGATCAGCCCCAGGTCCACCCGCAGTTCCACCTTGGAGGAGACCTTGTTCACGTTCTGGCCGCCCGGGCCGCCGGCCCGCACCGCCTTCATCTGCAGGGCCGTTCCGGGCACCCGTACCGCGTCGTTGATCTGAATGGGTTCCAGCATGGCTCAGGGCAGGATTTCGAAGATCTTCTCGAACTGCACGATCTCCAGCAGCCGGCGCACCGATGCCGAAGGCCGCTTCAGGGCCAGCTCCAGGTTCCGGGTCTCGGTGGATTCGCGCAGCAGCAGGATCATGCCCAGGGAACTGGCGTCCATGTAGGTCACGCCCTCCATGTCCAGGATCACCCGCTTCAGCTCCCGGTGGTCCAGGAGGCCCTGGGTGCAGGACTTGAAGGCAGGGTGGGTCTCGAAGGTGAAGCGGCCCTCAAGCTTGACCGTGCCTGTATGGTCCTCGATCTGGCTGGTGAACTTCATGAAACCCTCCGGGAGCTGGGGCAGGGGGGATGGCCGGGGCTCCCTGGAATCATAGCAATCGTTCGCCCCTGAGGTCCGCAAGAAAGGCCATCCAATGTTGCCGGAGGCGGATTGCGGTTCCGGGCCGGGCTGGAGCCTGGGATGATGAAGGAATGAAACGATTGGCGCTCTTCTTTTCCGGAACCGGGGGCAACGCCTTGAACCTGCTGGCCGCCTGCCGCGCCGGGCGGGTTCCCGCCCAGGTGGTGCTGGGGCTGGCCTCCACCTCCAAAGCCGGCGGCATCCCGCGGCTGGAAGCCGAAGGGGTCCCGGTGCGGGTGGCCCTGCGCTCGGCCCACCCCGACGACGCCGGCTACTCCCAGGCCTGCTACGCCCTGGCCGAGGCGGCCGGGGCAGAGTGCATCGCCCTGTGCGGCTGGCTGAAGAAGCTGGAGGTGCCGCCCCGCTGGGCGGGCCGCATCCTCAACATCCATCCCGGCCTGCTGCCGGGCTTCGGCGGCCCCGGCATGTGGGGCATGCACGTGCACCGCGCCGTGCTGGCCGCCGGGGCGGCGGAATCCGGCTGCACCGTGCACCTGGTGGACGACCTCTACGACCACGGCCGGATCCTGGCCCAGGCCCGGGTGCCGGTGCTGCCCGGGGACAGCCCGGAGGCCCTCCAGAAGCGGGTTTATGAACAGGAAATGCGAATCTATCCCTTGGCCTTGGCCGAGTACCTTCAGTCCCTCCCCTGACTCCCGCGACTGGTGATGGGCCGGCCCCGGCGTTAGGCTGGAATCATGGGTTGGACATCAACATTCAAACAAGGAGCGCACATGTCGAAATTGCGGGTGGCGGTGGCGGGAGTCGGCAGCCTGGGGCAGCACCACGCGCGCATCGCGGCGGGCTCCGAGGTGGCGGACCTGGTGGCGGTGGTGGATCCGGACGAGGGCCGCGGCCGGGAAATCGCCGGGAAGTTCGACACCGCCTGGGTGGCCGGCCTGGGTGACGTGCTGGACAAGGTGGACGCGGTGCAGGTGGCGGCTCCCACCGGGTTCCACCACGCCCTGGGGCTGGAGGTGCTGGCGGCCGGCAAGCACCTGCTCATGGAAAAGCCCCTGGCGGCCACCATGGAACAGGGCAGCGCCCTGCTGGCGGCGCTGGACCGGGCCCAGGCGGCCAGGCCCGGGCTGGTGGCGGCGGCCGGCCATCTGGAGCGGTTCAACCCGGCCGTCACCGCCCTGCGCGCCCTGGGCCTCAAGCCGCACTTCGCCGAGGCGGTCCGGGTTTCGCCCTTTCCCATGCGGTCCCTGGAAGTGGACGTGGTCATGGACCTGATGATCCACGATCTGGACCTGCTGCTGGCCCTCATCGGCCGGCCGGTGGTCTCGGTGGAGGCGGTGGGCGTGCCCGTGCTCACCAAGTATGCCGATCTGGTGAATGCCCGGCTCAAGTTCGAGGGCGGCGCGTTCGCCACCGTCACCGCCAGCCGGGTGGCCCGCAAGAAGGAGCGGGTGCTCCGCGCCTTCGGGGCCAACGCCTACGCCAGCCTGGACTTCGCCGCCCAGAAGC
>JARLGP010000017.1 GCA_031292735.1 Holophaga sp.
CTTAATTCCACAGGAAAAATGTGTTAGGCTTCGTAAAATCTCGGAAGGCATCTGCGTTGTCTTATTTCCGGACCCTCGTCCTCGCGCTGGCCGCCCTCGGGCTCTGGTCGGCTCCGCCTCCACTGGCGCCGGAATTGGTTCCGGCCGTGGCCTTGAGCTACCGGGTCGAGCACCTGAAGGCGGCCTTCCGGGCCGGGGATCCCGCCGCCATCCAGGCGGCCGTCCAGGACGTGGAGCTGCTGCGCCGGACCTACGGCACCCTGGACGTGCTGCCCCTGGTGGACGCCATGGCGGTGTTCGCCCGGCAGCTGGGACGGGAAGGGAACCCGGCCCTGGGGCTGCAGGTGGTGCAGAGCGTGGATTCATGGGCTCCCAATGATCCGGCCCTGCTGGGCACCAAGGTGATCCTCATGCGCCGGCAGGGCCTGCACGGCTATCTCTGGAGCGTCGCCGACGTCATGGAGCTGACCCGCTCCCGGCTGGCCCATCCGGTGCACCGCTGGCTGTGGGCGCTGCAGCACCTGGCCTGGGTGCGGCTCATGGCCACCCTGATGCTCTGGGGCTGGGCCCTCTGCCTGGCCTTGCGCTACCGCCGGGTGTTCCGCTACCTGTGGGAGGACCCGCTGCGGCGCTGGCGGATCAACCGGCATGTGGCGGCCTTCCTGGGCGCGTTCCTGGTCACCCTGCCGGTGATCCTGGGCCTGGATCCCAGCGTGGTGGCCATGCTCTGGCTCTGGTTGCTGGCTCCCTTCATGCTGCCCCTGGAGATCCGGGTCACGGTGTTCCTGGTGCTGCTGCAGCTGGTGCACCCGGCCCTGGCCGTGCTGGAGCCCATGGCCGCAGGCCGGCCCAGTCCCAGCATCGTGGCCCTGCAGCTGCGTCCCCAGCCGCTGCCGGAGAACCCGCGGGCGCTGGCGGCCCTGGCGCCCGAAGACCGCGCCTTCCTGGCCGGATGGCGCCAGTTGGAGCTGCAGAATTGGGCCCGGGCCGAACTCAGCTTCAAGGCCCTGGTTCCCGGGCACCGGGACCATGCGGCGGTGCTGAACAACCTGGGCGTGGCGCGGTTCCAGCTGGGCGATCTGGCCGGGGCCAAGACCTGCTTCGACCAGGCGGTGGCGCTGGCCCCCGGTGCCCCGGAGCTGCTGCTCAACCAGAGCGTGGTGGCGTTCAAGCAGATGGACAGCCCCCTGGGCTCCGCCAAGCAGGCGGAGGCCGACCGCGCCGCCCCGGAAAGCTACAACCGGATGGTGGTGGCCAACCACGCCCGCAAGGAGCAGCGGACCTTCGCCATGCCCCTGCCGGACACCCCGGCCCGGATCCAGGCGCTCTCCGCCGCGCTGCCGGGCACCGGGCGCGTCCTGGGCCGGATGGAGGAGCTGGTGCTGCTGTTCAACCTGCTGCTGCCCCTGCTGGCCGCCCTGGCCATCCTGCTGCGGGTGCGCCGGAGCGTCAACGAGGCGCATCCCTCCCAGTGCGTGCGCTGCGGCGACCCGTTCCACACCACCGACAGCACCGACACCTCCATCTGCTCCAAGTGCTACCACCTGTTCACCCTCAAGGACGGCCTGCACGGCGGCAGCCGGAAACGCAAGGTGGACGAGGTGGCGTACTACCAGAAAACCCAGCGGGTGCTGCACCGGATGCTGATGGTGCTGCTGCCCGGCACCGACCGCGCCTTCGTGGGCGACACCTGGGGCGGCTTCGTGGAATACGGCTTCTTCTGCTTCGCCCTGGGCATCGTGCTGGTCACCGGCCGCTCGGTGCGCTACCCCGGCGAGATCCTCGCGGATCCGGCCTCCCTGTGGCTGCCGGTGGGGTTGGCGCTGCTGGCCGTGCTCTGCCTGCGCTCCTGGCTGAAACTGCTGCCGCGGCGGCACTGAAAGGGGGTGGCAGATGGCGCTTGAAGGCTCCCTGCGGGATTTCGACCTGTTTTCCCTGTTCAACATGATCAAGACCCAGGGCAAGAGCGGCACCCTGGTGCTGTCCCGGGCCCAGGAATTCGTGAAGATCTTTTTCGACCAGGGCGAGATCGTCGGCTGCGACTCCAACCAGGTGCCCATGGAGGACCGGGTGGGCGCCCTGCTGGTGCGGCTGGGGCGGCTGTCCGGGGAGGAGCTGCTGGAAATGATCCAGCACCAGCGCCAGACCCTGAAGCGCATGGGGACGCTGCTGCTGGAGTCCGGGCGGGTGTCGCCCCAGGACCTCCAGGACGCCCTGTTCAACCAGGCCATGGCCATCATCAACCGCACCTTCCGCTGGGTGGAAGGCGACTACCGGTTCGATTCGATCCTGCCCATGGACCTGGACCGGGAGAACTTCCCGGCCATCCCGGTGGACACCATCCTCATGGAGGCGGCCCGGATCATGGACGAGTGGCCGGAAGTGCAGCGCCGCCTCCCGGACACCAAGGTCCCCCTGGCCAAGACCCCCGCCGGCAAGCTGCTCCAGTTGGACCTGGACCAGGACCTTTCCCCGCTGCTGGACGGCAGCGGCCAGGTGCAGGCCAAGGGCTCGGGCCTCACCCACGAGCAGGAGAAGACCCTCACCTATTTCGAACAGCCCTCCAGCATCCAGACCGTGCTCCAGATCAGCCGCTACGACGAGCTGGACACCTACAAGATCATCGCCGACCTGCTGGAGATGGGGCTGCTGGAAGTCACCCGGGACCCCCAGGAGCAGCGGGTGCCCCCGTGGAACCTGCCGCGGGAGAAGGACCGCGAGGCCATGGCCCCCGCGGCCCCCTCCGGCCTGTTCTGGCTCCTGGCCTGCCTCATGATCGCCGGGCCGCTGATCGGCTACGTGCCCCGGGCGCGTTCTTCCTTCAACCAGGGCCTGGCCAGCCTGCAGCGCTGGGACCTGCAGGCGGAGACCGATCCGGAGACCCGGGACCGGCAGACCTGGGCCTTCCGCATGGCCGAGCCCAGGGACGGCGGCGCCGCCCTGGCGCGGGCCATGGGCGTCCGCCTGGAACCCGGGCGCAGGTCCATTCCCGACTTCACCCTTTACCCGGACCCCATGGGCTCGGCCAGGCGCTAGTACAGAGTTCTCTTAATCTCTTTAATAATTAGCTGGGCCCAGGTACGACCCCAATTCCTCCACCTTGTCGGAGATCCGCCGGGGGTGCCCGGGACGGGCCGCTTCCAGCAAACGTCTGCCACTGCTGCCGGGCAGGAGGGCAATCGATTCGAATCGGTATTTTCAGCGCCGTCCATGCCTGAAACGTCGTTCAAGGTTGCACCCCGCGCTCGGTTTGAACCATTCTGGGTGCTCAGGTTAACAGGCATCCACCGCCCACGTCCGCGCGTCCGGTGCAGGACCAACTCAAAATATATAAAAGAAACAATTATTCTACTTTGCCATGGCCGTCCTGCTTCACATGGATTCAACCTGCAGGTCCTGGATGGTCGATCCGTCACCGTAAGCTTGCCCATTAACCCATAAAGGTATTGCTCGTGGAGGAAACATGCTGAATGCCTTTTTAAAAATATCCCGATCCGCCCTGCTCACCTTGTCCCTCTGAATGACAGTCCCAGGGATCAGCGGGGAGCTCAGCCTGCCATCTACGGGCCAGCTGATCAGCATAGGAGAAAAGTTCACGATCCATTCCAAGGTTCTGGACGAGGACCGGTCCTATTGGGTCTATCTGCCCAATTCCTACGACCACCACCAACCCTTTGCCAACATGTCCTATCCGGTTATTTACCTGCTGGATGGTGACAGTTTTTTTGCAACCGTCAGCGGGCTCCTTCGCTTCATGAGTGAAGGTATCAATTTCAACTTCCAGATACCGCCGCACATCATCATCGCCATCCCGCACGCGGACCGAATGCGGGATCTAACCCCCACCCACCACAAGGATTTCGCGACCAGCGGCGGCGGCCCGGACTTCCTTCGCTTCC
>JARLGP010000003.1 GCA_031292735.1 Holophaga sp.
TTACCATGGTTCGTTCCTTCCCGAAGATGACCTCATCGCTGCCAGCAGATCCATGGGGCTTCCAGGGGGACCGCGGCCCCCGGGCAGCGCGCCACCGCCCGGACGGTGTAGTCGGACAGCGGCCGGGCCGCGGGCACGGCGGCCCGGAACAGGTGGCCGTCCGCGGAATCCACCCGGAGCATTTCCCGCCGGAACGGGACACCGTCGGGGCCGTCGGCATAGAGCTCGATCCGCACGATCTCCGGATCCAACTGGTTGAACTGGACCTGGACCTGGAAGACATGCTGGTCATCCTGGGTTTCCACCCGGGTCTGGCCGAAGCTCAAGGTGGCCCAGCCCTGCTCCAGGCGGTGCCGCGCCTCCACCTGGCGCCGGCCCAGCGCCCCCTGGTCCGCCTGACGCTCGGCATAGGCCTGGGCGGCCGGGAGGTAGTGCCGTTCGGTGTACTCGCGCACCGCGCGGTTGGCCGAGAACTGCGGGGTCAGGCACGCCATGCTCTTGCGCATGCGGGCCACCCAGGCCACCGGGATGCCCTGCGGGTCGCGGTCGTAGAATTCCGGAACCACCTCCTGCTCCAGCAGCCGGTAGAGGGCCTCCGCTTCCTGGGCGTCCCGGGCCGGGTCTTCGCCGTGCTCCAGGCCGTCCCCCAGGGCCCAGCCCACCTCGGGCGTGTAGGCCTCCGCCCACCACCCGTCCAGTTCCGAAAGGTTGAGGCCGCCGTTGACCAGGACCTTCATGCCGCTGGTGCCGCAGGCCTCCCATGGGCGCCTGGGGGTGTTCAGCCAGACATCCACCCCCTGCACCAGCTCCCCGGTCAGCTGCATGTCGTAGTCGCTCAGGAACACCACGTGCGGGCGGACTTCCGGGCGCCGGATGAACCGGGTCCATTCCTGGATCAGGGCCTGCCCGGCCCGGTCGTCGGGATGGGCCTTGCCGGCCAGCACCAGCTGCACCGGCCGCGGGCCGGACAGCAGGCGCAGCAGGCGCTCCGGGTCGGTCAGCAGCAGGTTGGGCCGCTTGTAGCTGGCGAAGCGCCGGCCGAACCCCAGGGTGAGCGCCTTGGGGTCCAGCAGCTGCCGGGCTTCGGCCACCGTCATGGCCGGGGCGCCGGAAGCGGCCAGCTGCATGGCCATCCGCTCGCGCACGTGGGTCACGAAAGTCTGGCTGGCGGCGGCCCGGAACGCCCAGATCCGGGCATCGTCCAGGCCGGCGATGTCCCGTTCCAGGGTTTCCACCGTGCCCAGCCAGCGGTCCTTGCCGCAGGCTTCGGTCCACAATTGGTCGGCCGCCGCGGAATCCCAGGTGGGGGTGTGCACGCCGTTGGTCACGTGGCCCACCGGCACTTCGGCCACCGGCCACTGGGGGAACAGCGGCGCGAACAGCTGCCGGCTCACCTGGCCGTGCAGGCGGCTCACGCCGTTCACCGCGCCGCTGCCGCGGATGGCCAGGTAGGCCATATTGAAGGGCTCCGAGCCGTCGCCGGGATCCCGGCGCCCCAGGGCCAGCAGCTCCGGGAGCGGGATGCCGAGCTTCTGCTCGGCGTAGCGGCCCAGGTACTGCTCCACCAGGCCGGGCGCGAACCGGTCGAACCCGGCGGCCACCGCCGTGTGGGTGGTGAACAGGTTCCCGGCCCGGGTGGCGGCCAGCGCCACCGGGAACGGCTGGCCGGTGGCCGTCATGAAGCTGCGGGCCCGTTCCAGCACGGCGAAAGCCGCGTGGCCTTCATTGAGATGGCAGACCTGCGGGTGGAGGCCCAGGGCCTCCAGCAGGCGCCAGCCGCCGATCCCCAGCAGGAGCTCCTGCTTGAGCCGGAGTTCCGCTCCGCCGCCGTACAGCTCGCTGGTGATGCCCCGGTGGGCCGGGTAGTTGGCCGCGTCGTTGCTGTCCAGCAGGTAGAGCTTCACCCGGCCCACCTGCACCTGCCAGGCCCGGAGCCACACCGAATAGCCGGGCAGCGCGATCTCCAGCCTCAGCCACTGGCCGTCGGCCCCGCGCAGGGGGGTGATGGGCAGCTGGCCGGGGTCGTTGAAGGGGAACAGCGCCTGCTGCGCCCCTTCCTGGTCGATCACCTGGCGGAAGTAGCCCTGCTGGTAGAGCAGGCCCACCCCGAACACCGGCACCCCCAGATCGCTGGCGGCCTTGAGCTGGTCGCCGGCCACGTTGCCCAGGCCGCCGGAATAGATGGGCAGCGCCTCGCTCAGCATGAACTCCATGCTGAAATAGGCGACGCCGTCCAGGCTGGAATCCGGATGGGCCTGCTGGAACCAGGCGGGCGCCCGCTCCGCGTCGTGCTTCACGCGCAGCAGGGTCTCGGCCTTGCCGCGGAAGCCGGGATCGGCCAGCGCCTGCTCCAGCCGGTGCCGGGAGGTGGTCTGCAGCACCGCCCAGGGGTTCTGGGTGAGCCGCCACAGGGTCGGGTCCAGCTGCCGCCACAGCTCGTCGCCGCCATGGTTCCAGGACCAGCGCAGATCCAGGGCCAGTTCGGCCAGGAGGGCGAACCCCTTCGGCTGCCGACCCGCCAGGTTGAAGCCGCCGGTGGGTTCGCTCATGGCTTGTGCGCCAGGGTCTCCATCAGCTGGTCGAACGGCTGGATGAACTTCTCAACCCCGGCGGCCTCCAGCTGGCCGGTCACGTCGTCCAGCCGGATGCCCAGTTCCAGGAGCTCCCCCATGACCCGGCCGGCCACGTCCATGTCGTGGTCGATGCGGACCTTGGGATCGCCGTGGTCGCGATAGGCGGACAGCGTTTCCAGCGGCGCGGTGTTGATGGTGTCCGGGCCGATGAGGGCCTCGAGGTACTTCACGTCGCTGTAGTCCGGGTTCTTGGTGCCGGTGCTGGCCCAGAGCAGCCGCTGGGGGCGGGCGCCCGCCTCGGCCATGGGCTGGAACCGGGCGCCGCCGAACAGTTCCTTGTAGTTCTGGTAGGCCAGCCGGGCGCTGGCCACCGCCACCTGCCCGTGCAGCTCCCGGGCCATCAGCGCCCCCTTGCCGCCCTGGGGGAAGAAGGATTCCAGCAGCGGGTCCACCTGGGTGTCGATGCGGCTCACGAAGAAGCTGGCCACCGAGGCCACGTGCTTCACCGCCAGGCCGGCATCCATGCGCGCCTGGATGCCGGCCAGGTAGGCTTCCGCCACCTGCCAGTAGCGCGACAGGCCGAACAGCAGGGTCACGTTGACGTTGATCCCTTCGCTGATGAGCTGCCGGATGGCGGGCAGCCCTTCGGCGGTGCCGGGCACCTTGATCAGGACGTTGGGCCGTTTCAGGGCGGCCCACAGGCGGCGGGCTTCCTGGAGGGTGCCTTCGGTATCCCGGGCCAGGTGCGGGTTGACCTCAAGGCTGACGTAGCCGTCGCCGCCGTCGGTCTTCTGGTAGAGCGGCAGGAACACGTCCGCGGCGGCCTGCACGTCGCCCTGGCTGAGCGTCTCGTAGATTTCCTGGACGGTCTGGCCCTGGCGGGCCAGGGCCGCGATGGCCGGATCGTAGGCGTGGCTTTCGCCGATGGCCTTTTCGAAGATGGCCGGATTGGAGGTCATGCCGCGCAGGCCGTCTTCCACGATCATCTGCTGCAGGGTTCCGCTTTCCATCAGATCGCGGCGGATGTAGTCCAGCCAGATGGACTGGCCGAAGGTGCCCAGGCGTTTCAGGGGATTGGTGCTCATGTTCGGCTCTCCTCGGAGGTCAGTGCCGCCACCTTGGCCAGGCGGCGGCGATGCCGCTCGGCGCCACTGAAGCGCGCGGCGAGAAAGATTTCGACCAGCTCCCAGGCCAGGGCCGGACCGGCCACCAGACCGCCCAGGCAGATCACGTTCAGGTCGTCATCCTCGACGCCCTGGCGGGCCGAAAACGGATCCATGACCAGGCAGGCCCGCACCCCGGCCACCTTGTTGGCGGCCACGCAGGCGCCCACCCCGCTGCCGCAGACGGCCACGCCGCGCTCGACCTCTCCGCGAGCCACGGCGCGGGCCAGCGGCCCCACGAAATCCGGATAGTCGTCGTCCGGGGTGGGCTGGAGGTCGCCGAAATCGACCACCTCCCAGCCGGCCGCGCGCAGCTTCCCGGCCAGGTACCGCTTCAGCTCGAAGCCTCCGTGGTCGGAGGCGAGCCCGATGGGGTTTGGCGTCCTGGGTTGTCCGGTCATGGGATCAAAAACCTTTCCTGGTGAGCGGAACATCGCGGGTTCAACAAAAGCATAGGACTCGAAACGCACGGCGCCGGGTCAACTTTGCACCATCCATGCCATAAGGCAAACTTGATAATTATCAATTACTTCCATAAATCAGGTCCGGGCCATGGGCCGCTGACTCCATCAGAATGAACGGTGCGGTCGTTCAAATGCAAAGGGCCAGGGTCACCCCGGGGCCAGGGCCAGCCCCCGGGCCGCCAGCGCCTCGCGCAGCGGCTGGGCGCCGGTGAACAGGATCGGGTCGAACCCCAGGCCCAGGGCCACCTCGATGTTGGCCGGGGAATCGTCGATGAAGAGGGTCCTGGCCGGAACCAGCCCGCAGCGTTCGATGGCCCGCTGGAAGAGCGCCGGGTCCGGCTTGGCCAGGCCCTCCTCCCCCGACACCACGATGCGCTCGAACCAGGCCAGGAAGCCGAAGCGCGCCCGGGCGATGGGGAAGGTCTCGGCCGACCAGTTGCTGAGCGCGTAGAGGGGCACGCCCAGGTCCTTCAGCTCCCGGAGGATGGCCACGGTCCCCGGGATTTCGCCCTTCAGCATCCCCTCCCAGCGGGACCGCCAGAAGCCGATGAGCTCGGCGAACTCAGGGACCTCCCGCTGCCGTTCCAGGATCGCTTCCGCGAACGGGCGCCCGGCGTCGATGCGGCGGTTCCAGTCCGCATGGCAGACCACCGCCAGGAACCGCTCCATGTCCGCCTCGTCGGCGAACAGGGAACGGTACACGTGGCGCGGATCCCAGTCCAGCAGCACCCCGCCCAGGTCGAACAGGATGGCCCGCCGTCCCCATTGTCCATGGTCTGCCATGCTGGTGGCCTCCCTCACTTGATGTGGGGCGTCCCCACCCCGCCGCCCTGGTGGGGACCGGGAGACCAGTAGGTGGGGCGCTGGTAATGCCGGTGCAAATGGGTTTCGTACGGGCGGTCCACCACCTGGGTGGGATCCCACAGGGGACTGTCCTTGATGGACTGCCGGGACAGGTCCAGGTTCACGGTCCTTTTTTCCCAGCTGACCGAGGTGGCCCAGAGCGGCGAGACGAGCACCTTCTTGCCGAACCACCAGCGGCTGGTGTCCACCACCAGGTAGCGCACCGCCCAGGTCTCGTCGTCCACGATGAAATCGTCCACATGGCCGATGGCGTCGTCGCTGCCCTGGATCTGGTAGCCGCGCACCTCCTCCGCGCTGCGCAGGTGGACGTCGTCGTTGTCCGGGGCGGGCTGCTCGGCGAGCGCCTCCTCCATCCTGGCGTTGGCCAGCTGGTTGGGGTAGGCGCCCAGGCCCCAGAGGCCGGCGTAGCCCCAGTAGTCGCCATTGCCGTAGTATCCGCTGTAGATCCGCTCGCGCTGCCGGGAAACCGGCTGGTCGGTGTCGATGCTGGGGCTGTTCTTGACCTTCTCCATGGTCAGCGCCAGGGGGAATTTCTTCGCCGCCCAGTCCGGCTCGCCGAAGAAGATGGGGGAGATGAGCACCGGCCGGCCGTTGAAGAAGCCGCCGGTCTCCACCACCAGATAGCGGATCGCCCAGCACTCGTCGTCCAGCAGGAAGTTCACCACCCGGCCGATGTCGCCATCGGTGGCGCTCACCCCGTACCGTTCCAGCTCTTTCAGACTTCGCAACATGGACTGTCTCCTGGGCGCCTCGCGGCGCTATCAGGCGTATGCATGATCCGGGCCACCCTGGTGGAAGGCCGGAATCCCCAGCCGGGCCAAGGAAGTCCATGGCCGCCGACCGGCCGGCCTGGGCCGATTCGAGTCAAAACGAATCATGCGTTCCATCGATTTGAAGGCATCAGCCGCCGACGAGCCGCAGGATCAGGCCGAGCCCGTGAGTGCGGCCCTCGGTGCGCGGCAGCAGCAGGGTGCGCACGCCGAGCTCCGCGGCGCCGGAATCGCCGAACGGGTCGTCGCCCACCATGAGGGCGTCCCCGGCCGCCGCGCCCAGGGCGTCCAGGGCCCGCTGGAAGATGGCCGGCTGGGGTTTCACGATGCCCACCTCGAACGAGAGCACCACCGCCTGGAACCACTCCAGCAGGTGCCAGCGCGCCATCACCGGCCGGATGTCCGAATCGACGTTGGACACCAGGGCGAGGGAGACGCCGCGCCGCCTCAGTTCCCGGAGGGTGGGCACCGCGTCCTCGTAGGGCCGCCACATCTGCGGCATCACCTCGTAGAAGGCCTGGGCCAGGTCCGCGTCCACCTCGGGCAGGCGCGCCATGAGCCGGTCGAAGGCCGCCCGGTGCAGCTCCGGGGAAAGGTCCCGCTGCCCCTGGGGATCCACCTCCCGCACCTTGTCCCAGAGGTGGTGGACCTGCCGCGCCACGCGCTGGTAGCGTTCGCCGCCCAGCGCCTGCTCCGCGCCGGTTCCGCGCCCGGTGCGCGCCCAGGCCGCGTCCAGCGAGGCGCAGGGATCCCCCCCGTCCACCAGGGTCGCGTGGAAATCGAGCAGCACCGAGGTGATGGGCCGGATGCTCACCACCACAGCTCGGCCTGGACGCCGTAGGTGGTGCCGCTGGTCTTGCCGGCGAAGGTGCCGTTGGCGAAGCTCTCGGCCCCGAGCGCGTTGAGTCCCGCGCGGTTGGTCACCTGGTTCCAGTTGGCGTTGGTGACGAAAAAACGCAGCTGGGGCACCGACAGGAATTTCGGTTCGGGCCGCCACACCGCGCCCAGGGTGGTCTTCAGCAGCTGGCCGGTGTCCCCGGCGGCGGTGCTGGGCGAACCGTTCGGCGCGTAGTCGGAGGCGTACTTCACCCGGTCCAGGCCGGCATCCAGGACGAGGCTGAAATGCTTGGTGAGGAACCACATGGGGCGGGCGCCCAGGGAGGTCCATACGTTCCTGGAACCGCTGGCGTCCCGGCTGTTCTGGTAGGTGGCCACGGCCTGCATGGCGAAGCTCGCGTTCAGCTGCATGGTGAGTGCGTCCACCACGCGCAGGGTCCGGTTGGCCATGGTCAGCGATGCGTCGGGGGTGGGGGCGGGGCCCAGGGCGTTCAGGGTCGAGGAGGCGCCGGTGCCGTAGCCGACCAGGAGGCTGTTGTCGCCGCCCAGAACCTGGCTCTGCACATGCTCCAGGTAGATGGACACCCCGCTGTTGCGGTTGGCCACCCCGGCGCCGGTGGCGGAATTGGCGGCCGGCGTGCTGCTGCCCAGCGACACCGAGCTGTACGGCCGGGCCCGGGCGAACTCCAGGCCCACGCTCAGGGAGCCGCCGGGATTGGTCTTCAGGTCGGAAAGGCGGAGGGCGTGGGTGCCCACCACGTTCTGTCCGTCGATGGTCTGCATGACCGGACCGGTGTTCATGTTGTTGATGTTGTCGGTCTGGATGTAGGCGTAGTGCAGCTTGCCGAAGCCCAGGTCGATGTTCTCGATGCCGGCGCCCATGCCCTGGTTGGTCCAGGTGTAGAAGTCCATGATCTCCACGTGGTGGCGGTTGTAGTAGCGCTTGCCGATCCACAGGTCGGCGTCCTTGAATGGCGCGCTGTCGCCCAGGATGCCCTTGCCTTCCACCCAGTACTGGGACATGTCCACGTCGCGGGTGGAGCTGGTGGTGCCCACGTACTGGGCATTCTGGCCCGCCGAGTAGGGATGCCAGAACTGGGCCATGGTGTACAGCTTGAACCGGGCCCCCTCCTTGTCCCAGACCACGGCGTCGGCCTCCAGTTCGCCGTAATCCTCGGCCTCGTTGCCGAACCGGTACTTGGTCACCGCCCCGGGCAGCTGGAAGGCGGCCATCTCGCCCCCGGCCGAACTCACCCCGGTGCCGCCGCGGATGTAGCCGTGGAAGTCCACCGGGAGCGCGCTCTGGGACAGCAGCGGCAGGCCCAGCGCAACCAGCGTGGGGAATAGAACCATTCGTCGTCTCATGCCTTGCCCTCCTTGAGCGCCATGGCCAGTTGTCCCGCTTCCAACCCGACGATGAGATCCCGCTCGTCGCCCGGCAGCACCATCACCGCCTTCACCCCGGCCGCAGCCATGGCCTTGGTGTCCATCAGACCGGGATCCGCCAGCCGCACCCGCAGCCGGGTGACGGCCACGGCCGCCAGCTCCAGCACATTGCCGGGCCCCTTCAGGGCGGCATAGAGGTTCCGGGCCTGCTGCCGCTGGGCCGCCGTGACCTGCGGTGCAGCGGCTGCCGGCGCGGGTGCGGGCGCGGCGGCCGGGAGGGCGCCGTCCGCCTCGGGTCCGGCGGTCTTGAGGTAGATCTCCATGTCAGTCTTCAGGTTCTCCGAGGCGGTGCCGAAGATGGCCTGCTCGCTGTTGCCCACCTGGAGCACCTCCGCGGCGCCCATGGCCTTGAGCCGGGCCCGGTCCACCCGGGCGGGGTCCAGCACCGACACCCGCAGCCGGGTGATGCAGGCGTCCAGGGCGGTGATGTTGAGCCGCCCGCCGAAGGCCAGCACCAGATCGCGGGCCCGATCGTCGCCGGTGACCGGCGCGGCCAGGGCCGCCTCGGTTTCGTCCTCGCGCCCCGGAGTCTTGAACTTGAAGAACTGGATCGACCAGCGGAACACGAAGTAGTAGAGCACGCCGTAGCCGGGCCCCAGCACCAGCACCAGCCACCAGCGGGTGGCCTGGTGGCCCAGGACGTTGAACATCACGAAATCGATGCCGCCCTGGGAGAAGGTGAAGCCCATGTGCATGCCCAGGGTGTTGGACAGGAACTGGGTGGAGGCCGCCAGCAGCGCGTGCACCAGGTACAGCCCGGGAGCCACGAACATGAAGGAGAACTCGATGGGTTCGGTGATCCCGGTGAGGAAGGAGGTGAGCGCCGCGGAGATCATGATGCCGCCCACGTGCTTGCGGTTCTCGGGCCGGGCCGAGCGCCAGATGGCCAGGGCCGCGCCGGGCAGGCCGAACATCTTGAACAGGAACGCGCCCGCCAGCACTCCGGCCGAGCGGTCCCCGGCGAAGAACCGGTTGATGTCGCCGTGCACCACCTTGCCGGCGGCGTCGGTGAACGATCCCATCTCGAAGAAGAACGGGACGTTCCAGATGTGGTGCAGACCGAAGGGCAGCAGCAGGCGTTCCACGAAGCCGTAGACGGTGGCCGCGGAGCGCGGGCTGCCCACGGCGGCCCAGTGGGAGAACAGGTTGATGCCGCTCTGCACCGGCGGCCACAGGAACGACAGCACCACACCCAGAACGATGGCGCCCACCGCGGTGATGATGGGCACGAACCGCTTGCCGGAAAAGAACCCCAGGTAGGTGGGCAGCGCGATCCGGTAGAAGTGCTGGAACATGAAGGCCGCCATGCCGCCGGCCAGGATGCCGCCGAACACGCCGGTGTCCATGGTGGGGATGCCCATGACCGTGGCCGGGGTCACGTGGAAGATGCCGGCCATCACCCCGAGGGTGGCGTTCATCACCAGGAAGCCGACGGTGGCCGCCACGGCGGAGACGCCGTCGTTGCCGGTGAAGCCCAGGGCCACCCCGATGGCGAAGATCAGGGGCAGGTTGCCGAAGATCACGTCGCCGGAGGCCTTCATGATGTTCGACACCTGGGCCGGGATGATCCCGAAGTGGGCGGAGCCGATGCCGAGCAGCAGCCCCGCCACCGGCAGCACCGCCACCGGCAGCATCAGCGACTTGCCCACCTTCTGCAGGGAACCGAACAGGTTCAGCTTTTTCAGGAAACCAAGGAAATCAATGGACATGGCGGGTCTCCGGGGCGGCTACTGGTCAACAGGGGCAAGGGGGGCGAGCAGGGCGCGCACAGCGGCCGCGGTGCTCTGCTTCAGGAGTTCGCGGGCCAGGGCTTCGCACTCGCCCTTCCTCAGCCTGGCGATCCGGGCCTTGACCGCGCCGATGGCCGGCACGCTCACGGACAGCTCGTCCACCCCCAGGCCCAGCAGGGCCGGGATGGCCAGGACATCCGAGGCCAGGCCGCCGCAGATGCCCACCCATTTGCCGTGCCGGTGCGCGCTCTCCGCGGTGAGACCAATGAGCTTGAGCACGCTGGGGTGCAGGGCGTCGGCCTGCTTGGCCAACTGCGGGTGGCCGCGATCCATGGCCATGCAGTACTGGGTGAGGTCGTTGGTGCCGATGGAGAAGAAATCGGCTTCCTCGGCCAGGGCATCGGCGATGAGTACCGCCGAGGGCACTTCGATCATCACCCCGGCCTTGGCGGATCCGCCCAGGGCCTTGGCCTCCTCGGCCAGGATCGCCTTTGCGGCGCGCAGTTCCTCCAGGGTGGCGATCATCGGGAACATGATGTGCAGGTCCCCCAGGGGCGCGGCGCGCAGGATGGCGCGCAGCTGGGTGCGGAACAGGTCGGGCCGGTCGAGGCTCACCCGCACCCCGCGCATGCCCAGGAACGGGTTGGCCTCCCTGGGCAGGGGCAGATAGGCCAGCGGCTTGTCGCCGCCCACGTCCAGGGTGCGGATCACCAGCTTGCGGCCGGGGCCCATGATCCTGGCCACGGCGCTGTATTCGGCGGCCTGTTCGTCCTCGGTGGGGGCCGTCTCCCGGTCCAGGAACAGGAATTCGCTGCGCAGCAGGCCGACCCCCTGGGCCCCGGCGGCCACCGCCTCCCTGGCTTCCTGGGCATTGCGGATGTTGGCGGCCACCTCCACCTTGCACCCGTCCGCGGTCACGGCAGGCTTCTGGGCCGCTTCCTGCTCCTCGACCCGCTGCAGGGCCTGGCGGCCGATGGCCTGCTTGGCCTGGGCCAGGTCCGCGGCGCCAGGGGCCCGTTTCAGGATCCCCTGGGTGCCGTCCAGCACCACGATGGTCTTGTCCGGCAGCTCCAGCGCAGCCTCGTCGATGCCGCAGACGGCGGGAATGCCCAGGGACCGGGCCAGGATGGCGACGTGGCCGGTGGGTCCGCCCGTGGTGGTGCACAGGCCCAGCACCTTGGTGCGGTCCAGTTGGGCCGCTTCCGAGGGGCTCAGCTCTTCGGCGATGAGGATGGAATCCTTGGGCGCCTCCATCCGGGTCTGGACCGAACCGGTGAGCAGCGCCAGGACCCGGCGGCCCACGTCGCGGATGTCGTTGGCCCGTTCCCGCAGCAGGGGCGATTCCAGCCCGGCCAGCTTCGTGGCGCAGGCGGTGAAGGCCTCGCGCCAGGCGAAGGCGGCGCTCTTGCCGGCGCCGATCCCGGTGGCGGCCAGTTCCGTGAGGTCCGGATCCAGCAGCAGTTCCTGGTGGGCGGAAAGGATCCCCACCCGGGTGGCGTCGGCCCCGGCCCGCACCCGGGCCTTGATGGCCTCGATCTGCAGTCCGGCATCGCGCAGGGCGGCTTCGAGATGGGCCTGTTCCTGGGTGGGATCCTTGCCGGCCTCGACCACTTCCATCTGTTGCGGCCGGTATTGGAAGACATGCCCCATGGCCAGGCCCGGAGCCGCGGCCACCCCCGCCAGGTCGCCGGCGGCGCTGCCCTTGGCCGCAGGCCGGCTGGCCTCGGCCGCTGCCGGAGCGCCCGGGGCCTCGCCGCAGCCCGAAGCCAGGAGATCCGCCAGGGAGTCCGAGGCCTTGCGGGCGTCCTGCCCGGTGGCCTTGATCTGCAGAGAGTCGCCTGCCTTGACCTCGAAGCCGAGGATGGCCACCACCGACTTGGCGTTCACTTCCGCCGCGCCCCGGAGCAGGCGGACCACGGAGCTGAACTGCCGGGCCGCTCCGGCCAGGATCGCGGCAGGGCGGGCATGGAGACCGAAACTGTTGCCCAGGACCACGACCCGCGACTCCACGGTGTCGCCGCCGGCGGGAGCCGCCTCCGCGGTGGGTTCGCGCAGGTCCAGATGCAGGACCTGGCTCTTGCCCGCCACCACCAGACCGGTGGCGGCGCGCATGGCACCGACCCGCTCGCCGTTGGCGATCACCATCATCACGAGCAGGCTCTTGGCCTGCAACCCCACCAGCACAGGGTCGAAGGAGATCAGGGGCTGGCCCACGTCCACCCGGTCGCCCAGGCTCACCTTGGCGGTGAAGCCTTCGCCCTTCAGTTCCACCGTATCCAGGCCGATGTGGAGCAGCACCTCCACCCCCTCCGCGGAGGTGATGGCGATGGCGTGGTGGGCCCGATGCAGCTGGGTGATCTTTCCCGCCACCGGCGCCAGGAGCACGGACGAGGTGGGATCGATGGCGATGCCGTCGCCGGCCAGCTTGCCCGCGAACACGGGGTCCGGCACGGATTCCAGGGGAACCAGGATTCCGGACAGCGGAGCGAGCAGGTCCAGAAGCACGGATGCAGGCGCAGATACGACCATGGCTGACTCCTCCCGGCCCGTTGGCAACCCCTGGATCGGGCATGGACTCCCGTTCAGGGGTGGAAGGACGAACTCGGAAATGACCCTATTGCATTTTCTATTCCGATTATTAACTATAATAATTATAATAGTTAAAATAGCGAATGGCCCGCATGCCGGCTCAGCGGGCCTTCCGCCACCTCAATTTGACTTATGCTCTCAGCCATTTTGATGGATCGACTTCCGGCAACTCGGAGCAACGGCCCGGATGACCGGGTCCACCTGCCCCGTTCGCTAATTCATTCTGGATCGTTGCGCCATTCAAATTGATGGGCCCGTATCCGGCAAGCCATCCCGGCCAAGGGAATTTAATTGATTCCAAGGCGGTTGCTTTTGTGGCACCGAAGATGCAACTTTGGTCTGCGGTCTGGCCGGCCAGGATCGGATCCAGAGCCCCGTTTCCCGTTCCGGCTTCAAGGTGCTCCATGTTCCACCCCGACCCTTCCAGGCGCCCACCAGCGAGACCCATCCGGGTCGCCCATCCTGGGCTGGCCGCCCTGGTCCTGTGCGCCCTGCCGTGGTCGCTGGCCTGCATGGCCCCGGCCGCACCCAGCGCGCTGGGCAAGTGCGGCCCGAAGCCCACCCAGGAGCAGGCCGACGCCAGCGTCCGTTCCTTCTGCCCCCGGGCCCTGCCGCTTCCCTACCAGGCCGTGGTCCAGAACGTGGCCATCGTGGGTCCGGAAAAGATCTACACCGGGCTGGTGCGCGGCTTGAGCTGCTCGTACGGCTGGGCGATCACCTTCCAGGTCAAGGCCAGGGACGGCCTGGGCGGCTACCAGGATTTCAAGACCGTCACCATCGTCGCCTCCCCGGACGGGAAGATCCACTGGCGGCCGCAGTACGGACCGGGGTCCGACTAGCCGACCACGCCGTAGCCCTTGAGCTTGCGGTAGAGCGTCGCCGCCCCGATCTTGAGCTGCCGGGCGGTGCGGGTCTGGTTGCCGTTGTTCCGCTCCAGGGCCGCGCGGATGTATTCCTCCTCGATCTCATCCAGGGGCCGCACCATCCCTTCGGTGGCCACCGGCCGGGGAAAGGCCGAGCGGATCTCCTCGGGCAGGTCGTCCAGCTCCACCCGGGTTCCGGTGGCGAGCGCCGCGGCGCGCTCCATGGTGTTCTCCAGCTCCCGCACGTTGCCCGGCCAGCCATACCCCAGCAGCCGCTGGGCGGTGGCCGGGCTGAGCCCCAGGATCCTGCGGTTCATCCCCAACGCCGAACTGGCCAGCAGCACCCGGGCCAGCGGCAGGATGTCGTCGGCCCGCTCCCGCAGCGGCGGCACGTGCAGCTCCACCACCCGGAGCCGGTAGAAGAGGTCCTGGCGGAAGGCCCCGCCCGCCACCGCCAGGGCCAGGTCGCGGTTGGTGGCGGCCAGCACTCGCACGTCGATCGGCCGGGCCTTGTTCTCGCCGACCCGCCGGATCTCCCGCTCCTGGAGCGCCCGCAGCAGCTTGACCTGCATGCCCGGCGAGACCTCGCCGATCTCGTCCAGCAGCAGCGTCCCGCGGTTGGCGGATTCGAACAGGCCCGGCCGGTCATGGCCCGCCCCGGTGAAGGCGCCGCGCGCGTGGCCGAACAGTTCGCTTTCCAGCAGGGTCTCGGTGATGGCGCCGCAATTGACCGCGATGAACGGGCCCAGCGCCCTGGCCGAGCGGTCGTGGATCAGCCGCGCGATCCGCTCCTTGCCGGTGCCGCTTTCCCCGGTGATGAGCACGGTGGAATCGACCTTGGCCACCCGCATGGCCAGGTCCAGCACCTTGCGCATGGCCGGGCTCTTGGCCACCGTGCCATGCGGCTCCGCCAGGGTGGGCTCGGCCCGCGCCAGCGCCTCCCGGTGGATCTTCAGCCGGCGGTCGGCGGCCTCCAGGGTTTCGGCGACCCGGTGCAGCGACAGGTCGAGGTAATCCGCGAACGGTCCCGGCCGGAAAATGCGCAAGTCCTCGGCGCGTTCATCGCCCCATTGCGCGCGGGTGCGCCCCACCAGGTGGCAGCCGGCATCGCCCTTGCCGAGGCAGCGGTCCTCCAGCACGTAGATCTCCTCGCCGGTGGTCCGGCTCAGGTAGCCGCTCAGCAGGCCGCAGATGGTCCAGCAGGTGGGGGCCTCGGCCCGGCCGAAATGCAGGAGGTGCTGCTCCGCCTCGTACGAATCCACCAGCATCACCCCCTCCGGGGAAATGGGATCGGCGCTGTCCGACTCGACCCGGAACAGGCCCTCCAGGGCGTGGATGCGGGTGCAGGCGCGGCACCAGTCCGCCTCGCTGTCCCACTGGATCCCGGCCCGCATGGCCTCGGCCACCCGCCACCCGTGGGCGAAGCCGAACTGGGTGAGCACGGCGCGCGCGGCGGTGAGGCCGAAGTTCTCCACCAGGTACCTGCGCAGCAGCCCCATGGCCACCGCATCCAGCAGCAGCGCCCGCTGCCCGGCAAAGAGGATCACCCCTTCCTCCGGGTCCAGTTCCAACAACTCCTTGTGATCCAGATCGTCGGCGCGCATGGATCCCGCCTATGGCTGCCTTTGCAGGCAATGGTAATTCACTGCGGGGTGATTTCCTCAACTTTAGTGGCCGTTACGGAATAACCATGGCTAGACCTCATCATTTCACTACGGCCACTTATGCCGGGGCCGCGCGAAACAGCAATGGTTATTGCACGACAACGGCTTAAGAGTCCTCAGACCTGGACCCGGCGGGTCCCTGTCCGCCCCGATCCTTCAAATTGATGCCGGCGGTCGTTCAGGATGATGAATGCGGCCGGGCCAGGGGACGATAAGCCTCAACCAAATATGTGGAATAAGTAATAGTTAGCCTATGGCACAAAAGATGCTGTTTGTTGCCTTCCCGGGATCCATCCGGCCCGGGGCCGCGACGTTCCCGACCCGGCTTGCATCCACATGAGGTCTAGATGAGATACCTGCGTCCCCTGCTGGCCGCCAGCGCCATGACCCTGGTGCTGGCCTGTTCCGGCCCTTCCGTCCAGTTCGACTATGATGCCAGGACCTCGTTTTCCGCGTACCAGAGCTACGCCTGGCAGCAGGCGCCTCCGGGCGGGCGGCCGGGCCAGTTCAGCAACGCCATCGTCCGCGGCCGGGTCCAGCGCGCGGTGGAGGCGGAACTGGGCGCCAAGGGGTTCATCCAGGCGGAGGATACCGCCAGCCCGGATTTCCTGGTGACCTACTACCCGCTCCGGGAGTCCAGCCGGTCGCAGCAGGTGCACCTGGGCCTGGGCTTCGGGATGGGCCCCCTGGGGATGGGGATCGCCGCTCCGGTGGGCGACCCGCACCGGGAGGCCATGGCCGGCCTGGTGCTGGAGATCCAGGATTTCCGGTCCGGATCGGTGGTCTGGAAAGCCTCCACCGAGTCCACCTTCCAGGGTTCGGACAGCCCGGAAGAGGCCGATTCCGACGTGAAGGCGGCCGTCCACAACATGTTCAAGCGCTTCCCCCCGCCGGGAAAGTAGCCGCCGGAACCGCCGTCGTCCCCAGAAAGGGCCCCATGTTACTGACTATCGTAGTGATTCTCCTGGTGCTCGGGGCCGCGGTGCTGCTGAGCGGATCCCCGTTCGGCGCCCTCCGCCTGCTGTCCTGCTCGTGGTCGAGCTCCCGGCCCGGGCCGGCCGGCACCGGCTCGCCCAGCAGCTTCCTGCGCAGCGGGTCCAGGACCGTCGGGCTGCCCTGCCGGACCACCCAGTCGGTGATCCAGCTCATCCATTCGGCGGCCGCGCGGAGCGGCCGCTGAGCTATCCGAAAAAAAGCGGCCGGGCCTGTTCCACGCAGGCGGCGGCGTAGAGGAACATGGAGGCCGACCAGGTCTGCCAATCCTGGCCGGACGGGGCGCCGGTCTGCGCCTTGAACCATTCGTTGAAGCCGTAGGCCACCTTGGCTTCCCGGGCGGGTTGCACCAGCTCGGCGAGGACCAGCAGCTTCTCCTCGGCCAGCCGCTGGCGTCCCGCGGCCACCAGGGCGGCCACGTAGAAGCCGCAGATGAACGGCCAGATGCCGCCGTTGTGGTAGTCCCCCGGCATGTTGAATTGCTCGTAGCGCGGGTGCCAATCGAAATCGGAGGGCTGCACGAAGGGGAAGAAGCAGGGCGGCAGGTCTACCGCCAGTTGGCCGCGCTGGCGCAGGGCCTCGCACTCCGCCTCGATCCAGGTCACCATCCGCGCCGCCCGGGAAGGGGGCGCCATCCCGGTGAGGATGGCCAGGCTGTTGCCCAGCAGGTCGCAGCGCTCGTCCCTCAGCATCTTGTATGACCACATGGCGTAGATGGGCTGGCCGTGGATGGCCAGGCCCTCCACCGGGTGGCTGCGGTCCACGTGGTCGTCGCGCCCGTTGACCGCGGCCTGCAGCGCGCCCGCCCGAACATCCTGCCCCAGGAGCTTGAGGTAGCCGTAGACCAGGGCGTTCACGAACAGGCCGTGGCCCAGCACCCAGTGCTCGTCCCGCCAGTCGCTGGTGGGCTGCTGGGCCACCATCACCCGGTCGTCCGGGGACTGGTATTCCATCCAGCGCAGGGCCTTCCGCACCGCGAAATCCAGGTAGTCGGGAACCCCGTTCACCTGGCGCAGGATGCCCGCCACCAGGAGGAACAGCGGGGTGGTGTCGCTGGCGCCCCGGTCTTCCGGATTGTGCACCAGCGAAGGGATGTGCCCCAGGGGGCTCTGGTTCTCCGCCAGCTTGGCCATCACCCGCTCCAGCGCCTGGACCAGCACCCGGTTGCCCGAAGCCAGCACGCCCAGGGCGGAGATCAGCAGATCCCGGGTGTAGGGCTCGGGGTAGCCCCAGCCCGCGGTGCGCGGCAGGCCCTGGAAGGGGCCGTGGACGTTGTGCAGCAGCACCTCCAGCGCCGCGGCCTTGGCCTGCTCGATCTTCCCGCTTTCGTTCACGACCATGTCACACCATCCCCAGTTGTTCCGAAAGGATTTCCACCAGCCGCGCGGCCACCAGCCGATAGTCGAAGTTCGCCGTCACCCGGGCCCGGCCGGCCGCGCCCATGCGCTGCCGGAGCTGGGCGTCGCCCAGCAGCAGGCGCAGCGCGGAGGCGATGTCCGGAACGCTGGCGCGGTAGTCCGCCACCCGGGGCCGGTCGAAGCGCACGATGTGCCCGGGGGGATAGCCGGCCGCCGGTCCCAGCACGGCCTCGGTGATGGTGTTCTCCTGGGCCACCCCGGCCAGGAACGCGGTCTCGCCGTGCACCAGGGTGTCCAGCATGGCCATGGCGGCGATGCCGATCACCGGCTTGCCGCAGGCGCCGGCCTCCACCTGGGGCATGCCGAAGCCCTCCAGGCGGGATGGCGCGGCGTACACGTCGCAGGCGGCCAGGAGGTAGGGCATGAGGTTGCGGGACACCCGGTGGGTGGGGAAGCTCACCCGGTCGGCCAGCCCCAGGTCGGCGGCCAGCTCCTGGTCCAGCGCGTTCTGCACGTCGGTCCTGGGCTGCGGCCAGACCTTGCAGACGTAGCGGAAATCCGGCACCTCGTCCATCACCTGGGCCAGGGCCTCCATGACCTCCCGGCCGCCCTTGGAGGCGGCGTCCCCGCCCACGGTCAGCACCAGCAGCTGGTCCGGCCCCACGCCCAGGATGCTGCGCATGGTGCCCACCTTGGGGTCGTCGGGGTCCCGGGGCACGAAGGCGTCGGTATCGCAGCCCACCGGCAGCACCACCATGTGGTCCCCGCGGATGCCGTCCCGCACGAAGGTCTCCTTCACCCAGTTGGCGGTCACCAGGATCAGGGGCAGCACATTGAGCTCCTGCCGGTAGTTGGCCACGTAGCCGTCGGCCAGCAGCCAGGGCACCGCGGTCATGCCGAAGCGCTGGGGATGCTGGACCAGGTCCGGGTAGTCGCCCCAGAAGCCCACCCCCACCACCACGTCGGGCTTGAACCAGTGGTAGTACCACTCCTTTTCCAGGTCCGACTTGAGGTGCGCCGGCATGGCGTCCACCCCCAGCTCCAGCAGCCCGCGGTAGAGCAGGTCGCCCTGGGTGGCCAGCCCGCCGGGGGCGGGGGGATAATCGTAGAGCACCAGTACTTTCATGGAAGTTTCACCTCGGTGAAGCGGATCCAGCCTCGTTTGGCGATGTAGCGCATGAACTTGACGATCCTGGCCACGGCCTGGTCCAGCTCGTCCCCGGTCTTCTCGGCCTGGATGCGGGCGATGTCCAGGACGTTCCGGGTGCCGTCCATGCTCAGCCAGGCCGAGGAGGAAAGCTCGTCCAGCTCCAGGTCCGAAACCGGCTCCCGGTGCGCCAGCCTGGCCATCAGCCGCTTGACTGGATGGATCTCGAAGGCCAGCAGGACCCGCCCGGCCCCGGTCACGGTGAACCGCTGGCGGATCTCGGGAACGTAGAGGACAAAGTTGTAGGCGTCCTTGGCGCGGTTCTCCGGGCTCATTCCGCCCTCGCCTTGCGCAGGGAGTACCAGTACATCCAGGCCCCCAGCAGCAGGAACATGGCCACCGCCAGCAGGCTGCTCTTGCCCAGGGCCGGGAACAGCTTGAGGCCGAAGGCCATGGGGATCCCCAGCGCGGCGAACAGCCCCACCACGATGCCCATCAGCGCGTCTCCCGCCACGATGCCCGAGGCGAGCAGGATGCCCTTGTCCACCGCCTCGTCCTTCCCGCCGGCCTTGCCTTTGCGTTCCACCAGCGTGCGGATGAGGCCGCCAGCGAACACCGCCGCGGTGAGCCCGATGGGCAGGTAGATGCCCAGCGCCACCGCGAGGATCGGCACGTCCATCAGGAAGCAGAACAGGGCCAGCGCCACGCCCACCAGGACCAGGGTCCACGGCAGCTGGCCGGTCATGATGCCCTGCACGATCATCTTCATGAGCGTCGCCTGGGGCGCGGGAACCGCGATGCTGCCGATCCCGTACGCCTTGTTCAGCAGCATCAGGGTGCCCGCGGCGCCCACCGCGGCCACCGACAGGGCGATGAACATGCCGGCCTGCACGTTCCTGGGATTGCCGCCGATGATGAAGGTGGTCTTGAGGCTCTGGGCGGTGCCGCCGGCCACGGCGATGGCGATGCAGGTGACCCCGCCGATCATGAGCGCGGTGGTCATGCCGTGGCTGCCGGTGTTGCCCATGAGCTTCAGGACGGTGGTGACGATGAGCAGCGCCGCGATGGTCATGCCGGACACCGGGTTGTTGGAGGCGCCGATGAGGCCGACCATCCGGCCCGACACCACCGCGAAGAAGAAGCTGAACAGCACGGCCATGAGCGACCCCACCGGGCCGCCGCCCACCACCGGGACGAACCAGACCAGAAGGAAGCCCAGCACCGCCGCCCCGATGACCCAGGTGAGCGGCGCCTCGTGGTTCATCCGGGTGACCTTGCCGGCGGCGCCCTTGCGCATGCCCCCGGCGGCCTGCTTGAAGCTGGACACGATGGTGGGCAGGGAGCGCAGCAGGGAGATGAAGCCCCCGGCCGCCACCGCCCCGGCGCCCACGTAGCGGATGTAGTTGGACCAGATGGCCGTGGCGTCCATCTGCGCCACCGGGACGGTGGAGGGATAGAGCGGCTGCGCCACCCCGGCCCCGAACAGCTTCAGCAGGGGGATCAGCGCCAGCCAGGCCACCACCGAGCCGCCGAACATCAGCATGGAGGTCTTGGTGCCGACGATGAAGCCGACCCCCATGAGCGAGGCGATGGCGTCCAGGCTGACCATGGTGCCCTGGTAGGACCTGATGGTGTAGGAGGCGCTTTCGCTCCAGAAGCCGAACCCGCCGGAAAGCAGCTTGAAGCCGGAGCCGACCCCCATGCCCATGAGCACGGTGCGGAACCCGCCGCCGCCCTCGGTGCCGGTGACCAGCACCTCCGCGGCGGCCATGGACTCGGGATAGATGAGGGTGCCGTGCTCTTCCACGATGAGGTAGCGGCGCACCGGGGTGATGAAGAAGTCCCCCATGAGGCCGCCGATGATGGTGACTATCACGATGGTTGTGATGCTCAGGCCGAACCCCAGCAGCAGCAGGGCGGGAAGCACGAAGATGATGCCGCCGGCGATGGATTCGCCCATGGCGGCCAGGGAGGCCACCATGTTGGCCTCCAGGATGAAGTTCCGTTTGAACACCCGGCGCAGCAGCCCGATGGCGAGGATCGCCCCGGGAATGCCGGCGGAGATGGTCATGCCCACCTTGAGGCCGAGGTAGGTGTTGGCCGCGGCGAACAGGAGGGCGAACAGGATGCCCATGATGATGGAATACCCGGTGATTTCCGGCATCACCTCGGTGGTGGGCACGTAGGGCACGTACTCGCTGCCCTTGCAGCCGCCGTAGGAGTTCTTGGACAACCCGGACGCTTCAGCTTCGGCTTTCATGGCATCCCCTTTTTATTTGCACTGCGCCAGGACTGAAACCAGGAACGCCCAGGTGCGGGCCACCGAACCGATGCTCAGATGCTCGTCGTGGGTGTGCACGCCGTAGAGGTTCGGGCCGAAGCTGATCATGTCCGTCTGCGGCAGCTTCTCCTTCAGCAGGCCGCACTCCAGCCCGGCATGGATGGCCCGGATCTCCGGCGCGTGGCCGGCCACCTTCTGGTAGACGGCCAGGCACCGGTCGCGGATCGCCGATTCGGGCTGGTAGCGCCAGGCGGGATAGGCGCCGCTGCGCGCGCCCTGCGCGCCGACCAGGCCCGCCAGGGTCTCCACCCTCCGGACCAGGTCGTCCCGGATGGAATCCACGCAGCTGCGGATCGAGACGGTCAGGCGGATGGCGGGGCCCGGCTGTTCCAGGACGCCCAGGTTCAGGCTGCTTTCCACCAGGCCTTCCAGTTCCCGGCTCATGGACTGCACCCCGTTGGGCACGGCCACCAGGAAGGCGATGAGCTTGTCCGTGCGGGCCTGGTCCAGCCGGCGGGCCACCTTGGCCACCGCGGCAAAGCCCACCTTGAGCCCCGGGTCCACCAGGGCGCACTCGGTCTTCAGGTCCTTGGCCAGGCGCTGGGCGATGAGCTTGATCTTGGCCAGCACCGGGGCCCGGCCGGTGAGGGTCGCCTGGGCTTCCCGGGCGATGGCGTTGGCCTTGGAGCCGCCCGAGATGGCGGCGATGCCGAACTCTCCCGCGGCCCGGGCCGCGTCCAGGATCCGGCCCAGCAGCTTGATGGCGTTGGCCCGCTGCTGGATGATCTCCAGGCCCGAGTGCCCGCCCTTCAGCCCCGAGACCTTGATGGTGAGCCCGCCGCTGACCGTCTTCCGCCAGGACGTGTCGAACGCGCACACCAGGTTCATCCCGCCGGCGCAACTGACGATGAGCACCCCTTCCTGCTCGGCGTCGATGTTCAGCATGGTCTTGCCGGTGAGGTGGGCCGGGTCCAGCGCGTGGGCCCCATCCATGCCGGTCTCCTCGCTGGTGGTGACCACCAGTTCCAGCGGCGGGTGGGGGAGGTCCGCGCTGTCCAGGACGGCCAGGCCGAACGCCACGGCGATGCCGTCGTCGGCCCCCAAGGTGGTGCCCACGGCCCGCAGGATGTCCCCTTCGATCTTCAGGACGAGCGGATCCTTGGTGAAATCGTGCCGGCAGCCTTCGGCCTTTTCGCAGACCATGTCCATGTGCCCCTGGATGATCACCGCCGGGGAATGTTCATACCCAGCGGTGCCGGGCTTCTTGATGATGACGTTCAGGGCCTCGTCCTGGAAGACGGCGAGCTTCCTCTGCCGGGCGAAGTCCACCAGGTAGTCGCTGGCCTGCTTTTCGTTGCCCGAGCCCCTGGGGATCCGGGTCAGCTCCTCGAAGAAGTGAAAGACTTCCTTTGGCTTCAAGTGTTCCAACATACGGGCCGACCCTTTCTATAGCCGCTTCCCGGGATGCCAGGACGCGGATGCCTGGAGAATTACCTCCGGAGGCAATGCATCTTTTGCGCCATAGAATTAAGTCTTTTTATTTATGCGTTTATATCGGAGCCGAAAAGCCTGTGGCGGAACCGATCCATTCAATATGGAATAGCCATCCCTTCACTTCGACGCCCGGGCGCCCATCCCCCGGACCCGGCCGCTTGAGTCGCGCCCCCGGCGAGCCGATAGAGCAAGTAGCACCCGGATCGACCTTCCTTCCCGGATGAAGCAGTGGGGAAATCATGGAATTATCCGCCATCAGCCAGGGTGCGGCCAGCGCGGTCACCCAGAACTACGCGTCGCTGGGTTCCTCCATCCTGGCGGCCGCCCAGAACCCCGCCTCCACTGCCAGCCTGGCCGGGGGCCAGGCTCCCACCCAGGCCCAGTTCTCCGTGGGCGTGCTGAAGAAGAGCCTGGACATCCAGGCCACCGATGGAGCCGAGCTGGCCGCGATGATCAACCCGGCCTCCACCGTGGACGTGCTGGCCTGATCAGCCCCGGGGTGCCGCCAGGTGCCTGACCAGCTCCCGGGTGGGCCCCGGCAGCGCCTCGAACTGGAGCATGCACAGGGACAGGCGGCGGGTCGCCCAGGGGTCGGTGAGCTTGACCGGCCGGATGGCCATGGACCTGCGCCAGCGGGCCGCGGCGGAGTGCGGCAGGATGCCGATGCCCACGTCCCGGGCCACCAGCTGGCAGATCCCCTCGAAGGTGGGGATGCGGATGCGGAACCCAAGGGGATGCCCGGCCCGGGCGGCCTTGTCCCCCAGGAAGTCCTGCAGGGGGCTGCCTGGGCTCAGCCCCACGAAGTCCCGGCCGAGGACCTCCTGGAACGCGATGCTGCGGCGGGCGGAAAGCGGGTTGGCGCGGGCCGCCACCAGCACCAGCCGGTCGATGGCGAAGGGCAGCAGCTCCAGGCAGCCGGGATCGACGGCGTCCGAGATGATGCCGAGCTCGGCAAAGCCTCCGGCCACCGCCTTGACGATCTCCACGCTCGGGCGTTCCCTCAAGTCCAGGTCCACCTTGGGGTGGGCCGCCAGGAACCCCGCCAGGGGCCCTGGCAGGAACTCGGTGGTGGCGGCGGTGTTGGCCAGCAGCTGGATCCGGGTCTTCAGGCCCTTGGCCTGGCCGCCCAGTTCGCCCCGCATCTGCTCCACCTGGCGCAGGATGATCCGGGCATGGTGGGCCAGGGAATCGCCCGCCGGGGTCAGCTCGATGCCGCGGCGGTTGCGCACCAGCAGCGGCAGGCCGATCATGTCCTCCATGCTGCGGAGCCTGGCGCTGGCCGAAGGCAGCGCCAGGTTGGCCTCGGTGGCGCCGTGGGTGATGCTGCCCGCCTCCACCACGCGGAGGAAAAGCCGGAGATCGGTCAGGTCGAATCGCATGGGGCGGATGGTAGCACTTCGCCTGCCTTCGTGAAAGCTGAAGGCTGACGCTCGGGTTTCCGCATTGTCCGGGCTGTTCCGGCGCCCCAGACTGCCCCACATGAACGCGCCTCCCCTGCCCTTCATCCTGGCCGTCGCCGCCACCTTCTTCCTGGCCGGCATGGTCAAGGGCGTCACCGGGATGGGCCTGCCCACCGTGGCCATGGGGCTGCTGGGCACGATGATGCCGCCGGTGGCCGCCGCCGGGCTGCTGATCGTGCCGTCGTTCGTCACCAACACCCTGCAGCTGTTCTCCGGGCCCCGGCTCGGCGCCATGGCCGCGCGCCTGTGGCTGATGCTGCTGGGCATCACCGTGGGCACCCTGGCCGGATCCCGCCTGCTGGCCCACGGCGGCGCCGGCTGGCTCACCACCGGGCTGGGTGCCGCGCTGATGGCCTATGCCGGCCTGGGCCTGCTGGCCCGGCCGATGCGCCTCCCCCGGCGCCAGGAGCGCCGCTGGTCGCCCCTGGCCGGCCTCGCCACCGGCCTGATCACGGGCGGGACCGGCGTCTTCGTCATTCCCGCCGTCCCGTTCATCCAGGCGCTCGGACTGGACAAGGAGGAACTCATCCAGGCCCTCGGCCTGTCGTTCACCGTTTCCACCCTCGCGCTGGCCGCGGGGCTGGCGGGCGGGGGCGCCTTCCGCCTGGGCGGGCTCGGGATGTCCGGCCTGGCGGTGGCGCCCGCCCTGCTGGGCATGTGGGTGGGGGGCCGGGTCCGGCTGCGGGTCAGCGAAGTGAAATTCCGCCGCTGGTTTCTCATCTGCCTGTGGCTGCTGGGTCTCGACCTGGCCCTGCGGGGGTTCCTTGGTTCCGGAGGGTGACGTGGCTGAACTGGGGTTTTTCGCCTTGTTCCTGTGGCTTTGGCTGGATGGGCCGGAATGGGGTTAATCCGCAGACACCCTCTAACCCCAGCCCAACTCCTTGAGGCGCGCCTCGCCAATGCCGAAGTGGTGAGCGACCTCATGGAGGACGGTGGTCGTGACCTCATCCCGCAACTCAGCCTCGTCCACGAGCTTTCTGAATGCATGATCAGAGAGATGCATGGCGCGATCATACTCCCTTCAGCGCGCCGCCGGGGCCGGCTAGCATTATCTATGCGCGTGCCCACGCTCCTTCTCCTTGTGGCCTCCTTTGCCGCCGCCCAAACGCCTCTCCGGCAGCGTCTTGTCGACCTTGCCAAAGAGGCCCATGGCAAGGTCTACGTCTCCTGCTCGCTGCCGGGTGTAAAACTCGACTGCGACCTCGATCCCCACGGCCACCCGCCGATGCAGTCCACGTTCAAGTTCCCGCTCGCCCTCGCGGTGCTGCAGCAAGTGGAACTCGGCAAATTGCAGATCGACCAGCCTGTCCGGTTCCGCAAATCAGACCGCTCTGCCACCTTCAGTCCCTTGCAGGATGAGTTCCCGGATGCCGACGTCGATGTTCCCTTGCGCAAGCTGATCAAACTGACGATCGAAGCATCCGACAACACCGCGGCAGACATCCAGCTTCGCCTTATCGGCGGTCCTGCCGTCCTGCAGCACTATCTTGACTCGTTGGGCCTGAGTGCCATCCATCAACAGGACAGCGAACACGCCCTGCACCGCAATCAAAAGCTGCAATACAGAAACTACGCCGAGCCCGCGGCCATGGTCGCGCTCTTGCGCCTTTTCGCTGACCATTCACCCATCAACCAGGAACATACGGCGCTCCTCACCAGATGGATGCTCGAAACCACCAGCGGCCCCAAGCGCATCAAGGGACTGCTTCCTGCCGGAACTCCCGTTGTCCACAAGACCGGTTCCTCCGGAGTCGAGCGGGGCATGATTCCCGCCACCAACGATGTCGGTCTCATCACCCTTCCCGACGGACGACGCCTCGCCATGGCCGTTTTCGTCACGGACGCCCACGCCGACCAGAGCGCCTGCGAACACGTCATCGCCGCAATCGCCAAGGCAGTCTACGACGAGGCTCTAACCAAAGAGATCTAGGGCAGCGACGGAAGTTCCAGCCCGGCCATCTTCTGCACCATCCGGACCACCTGGCAACTGTAGCCGAACTCGTTGTCGTACCAGATGTACAGCACGCAGTGGTGCCCCTCGGCGATGGTCGCCAGGGAATCCACCACGCCGGCGTGGCGGGATCCGACGAAATCGCTGGACACCACCTCCGGGGAATTGGTGTAGTCGATCTGGTTCTGGAACGGCGAGTCCAGGGACATGCCCCGCAGGTAGCCGTTGATCTCCGACGCGGTCACCGGCCGGTCCAGTTCCAGGTTGAGGATCACCAGCGACACGTTGGGGGTCGGCACCCGGATGGCGTTGCCGGTGAGCTTCCCGGCCAGGTCCGGGATGACCTTGGCCACCGCCTTGGCGGCGCCGGTCTCGGTGATGACCATGTTCAGGGGCGCGCTGCGGCCCCGGCGGGAGGCCTTGTGGTAGTTGTCGATCAGGTTCTGGTCGTTGGTGTAGGAATGGCAGGTCTCGATGTGCCCGTGCACGATGCCGTAGCGCTCGCCGAGGGCCTTCAGCACCGGCACGATGGCGTTGGTGGTGCAGCTGGCCGCCGAGAAGATCTGCTCCGGGTCGGTGATCAGGTCGTCGTTGACCCCGGCCACCACGTTGGGGATGTCCCCCTTGCCCGGAGCGGTCAGGATGACCCTGGAGATGCCCGGCGCCAGGAGGTGCTTGGCCAGTCCGGCCCGGTCCCGCCACTTGCCGGTGTTGTCGATCAGGATGGCGTTGCGGATGCCGTACTGGGCGTAGTCCACGCTCTCCGGGCTGTCCGCGTAGATGACGCGGATCATGTTGCCATTGGCGATGATGGCGTTCGCTTCCTCGTCGATGGTGATGATGCCGTTGAAGGGCCCGTGCACCGAATCCCGGCGCAGCAGGCTGGCGCGCTTGAGCAGGTCGTCCGCGGCGCCCTTGCGCACCACGGCGGCCTTGAGCCGGAACTTCTCGCCGCTGCCGGCCTTTTCGATGAGGATCCGGGCCAGCAAACGGCCGATGCGGCCGAACCCGTATAGGACGATGTCCTGGGGCTCATCGAGGATGGGGCTCACCCCGGTGTTGACGCTGGCCAGGGCGCTGGCCACGAACTGCTCCGCGGACACCTCGCCGCCCTCGGTGCGGAAGCGGAAGGTCAGCTTGCCCAGGTCGATGCGGGCCGGCGCCAGGTCCAGCCTGCTGATCGCCTCCAGCAGGGGCAGGGAGTCGGCCACCGACAGCTCGTTGTCCAGGGTGTGCCGGGCAAACCGATGGGCCTTGAGGATGTCGATGGCCGTGCAGTGCACCAGGGAGCGGCCGTAGACCGTGGTCACGATGTTCTTGTCCCGGTAGAGGCTGCCGATCACAGGCAGCATCCGCTCGGCGCAGGCTTCCTGGCATTGCCATTCCTTGAGGTAGGTGTCCCGCTTTGAATTATTCATGCCTAGTCCATCTCCTGATTGGAATCCAATGTCTGGATCGTGATTCCATTGGAATGTTCCGTTTCGACCTGGGAAAGAGCCGCCAGCAGCCCATAGTATTTCCTCATACTCCCGGCTCAAACCCAAGCAGCAATGAAAATAATCAAAGTTTGTGGATGACGACCAACCGAAGATAAGTCAATGTCGGCAGGCCTTCCCTTGGGGAGTGCCCGTTGGAGCACCTGACCACCCACTTGATTGTCAAACACATTGCCCGCACGTACGGGAGCGCACTGGTAATGGTAATGGTAATGGTAATGGTAATGGCAATGGCAATGGCTATGGAGTGGCATAGTATTTTCACGAGCAGCCCGGTCTTGGCTGAACAAAAAAAGTGTCAATGCGGTTGAATGATTGCGAATCGTATGACAATGATGGTTACAACTTTCGGGAGGTAAATGTGACCATTCCCAATCCAGCCGAGAAGGAATCGGTTACCCGGGTGGAAACGGTGTACACCGGCATCTTCGAGTCCATATCCAAGGGTGAGTTCGCCGATGGCGGGCGCTTGCCCACCGAGGCGGAATTGTCGTTGAGCTACGGGGTATCCCGTCCTACCGTGCGGGAGGCCCTCTCCCGCCTGCGCCTGGATGGGGTTGTCACTTCGCGCCGCGGCGCCGGCAGTTTCGTACTGCGCCGCCCAGACCGGAACATCAAGGCTTTCGCCCCCATAGGAAGCATCGCTGACATCCAGCGCTGCTTTGTCTTCCGCATCGCCGTTGAATCGGCCGCCGCCGGCTTGGCCGCCGAACTGCGGACCCAAAAGAATCTGGATGAGATCCAGCAGGCCTTCGACCGCCTGGGTTTGATCCTCGAACAAGAGACCGCTGTGGAGGAGGACATCCTGTTCCACCTCGCGATCATGCGAGCCTCCCAGAACTCGTATTTCGTCACCACGTTCGAGATGATTACCCAACAGATCCGGCTGGCCGTCAACCTGACCCGAAGCCTTTCTTTGGGAAAAAGCCGCGCCCGCCGGGAAGGCGTTCAAGCTGAACATCGGGAGATCCTGGCCGCCATTGAACGGGGATCGTCCGTGGAGGCCTCCGAAGCGGTCCACGTCCACCTCGGCAACTCCCGCAACCGTCTTTTCGAAGGCCCGGTTTCCTAGCTGGGACCGCACCGAAGGCGTCACCACGACCCCCGAGCCCAGGCCGCACCCGAAATGAGTTGGATTTCCAGCCAGCCCCACGGTGAGGCCCCGCAGCCATGGCTGCTGCTGGCCTGGATGGTTGTCCCGATGGATGTCGGCCAGGCCGAGGTCGCAAGACGGATTACCCCCATGTGCACAAGCGAGGACCTGATTTCCGTTCCGCGACAAGGCTACGGATAGGCAAAATTCGTCTGCCTCCCAGACGGTCACAGATTACCCTTGCAGGGGCATGCCTATTTGCCTTACATTTTGGATAGTTATCTTACAATAAATTCCCACCCCATCATTCCCCCGGAAGGGACAGGGCATCCAGGGATCCTGCAATTGTGTATTCGACGGATTGCCCAAGGCGCGCGCCGCCCCTGACCTGATCCCGGATTCGGCGGGCACCGCCGGGCCCAGGACATACCCCAAATTGCGTTGTCAACGCATGCCATGGTTCTGACCTTGAAGGTGGAGGCCCTCATGAACTTCCTTTCAGCCAGCACCGGATATACCATCCTGGCTTTGGTCGCCATGCCGGAGGATGGCTCCTACTGCTCAGTCAAAGAACTTTCCGCGCAACTCGGAATACCAGGCCCATTTTTGGCCAAGCTTCTGAAATCGCTTGCTGTGAATGGGATCCTTGAATCAGTGCGAGGGCCCGGCGGAGGTTTCCGTCTAGCCCAGTCTGCCCATCGGATCTCCATCGGGCACCTGATGTCGATCGTTCAGGGTTCCGGAAACAGCGATGGATGCATCCTGGGCCTGGCGCACTGCAAGAATAAGCACAATCCCTGTTCTCTACATAAGCCGTTCAATGATTTGAGTGAGTACGTTGAAAACTCCCTGAACAACATCACCATCCGGGACCTGCAGTTGAGCCATTTTTGGGAGCAAAAGCAGGATATGCCCCCCAGCGAGGGGAAGGCAACCTCGTCAAAGGCTGCCCATCCCCTTGGCCGGAACCTCACCTCATAGCCAGAATCGCTTTGACCAAGGCCTTCTGTTGCGGAGTTACGACAAATTTATCATAAACGGGGCGCATGGCATTTCGGAAGGAAGCTTTATCAACATCATTTATAAAAATAGTTCCAGCTGAAATTGCAGTTTCATTTGCAAGTTTTTCGCTTTCACGGAAAAAATTACGCATGACAGGAAGCGACTCTCGTGCGGACTCCGCGATGATCGCCCGATCCTCCACGGGAAGGGTGTCCCAGCGTTTCTTGGAAAAGAGCAGGATATCCGGTACCATCGCGTGTTCCGTGGCACAGAAATACTTGAACGCCTGGTAGTGCTTATATCCATTAAAAATGACGATGCTGTTCTCGGCACAATCGATCAGTCCAGTCTGCGCGGCCACGGTGACTTGATCCTGCGCCAACGGCGTAGGTGTGGCGCCCATGGCGGTGGCAATGGCTACCCACAGGTCGGATTGCAGAATGCGCAGTTTCATGTCATGCAGATCGGCAACCGAACGAATCGGCTGGTTGCTGTATATGGAGCGCATCCCGGCGTCATAGACGGTAAGACCCACGTAGCCAGCCTGCGTGCATGACTCCATGATTTCCAGACCAGGAGGCCCTTCCATCACCCTGTGCATATGATCCAGGGAATCGAACAAGTAGGGGAGCGCGGGAACGATGGTCGCAGGACAGTCCTTGGAAAGAAGCGCGACATTGCCCCGCGCCAGATCCAGCGTGCCGGCCCGGACCTGTTCCAGGGTCTCCTTCTCCGCCCCGAAGGCTCCCCCGGCGAAGATCTTGAGCGTAATGCGGCCCTGGGTGCGCTGGTCAAGCAGCCCGGCCATGGCGCGAACGGCGCGCACCGCCGGATGATCCTCAGCGTTGGGGGAGGCAAAACGCAGCACTAGTTTCTTCGGGCCGGAATCAACCTTGTAGGCTTCAAGGTTGTCGGCCATTTCGAACCCGACTTGGGATATGCGCCCCACGCCGGTCGCAGCGGCACTGGCCGCCGAAGAATTCTGTTCACTCATGTTGGCAATCTGCTCGATGTTCTTGCCGATGGCCGAACTTGCCGCTTCCTGCACCCGCATGGCTTCGGAGATCTCCGCCACCACGGTGGCGGATGCCACCGCCCCCGCCCGGAGCTTTTCCATGGCCTCGCCCGCCTGATGGGCATTGCCCACACCTATGCCTACGGCCTCTTCGGTGCGTTCCATGCCGGCCACCGCCAATCGCGCACTTTCCTGCATCCGGTTGAGGAGTTCATTTATTTCAAGGGTAGATTGGGTGGTCCGCTCGGCCAGTTTGCGCACCTCGTCGGCCACAACCCCAAAGCCCAGCCCGTGCTCCTTGGCATGGGCGGCCTCAATGGCCGCATTCAAGGCCAGCAGATTGGTCTGATTGGCGATTTCATGGATGATTTCGGCCACAGAAGAGATGCCGTCGCAGTTGTCCTGCAGGCTCCTGATCCGCCCTGCCGCCACTTGGACAGATTCTGAAATATCGTTGATGGCATTTCTGGTGTTGATGATGACGCTGGCGCTATGTTCCGCGAGCGCACGGGATTCCTCCGTATGGTTGCTTGCGATGCTGGCCTGCTCTGCCACGGTTGAAATGCTTGTGGTCATCTTTCCCACTTCAGCAGCCATATGGAAAGAAGCATCGCTCTGAAGCTTGGAGTTCTTGGCAATCTGGCGGGATGAGTGATCCACTTCCTCGGACACTTCCCTCATGGACCCGATGGAGTCTTGCATCCCGAGGATGCTGTTGCGCAATCGATCGAACAGGCTGTTGCAGGCTTGGACGATCTGGCCAACTTCACCTTTCGTTTCCTGGGGTATGGTCGCCGTAAAATCCATAGTGCCAGCCATCCTGGTCAAGACGGAGGCCAAATTTCTCAGTGGCTGGATCGTGGATCTGAAAACGACATAGCTCATAATGGCCAGCGTCACTATACTTACAGCAAAAACAAGGGTCAACATGAGCCAAGCCGAATCGAGCGGCTGCTGGATGGCAATCATTTCGCCGTTGAGGTCGCCGTGAATGAGCCTGGAACGAATCAAGCCAAGCCCGTCTTTCACGAGTGCAATATTCCTAATTGCCAAAACATAGTTTATCAGGCATGAAGAAGCAGCCATGAGCCCAAGAAGGCCCACCTTCCGTGTGATAGTCATCTCGCCTTAATCCTTTCGCCTACGAGGAATATGCTTCTGTCTCGATGAGTGCCCAGAACTAGGTCACTGGTGCCGGATTGAACACCGCCAGGGCGTTGTGGAGCCCCCACCGGTCCGACCAGGTCTGCTTCCTGCCGCTGGCGACGTCAAGGATCAGCTGGAACAGTTCCCAGCCCACCTCTTCGATGGTGGCGGTGCCGGTGGCGATGCGGCCGGCGTCCAGATCCATCAGGTCGTGCCAGCGCGCGGCCAGATCGGATCGGGTAGCCACCTTGATCACTGGAGCAGCGGCAAGCCCATAGGGCGTGCCCCGGCCGGTGGTGAAGACCTGGAGCGTCATCCCCGAAGCCAGTTGCTGAGTGCCGCAAATGAAATCGGAGGCCGGGGTGGCGGCAAAGACCAGCCCCTTCCCCTTGAGCTTCTCCCCCGGGGACAGCACCCCGACGATCGGGCTGGTGCCGGACTTGGCGACGGAGCCCATGGCCTTTTCCACGATGTTCGCAAGCCCGCCGCGCTTGTTGCCGGGCGTGGTATTTGCTGCGCGGTCGGTCTGGCCGAGCGAAAGGTAGCGGTCGAACCAGGCCATCTCCCGGATGAGCGCCCGGCCCACCTCGATGGAGGCGGCCCGGGGCGTCAGAAGGTGGATCGCGTCCCGCACTTCGGTCACTTCCGAGAACATCACGGCGGCACCGGAACGGACCAGGAGATCGGCGGCGAAGCCCACGGCGGGGTTGGCTGTGACCCCGGAGAAGGCGTCGCTGCCTCCGCACTGCAGCCCCACCACCAGGTCTGCGGCCGGGCAGGTCTCCCGCCGACGCAGGTTGAGCGCCGCAAGATGCCGTTCGGCCCGGGCCAGGATGCCTTCCACCATGGAGCCAAAACCGACGAATTTTTCATCCTGGAGGCAGACGATGGTGCTGTCGGCGATCCGGAGCGGGTCGCCGCCTTCTCGCAAAAGCCGTTCCGGGGTCAACTTCTCGCAGCCCAGGCCGATGATCATCACTGCGTTGCCGAAATTGGGGTTCTGCATCAGGTTGTGCAGAGTGCGGATGGGCACGGCGGCTTCCGGCGCGTCGATCGCCACGCCGCAGCCATAGAGGTGGTTGAGCGCCACCACGTCGTCGACGTTTGGGAACTTCGGCAGCAGTTCCGCCTTGATCCGTCCCACCACATGATCCAGCACCCCGGCCACGCACTGGACGCTTGGGGTGATGGCCAGGATGTTCCTGGTGCCGACCGAACCGTCGGCATTACGGTAGCCTTCAAAGGTGTAGCCTTCCAGGCCGGGCAGGGGGGGCGGCACCCGGGTGGCGAGGGGCAACTGGTCCAGGGCCGGAGCTGCCGGCAGGCGAACCAGTGATTCGTCTATCCAGCATCCCCGGCCGATGGGCCGCGCGGCGTAACCAATGGTTTCGCCATAGCGCAGAATCGGGGCCCCCTCGTCCAGGTCGGCCAAGGCCACCTTGTGCCCCTGGGGCACCCGCTCTTTCAGCACCAGGCCGCAGGGGAACCGGCTGCCCTCCGGCAGGCCGCCGTCATTCACGATGATCGCGACGTTATCGACCGGATGGACCTGGATGTACTGTGGCCTGCTCACGGGAAGTTCCTCAGACCTGCTCATGGGATGGGTTCCGCTACCGGCGGACTTCGACCTTGGCCATCTTTTCGTAGTACTGGACCAGGCTGCAGTGGTCCGCCTCCCCCTGGCCGTCGGTCTTGAGCGCCTGCATCATCTCCATCACCGCGGCGGTGAGCGGCAGGGACACGCCCAGTTCGTGGGAGGTTTCCAGCACGTTGGCCAGGTCCTTGATGTGCAGGTTGATGCGGAAGCCGGGGGCGAACTTCCGGTCCATGACCAGGGGGGCCTTGGCGTCCAGCACGGTGCTGCCGGCCAGCCCGCCCCGGATGGCCTGGTAGACCAGGTCCGGTTCCACCCCGGCCTTGGTGGCCAGCACCAGGGCTTCGGCCATGGCGGCGATGTTGAGGGCCACGATGACCTGGTTGGCCAGCTTGGTGACATTGCCGGCCCCGATGTCCCCGGTGCGCACCACCGAGCCCGCCATGGCCTTCATGAGGTCGTAGCAGCGGTCGAATACGTCCTGCGGTCCGCCTACCATGACCGAGAGGGTGCCGTCGATGGCCTTGGGCTGGCCGCCGCTCACCGGCGCATCGAGCATGGCCGCGCCCTTGGCGGCGAGCTTCGCGGCGACTTCGCGGCTCACCAAGGGGGCGATGGAACTCATGTCGATCACCGTCAGGCCCGGGCGGGCCACCTCGATGATGCCGTGCTCACCCAGGACGACATCCTTGACCTGGGGGGAATTGGGCAGCATCAGGATGACGATGTCGGTGTGGTCGGCCACCTCCATGGGCGTGGCGGCGGATTTGGCGCCCGCCGCCTTCACTTCCTCCAAGGCCACCGGGTTCCGGTCCAGCACCACAAGCTGGTATCCCGCCTTGATGAGGTTCAAGCTCATGGGCTTGCCCATGATCCCCAGACCAATGAATCCGATTTTCATACTTTCTCCTTTGATGATGGATGGCGAAACGGGTTGCCCAGGCTACTTCAAAAGTCCCATGGAGGTCAGGACCTGTTTCAGTGTTTCGAGATTCTTGTTCGAGCAGCTGGTGTTGGGAAGAATGGGGGAGCCTGCCCCGAAACCGAGCAGGTTCAGGGCATCCTTGGTCACGACCGGCCAGCTTCCGAGGCCGAAGGCGATGCGCAGGGGAGCCAGCTCGAATTGCGCTTCCAGCGCCCCCTTCAGGTCCCCGGCCAGGAACCGGTCATAGATCTTGACCACGAGGGCCGGAGCGACGTTGGAGGTGGTGGCCACGCAGCCGACGCCGCCGTACACAAGGGTGGCCAGGATCATGGTGTCCCTGCCGGCCAGGACCTTGAAGCCCATGCCCTCGGTGCGCCGGATGTACTCGCCGGTCTGGGTCATGTCGCCGCTGCTGTCCTTGGCGCCAACGATGTTCGGCAGGGCTGCCAGGCGTTCGACCAGATTGACGGAGACATTGATCCGGATCCGTTCGGGATTGTTGTAGATGAGCACCGGCAGGGAGATCGAATCCGCGATGGCCTTGAAGTGGCCGAACAATTCGTCCTCGTTGCAGGTGAGCAGGGGCGGCGGCAGGATGGTGATGGCCTGGGCCCCGGCGGCTTCGGCGCGCTTCGCCGCCCGGATGCATTCGCGGGTCGTCACGGCGCCCACCCCGGCATAGACCGGCACCCGGCCCGCCACCTCATCCACGGCGATCTCGATGGCCCGTTTCTGCTGGTCATCGTCCAGCCCGAAGAATTCTCCGGTGCTGCCGAGGGCGAACACCCCGTGCACCCCGCCATCCAGCACGTGCTTGATGATCCGCCGGAAGGCCGGCTCCTGGACGCGGTCCTCGTCGTCCACGGGGGTCACCAATGGCGGAACGACCCCTCGAATGAAATCTGTGTTCATGACCAACTCCCATCTGAATGCCCGGGTAAGTCCCGGCCTTGCTTTTTGGAAAAACAGATCGACCGGAGGGCCCGCCTCCGGTCGATCATTGCCGTCAACGCACCAGAGAGGGGCGCTTGTTGTCGAACTTCCATCCAGGGATCAGGTACTGCATGCCCTGGGAATCGTCCCTGCCCGCCAGACCCACCTTCTGGTAGAGCTGGTTGGCCTTCTCGATCTGGGCCATGTCCACTTCCACCCCGAGGCCGGGCTTCTTGGGCACGGCAACCAGGCCGCCCTTGATCTGGAACGGCTCGCGGGTCAGGTGTTCCCTGCCCTCCTGCCAGATCCAGTGGGTGTCGATGGCCGTCGTCTTCCCAGGGGCGGCAGCGGCCGCATGGGTGATCATGGCCAGGGAAATATCGAAGTGGTTGTTGGAATGGGAGCCCCAAGTCAGGCCGAACTCGTTGCAGAGTTGCGCCACCCGGACCGCCCCCTGCATGGTCCAGAAATGGGGATCCGCCAGGGGGATGTCCACCGAATGCAACTGGATGGAGTGCCCCATCTGCCGCCAGTCGGTGCAGATCATGTTGGTGGCGGTGGGGAGCCCGGTGGCGAGCTTGAATTCGGCCATCACCTCCCGGCCGGAGTAGCCGTCCTCGGCCCCGCACGGATCTTCCGCATAGGCAAGGATTCCATGCATATTGCGGCAAAGCCCGATGGCCTCCTTGAGCGACCATGCGCCGTTGGGATCGATGGTGATCCGGGCTTCGGGGAACCGCTTCGCCAGGGCCTTGATGGCCTCGATTTCCTGGGCTCCGGACAGGACTCCGCCCTTGAGCTTGAAATCGTTGAACCCATAACGCGCCTTGGCAGCTTCGGCCAGGCGAACAACCGCCTCGGGGGTCAGGGCTTCTTCGTGGCGGAGGCGATGCCAGTCATCCTTCGCCTCAGGCTCGCTCTGGTAAGGGCTGTCGGTCTTCTTCCTGTCTCCCACGTAGAAAAGGTAGCCCAGCATCTCCACGGCGTCGCGCTGCTGCCCGTTTCCCAGCAAGGCCGCCACCGGAACGCCCAGGAACTGGCCCATGAGGTCCAGGAGGGCCGTTTCGACGGCCGTGACGGTGTGGATGGCCACCCGCTGGTCGAAGGTCTGGAGGCCGCGCCCGGCCGCGTCACGGTCGGCGAATTGTCCGCGGATGGCATTGAGGATGGCGTTGTAGTTGCCGATGGTCTGACCGACGACCAGCGGCTTGGCATCCTCGAGGGTCTTGCGGATGCGCTCCCCGCCGGGGACTTCCGAGACTCCGGTGTGGCCGGAGTTGTCCTTCAGGATCACGACGTTGCGGGTGAAGAAAGGGCTGTGCGCTCCACTCAGGTTGAGCAGCATGCTGTCGTGGCCGGCGACCGGAATGACCCGCATCTCGGTGACCACCGGCGCATGGTTTGGAACGCTTTCACGGATCGGATTGTTCATGGAAACCTCCTGCAATGATATGGGTGACGACGTCAGATTTTCTTGAGCTCGAACCGCTGGATTTTCTGGACGATCAGCAGATAGCTGAGGATCGCGCCGATGGCGTTCAGCGCCACGAAGACCAGGGCGCCGTTGAAGGAGTTGGTTTTCGAGAGAATATAGGCGATGGCGATGGGGGTGACGATTCCGGCCGTGTTGCCGAAGGTGTTGAAGAGGCCACCGCTGAGGCCGGCGATTTCCTTGGCCGAGGTATCCGAAACGACGGCCCAGCCCAGAGCGCCGATCCCCTTCCCGAAGAAGGCCAGGGTCAGGAACAGCACGACGATCCAATTCACGTTGGTGTAGTTGCAGGCGACGATGATGGTGGAGAGCAGCATGCCTCCCACGATGGGGACCTTGCGGGCAGTGGTGAGACTGCAACCCTTCTTGAGCAGCAGATCGGAAATCATTCCGCCCAGGATGCCGCCGAGGAAGCCGGCAAGGGCCGGCAGGACCGCCACGAAGCCCACCTTCAGGACCGACATGTGCCGCGCCTTGATCAGGTAGATGGGGAACCAGGTGAGGAAGAACCAGGTGAGGGTGGTGATGCAGTACTGGCCGATGTAGATTCCCAGCATCATGCGGCTGGAAAGCAGCTCTTTCACGTAATCCCAGGTACGACCGCTGGCCGCCTTGGTGCCTTTCTGGTCCAGGTCCACCAGGGCACCGCCCTGCGCGAGGTAGTCCAGTTCCGCCTGGTTCACCAGCGGGTGGTCCTTGGGTGCGTAGAGGACCTTCAGGATCACCAGCGCGAAGAGCAAGCCGACGCCGCCCATGATGGTGAACACGTGTTTCCAGCCAAGGGTCGTGACCACGATGCCCATGACGGGCGCGAACAGCACCTGGGCGAAATACTGGGCGGAATTGAAGATGGCAGAGGCGACGCCCCTTTCGTGGGTCGGGAACCAGGCCGCGACGATTCGGCTGTTGGCGGGGAACGACGGTCCTTCAGCAGCACCCAGCATGAGCCGGAAGGCGAACAGCAGCGGGAAGACGATCCCAAGCGGGAACATCCCGACGTACGCCGTGATTCCCGTGAAGAAGGACCAGAAAGCCAGACTCCCGAAATAGACCTTTTTGGAGCCGAAATGGTCGAGCAGCCATCCCCCGGGGATCTGGACGATGACGTAGGACCATGAGAAGGCGGACATGGTATAGCCGATTTTCATGACACTGAGATGGAAATCCTTGGCGATGAACGGTGCCGCGAAGGAGAGTGTCTGCCGATCCGCATAGTTGATGGTGGTGATGATGAAAAGCAGGGTGAGGATCAGCCAGCGGATTTTCGTTCGCTTGGTGGTGGCCGGGGTTTTCTGGGCCTCGGCAAAACCTTGGATTTGGGCATTCATAAGAGCACCTCTTGAAGGTTAATGGGATTAGGACTCCCCGGCTGGAACACCGCCCTGGTGGATCAGCCGGACACGATGGCATCAGTCGTTGCGGACTGCACACCCTGGTGGGTAACGCAGTCAAGGAACCATGGGATGCACAACTTTATGGCAACCCCGGCCGCACCCTTGCGAATGCGCCGAGGTCGGCATTTCATTGCGGGTTTTCAAGCGAAGCCGGAAGGGGAAGCAATGACAGCGCGTCAGGAAGGGCGTGCCCCAGAAATGCGGGAGCGGCGGGCTATCCCTGCCAGGAAGGCGAAGGACGAAACGGTTCGGCCGCCTGCGGAAGGCGCTGCTCCTCGCAAAAGACAGGAAGGCAGGGGACCGTCCTCAACGTCGGGCTGGGCATGGCAAAGGCCTGGAACCGTTCCTTCTCGCCAGCCAGGCACCCGCGATGGGCGGCCCCATCCTCGGCAACTGGGTTAAATGTCAAGAAACAAACCACTTTCACCCGATTGACGGGGCGATTCTCGTCAGGAATGGAAGCGGTCATGATGGGCCCTCAAAGGCTTGATGAGCTTATTGTCAGGCAAAAAAAATACTTGTAAACAACTCTTTTCTTCTTTGACGATCTTTTTAATGTTTTTTTCAACAGGCCAGACATCCCTGACGTGACGAGGCCCAGGCGACGGGTCGAAGGACGGCACGTATCGCCAATGGATTCCCCACCTCGTGCAGCCAGTCACAGAGTGATCAGGCGCAGGATGCTCAGAACGTTTTCCGCTTGCAATTGAGATTCATTATTTTTTTCTTGAATATTCAAATTGTCGTTGCAGGGGCAGAATCTTTATCTTACATTTCAAAAAGTTGTCAACAACCATTGCGTACCCCTCCAGCAACACACGAGAGGAATTCCCGATGCCGGTCATCCATGCCTCGAAGCGCCCCGTTACTGCGTATGCGGCCTTCCGGAGCGCTGGACCGATTTCCCCGGCCATCGATTCCAGGGTTCTGGCGACACCTCATCATCCGCAGTTCGACGACAGGTCCTTGCACATTGCACCTGACTGGCATACCCGCCTCGATGCGCCCCACGTCGCCGTTCCGACCCGCTCTGTTCCTGGCCTCGGAATGACTGACTAAGAAGCTGGCTGGGTGCGGAGTCAGACATCCGCGATTGATTGGCAACTGGTTTTTTTCGATTCCCTCTCCTGGGGCTGGGCGACATCTGCCGCCTGGCCCCCTCATTCAACCCAACCCACCACAAGGAGCCTCATGAAAACCTCACTCATCCCAACCCTCGCAGCCATCCTGGTGGCCGGTGGCATCCAGGCCCAGGCCCAGGACGTGGACTTGAAGGCCGAGTTGGCCCGTCAGAACGCCCGGATCGCCGAGCTTGAAAAGAAGGCGGTCGCGGCCCCCGCCCCCAGCGCCGGTCCGCTCCAGTTCCCCCCTGAACTGACCCCCTACATCCTGATCGATCTGTCCGTTGTTTCCACCACCAACAACACCGCCGACGGCAAGACCAAGCTCGACATGGGCAAGCCTTGGTACAGCGCCGACCGCTGGGGCTTGCGCGGAACCCTCAATACCTATACCGATAGCCTCAAGGCGATCTACAAGCTGGAAGGCGAATTCCTCGCCTCCGACGGTTCCCTGGGCAGCACCACCAGCACCACCAAGGCCTCCACCACCGGCAACGGCACCACCTACAGCACCACGGCCACCACCAGCAGTGCCGCCGTGCTGTTCAACCGCGATGCCTGGGTCGGGCTCTACAGTTCCACCTACGGCCAGTTCACCTTCGGCCGCCAGAACACCCTGGCCCGGGACTTCTCCGAAATCTATTGCGATCCCTACGGCACCACCAAGGTCGGCTACGAGGAAACCGGCTACACCAACGCCAACAACTTCAAGGACCTTGTCAACTTCGCCGGCAGCGTCGACGGCTCCCGCATGAACAAGGGCATGGTCTGGAAGAAGGTCCTGGACAACGGCATCTCCATGGGCCTCGCCTACAACTTCAGCTACTACTCCCTCAACACGGCGCTCAATTCCACCGCCGGCGCCGTCACCAAGGCCGCCGAAGCCAACACCTCGACCCGGGACACCACCGGCTGTGTCGCCCTGGGGTATAACGGCTCCACCTTCGACCTTTCCGGCTACTACACCCAGGCCAACAACGCGGGCTACACCCAGAAATCCTACAGCCTGGGCGGCAACTACCAGATCACTCCGCAGTTCCGGGTCAACGCCGGCTTCTACCGGTTCATGGCCGAGCAGGGCAATCTCAACCCCGAGCAGGGCGACACGGCCTATACCGTTTCGGCTTCGTACGCCGCCTCCAACCGGTGGACCTACGCCCTGGGCCGGCAGGCCATCAAGATGAGCGACGCGGCGCTCAGTTCCGGCTTCATGGCGACCAACCCCTTCGCGACGACCGGCTCCACCTCCCACCTGGCGGCCAGCGCCATCGGATCCGGCCTCAAGACCACCACCTACGGCTCGGCCATGGTGGCCCTGGGCAAGCGGGTCGACGCCTATGGCACCGCCGACTACATGAGGCTCTCCAGGGCCTACACGCTGGCCTCCACCAATGGCCATGACAGCCAGGTGGAGATCGCCATCGGCCTCCGGATCAAGGCGCTGTGAAGCTTGAAGTCCTTGTCAACTAACGGAGTCTGGTGATGTTCCGGGGGGGAGGGGGCTGGACGGCAGCAACATACTTGCTTCCACCGCTTCCCCCCGCTGGAGAGTTACCCCCCGAGGCGCCGACCCGTCCCGCAAAGCCCCCAGCCGTTCCTTCCTTTTTCCGAAAACCGTTACTTAGGCACACATGGTAGATCACCCCATTGGAAAAAACATACGAATAAAACAGCTTGAATGAATACAGAATTTGCCTTACATTTAGACCAGTTCCCTAACAATTTGATTCAAGATTCCTTTTGTCTTTTTGACATAGGTTGAATCCCCAAGGAACTTCTTGCAATATTCCGGACGGCCGATCACCGCACCCACGCTTCATATCTCCAGTACCCCCCTTGGCGCTGCTTGGCTCATGCCTTTCAGAACCGGGTGGGCCAGTCGGAGTTTGGACGATCATACCTATTTTACTTATATCGAGGTTATCCAAACAAGTCCAAGGGCCCGTTCAAGGCACTTCCTCATTTGCCCATAGGCTCAGTGCCCCGTCTCTTCCACCTCGCTTTTCTTCAACTTCCCCAAATCGGAGGAATTATATGAAACAGCCGCTTTCAATGATTGCATTGGCATTGGTCGTGCCGATGACGCTGGTGACGCATCTCGCATGCTCGAACAGCTCGAACAACGGGCTGGGGTCGTCGGCAACCCCAACCACCCAGACCAACAAACGGGTCGCCGGCATGGTCATCGGCTCGCCGGTCGTCCTCGATGACGCGAACGGCAACCCGGTGCTCTCCACCAGCATCATGACCACGAGCGGTCTCCAGACGGTCAACGCTCCCTTGACATCCGACAAGCTTTCCAGCCAGATCGCCGCCCTCCAGCTCACCCTGGTCCAGGGCAACCTGGTCGATTGGCTGCCGGTGACGACCAGCGCCACCGCCCAGGTGCCGGCCGACCCCAGCCAGGCCTTCCAGGTGATCCTTTCCAAGGGCTCCTCGGCCGCTGCCCAGTTCGTCCTTGCCAACTACGGGCCTTCGGTGCACATCGACAGCGGAGTCCCGGGCGCGATGGTGGCGGCGGGCTGGGTCTACGGCACAACGACGGGCACCACGCCGACGATCACCATCGGCGATGGCAAGGTTGTGAGCCAGGACCTTGCGGGTGTAAATTACGCCACGCCGATCAAACGCTATGAAATGACCTACAACGTCGACCCGAACGCCAAGGTCTTCAACGTAAACACCACCGACTACACCAAGAGCACGGTTTCCACGTTGAGCTCCATCCCGCTCACCGCCTACGGCGACACCGTGCTGAACCGGCAGGCGGCATACCTCGTCTTCGATCGCAACTACAAGAATGCCACCAACGCGAAGGTGGTGGGCATCTGGTACTTCACCCCCCAATCCACCGTTGACGGTTTCCCGGCCCGGGAAATCCCGGTCGACAGTTCGATGATCGCCCAATACGGCAACGATGCGAACGGCAAGGCCTACACCACCTATTCCTATCAGGAGCCCTCTTCGGTGCCGTTCGAGCGGAGCACCGAACCGTTCGAGATCGTCAAGGACACGATGTACTACGTCGGGGACAACGAATGCGCGTCCTATATCTTCAAGTGCAACATGGGGTATCCCAACGACTCGTCGAAATGGAAGATCATCAAGCTCGACGCCGGCTGGCCCAATAGTGGTTATCAGTATTTCAAGAACATGGAACTGGTGGGCATCGACCCGCGCTCGGTGACGGACCTGTGGCTCACCCACGGCCATATCGACCACTATGGCACCGCCGTGGAACAGCTCCATATGATGGACAATGCCGGCCTGCCCATCACCCTTTGGGGTTCCGAGGAAGACACCTTCGGCGTCACCAGCGACCTGCAAGGGAACACCTGGAACATCGCCGGAGCGCTTCCCACCACCGAGACTGAGATCCGGGCCCGGACCTCCAAGACGTTCACCTTCGACCAGTGGTATGACTTCGGCAACGTCCAGGTCATGGTGATCTGGTCGCCAGGGCATACGCCCGGCACCACCAACATGATCTACAAGGTCAAGAACCCGGTGGACGGGACGTGGATCACCTTCGGCTACCATGGCGGGTACGGCTTCAACGGCCTCTATAAGCCGACCGCGGCCGACGGCTGGCTGAGGCTGGACTTCCAGCACGGCTTCAGCTACCTGCAGGAGAATTACGATACCGATTACGTATCGCCCCAGCATACCGACCAGTACCCGATCGTCGAAACCTACCAGGCGCTCAAGGCCTACAACCGGGCCAACCCCGGCAACCAGCTCACCATGCTGGACGCTCTGTCCAAGACCGTGAGCACCTCAGGGGCGAACGGCAACCAGATAACCGTAAGCGAGTTCCAGAACCAGCTCGAGAAGCGGCGTTCGGTGATCTCCTACAAGGCCACCGACACGACCAAGACGCCTGTGGGCAACTACCAGAGCATCGAGACTTCCGGCCCCTTCAAGCCGGGCCGCGATAGCGGGCTCACGAATGTCACGGCCACGGTCCTGGACGGCGGCAAGATTGTCGAAGGGTTCAACAAGTACCAGAACGTGAACCCGAAGATCCCGCTCATCGCCAACGGCATCGCAATGTCCACTGACGGTTATGTCCACGATCCGACGGGATTCTACGTCCAGGTCTACATCGACGTGCAGGATTCGACCTACAAGGGCTACCTGCCGGACGGCTATACCCCTGACCCGGGCACGAACTTGGTCACGGGCTTGGCCAATCCGAGCATCACTTACAGCGGCGGTCCGATCGAGTCCATCCATCCGGCCAAGGGCACCTATCATCCGCCCGAAGTCCTGCGGACCCAGCGCCTGAGTTCCCTGTCCGACGCCCAGGCGATCCTCGCCACTCTCACGAAAGGCAAGAGCTACACGATTTCGCTCACCAAGGCCAGCGAAATCGTCGTCCCGACGACCGTCACCAATACCTTCGTCGCCAAGGCCGAGTAGTTCAACCCATGGGTGGGCGAGGGAATGGGAACTCTGCCAGTCTCTCGCCTTCCTTTAGGGGCCGTTGCGGAATGACCACATGGATGATCACCGTTAGAAACAGGTGATGTTGCACAACATCCTGTTAATTCCTAAATCTAGGCTAAAAATGATACCGGGACTGATCTTGTCCAACCAGGATCGTCCCGGTTTTCTTTGTGATCCAGTAAAACCAAGGGACACCGGTTCAGCAGGTGCGGATTCCGGAACAGGTGCAGATCCACGTTGAAGGAATGGGCTTGGTGCAACCTGACCCATGGACAAGCCATCGTCTGGGGTCCTTTGCGTCTGATCCAAGAGTTATTGTCATGGGACATACAAGGTAATTGGAAAAAATGATGAAATTAAATTATCAAAAAAATACTTGCTCGATCTGAATATTTGCCTTACTTTCAATTAGATATCTTACAACTTATTCCCCTGCTCCTTCTGCCATTTGCCACCGGCAGAATGATCGAGGGTTCTCAATGCGGTTCGGTTTGAACGTCGATGGCCGCATCCAGACTTTCTGGGTGGGCCAAAGCCTTCGGCTGGCCCATGGCCAATCCCGCCGGGCCTGGACTCGCCGCGCGAAGTTCAAGCGGCCCATCATGCCAGACTTCCCTGAAATTTAGCCATACAAGTTCATGCACACCCCCAAGGTGCATCCAGGGCTGTGACCTGGGTCCCCAGCCTCCAGGAGGCAGGATCCCGGTCGAAAGGGCACCGCGCTCAATCCGCTTACCTGCCTGGTTCACCAGGCCTCTTTCAACACACATTTCATAGGAGGATTCAATTTGAACTATCCAATCGCAAGATTGACCCGGCAGACGGCGGTCAATATTGGCGCGTCGGCTGTGCTGGCGCTGGGCTTCGCTGCCTGCTCATCCGGATCCCACAACAGCGCTGAAGCCGCGGCAGACAAGCAGACCGTCCTCGTTCCAACTGCAACCCTGGTTCCGCAGACGGCATCGTCGATTGCTTTCAATGCCAACGCAATGAAATACAACCCCATCGACTTGACCGGCTACGGCTACGTCGAGGGTGAGTATTTCATGTCCGGCACTGCGAACGTCTACAACTGGGCCGACACCAGCAAAGCGGCCACCGTCGCAACCGCGGGCGCGCCGTACGTGACGGAATTCATGATCGTGTATCCTTCCGACATGAGCAAGTTCAGTGGCAATGTGCTTATCGAAGTTGGTAATGCCACTGCAGGTTATGACAAGCCTAATTTCTACGACACGGCCTGGCACCAGGTTCTGCTCAATCATGACGCGTACATTGAGATGGTGAGCCAAGCTGGCCCCGTCGCCAAATTGAAGCAGTATGATTCGGCCCGGTATGCCTCTCTCAGCTGGCAGAGCCCCGCCGACTCGACCAAAACGGAGAACGGCCTGTTCTGGGACATGTTCAGCCAAGCCGCTGCCTGGGTCAGGAGTTCCTCCAGCAGCAATCCCCTGGCCGGCCACGTCAAGACGGTGATCGCAACGGGGACTTCCCAGTCCAGCGTCTACCTGAACACCTACATCAACGCCGTGCTGCCTCTGGCCAAGAAGACGGATGGCGGATACATCTTCGATGGCGTCGTGCAGTCGGTCGGGCCCAACTATTACCCGATCAATGGATCAGCGTCAGCTCCCTACAGCTTCCCATCGAGGGGCATCGTCCCGATCATCCGCTTCGCCAGTTGCGCCGATTTCGCCAACATGATGGGCCCTTCGGACAACCCTCCGATTTCTTCCCGCCGCGCCGACAGCGACACCCCGGGGGATCAGTACCGGCTGTATGAAATCGCCGGAATGCCCCACAACTCCGTTTGGATGAACTTGTACGGGCCCAATTGGACCCAGCTGGCAAAGGTCGGGGTGTCGCAGACCACGTCGAATACCTCGGACATCACCTTTACGGCCAAGACCAATGACTTCCCTGGCTACGCCTTCGTTCAGGGTGGCATCGTCAACATGGAAAACTGGATCAACAAGGGAGTGGCACCCCCGAAGGACCTCCCGAGGCTCAACTACGAGGCGATGTATGGGGTTGAGAAGCTTGAGTATGAAACGGATACCTACGGGAACCCGAAGGGGGGCGTTCGCAACCCCTATGTCGATGTGCCCTATGCCACCTGGGTGCCCCATAACTATGAGGACACAACCCTCAGTTCTACCAGCCAATTCACCCGCTGCTATAAGACGTTGTTTGACAGCACTACTCTTTCCAGCCTGTATTCCTCCACCGCTGATTTCACCACCAAGTTCAATGCTGGAATCGATTCGCTGGTCAAAGAGCGCATGATTTCGGATAGCGATGCCCTCGAACTGAAAAACAGGGCCGGAGAGCTTCAAATCCTGGCCAACTGACGAAACCCGATGGCCTCCCGGAGGGGAGCGGGCTGGACAGGGGCAATCGACTTGCCTTCTCTGGCCTGCTTCCCTCCATTTGACTTCCCTCACCCTGGACCGCGCGATCGGATCGAGGGCATCCCACCGGTCGCAGCCGGTGGGACGGATGCCGGCAAGGGAAGAATCAATAGGGCGAATCGCCCTTCACCAGGCTGAACCCGGTCGCCGGGCCATGGACGCCGTTCACGGTGGTCTCGCCGTTGTGCAGGGCCGGGAAGAGCGGCTGCATGTTCTGGGGGAACCCGAAGGTCGGCGCCGTGAGCGCATCCAGGCGAGCCAACTGGTCGGCCGTCAACGCCAGGTTCAGGGCGCCCAGGTTGTCTTCCAGCTGCGCCAGCCGGCGCGCCCCGATGATGGTCGAGGCCACGCCCGGGCGACCGGCCACCCAGGCCAGCGCCACCCGCGCCACCGTGCTTTCCTGCGCCTTGGCGATGAGCGCCAGCTCGTCCACCAGGGCGTACGTCGTCTCGTTGAGGGCCGACTGGAGGAACGGGCCGCGGTCACCCTTCTGGGATCCGGCGCTGGTCCGGGTGTATTTCCCGCTCAGGGCGCCGCTCTTGAGCGGCGACCAGGGCGTGATGCCGAGCCCGAACTCCAGGGCCATGGGCACCAGCTCCTGTTCCACGGTCCGCTGGAGGAGCGAGTACTCGATCTGCAGGCCGACGAAGGCCGACCAGCCGCGGAACTGGGCCAGCAGGTTGGCCTGGGCGATCTTCCAGGCCGGGGTATCGGAGACCCCGATGTAGCGCACCTTGCCGGCGCGCACCAGGGCGTCCAGGGCGGCCATGGTCTCCTCGATGGGGGTGTGCACGTCCCAGTTGTGCAGCCAGTACAGGTCGATGTAGTCGGTCTGGAGCCGGCGCAGGGAGTTCTCGCAGGCCGCGATGACCGACTTCCGGCCCGAGCCGCCGCCGTTGGGATCCCCCGGGTATAGGTTGCCGCTGAACTTGGTGGCGAGCACCAGCCGGTCCCGCCGGGACGGGTGGCGGCCCACGTGATCGCCGAGGATCTTCTCGGAATGGCTCTTGGTGTAGAAGTTGGCCGTATCGATGAAATTACCGCCCAGTTCGATGAAGCGGTCGATGATCCGCTGGGACTCCTCCACGCTCGAACCCCAGCCGAGATCCTCGCCGAAGGTCATGGCGCCCAGGCACATGGGGCTGACCCGGAGGCCGGAATGGCCGAGCGTCACGTAATGGTCGAGTGGCATAACGTCTCCTTGTGGGTGGTCTGGAACCCGCTGCAAGGATACGTCCCGGCCACCGGACGATGCATGCTTGAAAGTGCGTATGACTTGCGCAATCGTTCATACATTATGGACCTCTTCTCGGACATCCTCACCCTGGCCAACGCCCAGTCGGTCATCACAGGCACCTTCGAGGCCGGCGGCGCCTGGGCGATCCGGTTCCCGCCGCCGGACATGATCAAGTTCTTCGGGATCGTCCGGGGGTCCTGCTGGCTTCGGGTCGAAGGCGAAGGCGCCGACCGGCGCCTGGAGCCGGGCGACGTCTTCCTCCTGTCGGCCCCGCGCGCGTTCACCCTGGCCAGCGACCGGGAGCTGGAGCCCCTGGATGCCGTGGCGGTGTTCCGGGACCAGCCCGGGCTCGTGGCGAGGATCGGGGAGGGGGATGCGTTCCAGCTGCTGGGCGGGCATGTGGAGCTGGCCGCCGGCAGCGGCGACCTGCTGACGGCGGTGCTGCCGCCCCTGCTGCTGGCCCGGGCCGGCAGTCCCCACGCGGCCATGTCGCACTGGGTGCTGGCCCAGCTGATCCAGGAGCGCTCGGCGGAGCTGCCGGGGGCCAGGGTCGCCTCCGAGCAGCTGGCCCATCTGCTGTTCATCCATATCCTGCGCGCCCACCTGGACGAGGCGGGGCAGTTCCCGCCGGGCTGGCTGCGGGCGATCACCGACAAGCACCTCGCCCCCGCGCTTCGCCTGATGCATGGCGAGCCCGGCAGAGCCTGGCAGGTGGGCGAGTTGGCCAAGGCGGCCGGAATGTCCCGGACCACCTTCGCCACCCGGTTCCGCACGGCCGCCGGGGTTCCGCCCCTCACCTACCTGACGGCGTGGCGCATGCGGCTGGCCAGGCGGGCCCTGCTGGAGGGGAGCACCCCGGTATCGACCATCGCCTACTCGCTGGGCTATACCTCTGAAAGCGCGTTCAGCCACGCTTTCAAGCGGACCACCGGGCTCGCCCCGAAGCGCCTGCGCGGCCCACGGGTTTACCAGGAAATCCAGCCATCTTAACCGGATGGTCACAATCCTCCTCTAGCATCAACCCATATCGGTTTTGTCCGGCCATCCCTGGCCGGGTGCCTACGTCCGTCATGCCGACGTCCCGCCTGGGCACCAAGGATCATTGCAACGCTTGTGCTCATGAAGCGGCCGGCCACGTCATGGCCAGCCTGGTTCTCGCTGACCGTTCCATTTCAAGGAAATCAACCATGAAGAACCGTTTCTGGATTCCTGCCTTTGCGGTCGCGCTGCTGGCCGCTTCCATGGCCTCCTGCGACAGCAAGTCCGGCGCGTCGTCGGAGGGCATCAAGCTGCAGGGCGCCGGCGCCAGTTTTCCCGCGCCGCTGTACAACAAGTGGTTCAAAGCCTACGGCGCCAACCACCCTGACATCCAAGTGGATTACCAGTCGGTGGGAAGCGGTAGCGGCAAGAAGAGCGTGATCGACCACACCGTGGACTTCGGCGCTTCCGATGCCGCCATGGACGATGAGGAGACCGGCCGGGTCAGCGGCGGTGTGCAGCTGCTGCCGATGACCGCCGGGGCGATCGTCCTGGTCTACAACGTGGATGGCCTCCCCAGCCTGAACCTCTCGCGCAAGGCCTATGCCGGCATCTTCCTCGGCCAGGTCAAGAAGTGGAATGACCCCGCCATTGCCAAGACCAACCCCGGCGTCAAGCTGCCCGACCTGCCCATCAACGTGGTGGTTCGCGCGGATGGCAGCGGCACCAGCTTTGTCTTTTCCAAGCACCTCAGCGCCATCAGCCCGGAGTTCGGCAAAGCGGTCGGCGCCAACACCATGCCGAACTGGCCGGTGGGCACCAAGAGCAAGGGCAATGAGGGCGTCACCGCCAGCCTCAAGGGCACTCCCGGCTCCATCGGATACGTTGAATACGGCTATGCCAAAAGCCAGAAGCTGACCACCGCCAGCCTGGAGAACAAGTCCGGCAAATTCGTGGCCGCCACCACCGCTTCCGGCCAGGCCGCGCTGACCTCGGTGGAGCTGCCCGGCAATCTCATCGGCTGGGCCTCGGATCCGGCCGCGGCGGGCGCCTACCCGATCGTCACGTACACCTGGATCATCTGCTACCGCCACTACCCTGATGCCAAGAAGCTCGCCGCCATGCAGGACCTGCTGAAGTACAGCCTCAAGGACGGGCAGAACGATGCCGAGGCGCTTGGCTACATTCCGCTGCCGGCCGCGACGGTCAACAAAGACCTGGCAGCCCTGCAGACGATCACCAACTGAGCCCTTCAAGGATGGCCTAATGGCAATTCAATCCCCCCAGACTCACGGAGCCGCGCCGGTCCAGGAAAGCCTCTTCCCGGTCCGGCCAGGCGAGATCACCCAGGCGCCCACCAGGCTGCAGACCCTTGCGGACTCGGCCTTCCGCCGCCTGAGCTTCCTCTTCGCCTGCTGCACGATTTTCCTGGTGACCTTCATCGTGCTCCGCATCGTGGTTTCGGCGCTGCCGGCGATCCGCCACGACGGCCTCGGCTTCCTCACCGGCCGCGTCTGGGATCCCAACTCCGGGCAGCACGGCATCGCCGGGGAGATCTGGGGAACCCTGTACACCTCCATCCTCGCCCTGGCCATCGGCACCGCCTTCGGGCTGGCGGCCGCGCTGTTCCTCAGCGAAGGCTTCGTCGGGAAGGCGGCCTTTGCGATCCTGAAGGCCTTTCATGTCCATCTGCACCCCTTCTGGTCGAAACTTCCAGACCGGCTGGAAGACCTGCTGAAACGGCTGATAGAGCTGCTCGCCGCCATTCCCAGCGTCGTCTACGGACTGTGGGGATTGTTCGTGGTCATTCCGCTGATTCGCCCGGTCTGTCATTGGCTGCACCTTCAGCTTGGCTGGATGGCCTTGTTCTCCACCGACCTGAGCGGTCCCGGGGTGCTGCCAGCGGTCGTGGTGCTGTCGATCATGATCCTGCCCACCATCACGGCCATCAGCCGCGACGCCCTGGTTTCGGTGCCTCCCAAGCTGCGCATGGCCTCCTACGGCCTGGGCGCCACCCGCTGGGAGACCATCACCGCAGTCATCCTGCCCACCGCCTCGCGCGGCATCTTCGGCGGCATGGTGCTGGCCTTCGGGCGGGCCCTGGGCGAAACCATGGCCCTGGCGATGCTCGTCGGGAACTCCAACCAGATCAGCGTCTCGCTCTTCTCGCCGGCCAACACGCTGGCCGCACTGCTGGCCAACAACTTCCCGGAGGCCGGCCCCAAAGAGGTTGGCATCCTCATGTATGCCGCGCTGGTGCTGCTGGCGATCACGATGATCGTCAACATCTTCGGCGCGCTCATCCTGAAGCGCGCCTCGCGCAGCGCGATGGAGTAGATGATGGCAGCCGAATTGAATCCCGGATTGGACAATCCCTTTGTCAAAGTTGATTTCGGCCAGCTGGAACACTCCCTTCGCCGTCCCCGCACCCTGATGGATTTTCTGCTGAACGGCCTGATCACCGTGATGACCCTTTCGGCGCTGGTGCCTTTGTTCAGCGTCGTTTTCATGCTGGCCTGGCGGGGGGGACACCGCCTGAGCGTGGCGGTCTTCACCCACCTGCCGCCCTCGGCGATGGAAGCCGGCGGCGGCTTCGGCAACGCCATCGTGGGCACTCTGCTGATGGTCGGTCTCGCGGTCGCCATCACCGTCCCGGTCGGCATCATGACCGCCATCTTCCTGGCCCAGAACCGCACCAGCAGGCTGGCCGAGGTGGTTCGCTTCGCCGCCAAGGTGCTTACCGGCTTTCCTTCGATTCTTGCCGGTGTCTTCGCCTACGGTGCCATCGTGCTCGCCACCGGCGGATACTCCGCGGTCGCAGGCGCGATCGCGCTCTCCATCCTGATGCTGCCGACCATCGTCCTGACCTCGGAGGACGCCATCCGCATGGTGCCTTCCCGGATGAAGGAGGCCGCCACAGGCATGGGCGCGACCCCCGCCCAGACGGTGTGGATGGTGCTCATCCCCACCGCCTTCCCCGGCATCCTCACCGGGGTGATGCTGGCCATTGCGCGCGCCGCCGGAGAGACCGCCCCATTGCTCTTCACGGCGCTCTTCAGCAACTACTGGCTCTGGTCGCACGGCCACGCCCAGCTGATGCGTCCCACGGCCTCGCTGGCCGTGCTCATCTACAATTTTGCCGGGATGCCCTTCGACAACCAGGTGGAGCTGGCCTGGGCTGCCGCCCTGGTCCTTGTCTTGCTTGTCCTGGTCGCCAACCTCGTCGGCCAGAGCTTGTCCAGCCGTCAGGTCCAACAATCCTAGGAGATAAGATGCTGGCAACAGAAGTGGCCCCGCAACCCGGTGAAGCGTCCGCGGCGCTGGCCGTCAACAACCCTGACGTGGTGGTGGATTGCCACATCCGCGAGCTCTACTACGGAACCTTCAAGGCCGTGCGTGACACGGTCATTCCCCTGAAGAAGAATGCCATCACCGCCTTCATCGGCCCTTCCGGTTGCGGCAAGAGCACCGTGCTGCGCTGCTTCAACCGCATGAATGACCTGGTGCGCGGCTTCCGCTTCGAGGGGCACATCCGCTTCCGCGGGCGCGACATCTACGATGCCGCCATCGATCCGGTCGCGGTGCGCCGCTTCATCGGGATGGTCTTCCAGCAGCCTAATCCCTTTGCCACCAGTATCTACAATAACGTGGCGTTCGGACTCCGGCTCAACGGCTACCGGGGCGACAAGGTCGAGAAGGTGGAGCAGGCCCTGCGTGCCTCGGCGCTGTGGGACGAAGTGAAGGACAAGCTGCACAAGAGCGCCCTCTCGCTGTCCGGCGGCCAGCAGCAGCGCCTTTGCATCGCCCGTGCCATCGCCACCGAACCGGAGGTGCTGCTGATGGACGAGCCCTGCTCCGCGCTCGATCCGATCGCCACCGGCAGGATCGAGGAACTGATGAAGGAACTCAGCCAGAAATTCACCATCGCCATCGTCACCCACAACCTGCAGCAGGCGCAACGGGTTGCCGACTTCACCGGATTCCTGTACGTGGACACTTCGGAAGGCGGACGCACCGGCTACTTGGTGGAGTTCGGCGAGTCCAGGCAGCTCTTCAGTGCCCCGGTGCACAAGCACACCCAGGATTACATTCGCGGCGAGTTCAGCTGATCCGGAACGGCGGCAAGGGAGCGAGGTGAGGATTTCACCTCCGGGCCATGAGTTGTTCACGCCAAAACCCCAAGGTGGATTTGACGCAATCGTCCCCCCTTGCCCGAAAGGAAGCTCCAATGTCAGGAAAACGCTATCCCTTTGCCCTGGCGGCTGCCCCCGTCGCCATCGTTTTTGCCTTGGTCGGCTGCAGCAGCTCCAGCCAGAACACCAGCGCCTCGGCCGTCAGTGTTCCGCAACAGCCAAGTGCACTCGGTTATGTCGATACGGCCCCGGTCCAGGATGAAACGGCCGTCCTGCCTTTTGTGGACTATGGCTACACCAATCAAAAGGGCGACGCGCGCTATGCCACCCTGGAAACCAATGCCGGTGTGCGCGTGGCCAAGGGCTTCCTCGATCTGTGGACGCCCAGCACCCTGATCGTGGATGCCGGCGTGACGGCCGCCGCCAACGGGTCGTTCCCGGCGGTGGTGGCGTCGAGCTGGACCGGCACTCCCGGGGACTCGACCGATGGCACGAAGGTGAATGCGACCGTACTGGACGCAAGTGTCGACTATGTGATCACCGCTACCACTCAACGCACGGCCGACCAGGCCACCGCTGCCTACATCGATGACCGGCGTGGCAAGGGCTACAGCGTCACCGATGGTCTTGGCCCCTTGACCACCTTCTGGCGGACCGCCGCCCAGCAGACCACCTCCATCACGGGTGTTCCTTCGGATGCCACGACGGTCCTGTACAACGAAAGCGGCAACAACACGGGCGTGGCCGGATCGGCCAACTCGACGTTCGGCGCCGTCGTGGATTACGTCAACAACGCGGGCACCAACGCCTCCACCGAGCCGGCCAAGCGTTTCTACAAATACGCCAGGCCTTGGCGTTGGAGCACCAGTGTGATCGTGGTGCCCGCGCTGGTGCCGGCCGAGAGCGCAACCCCCGGTACGGACGGCGGCTACATCAGCGGCCACGCCGCGGAGGCCACTCGCGATGCCTTGGCGATGGCCTACGTGGTTCCCGAGCGATTCCAGGAGCTGATGGCCCGAGCGCTGGAACTCGGTGAGAATCGCATCCTGGCGGGCATGCATTCCCCCCTCGACGTCATCGGCGGCCGCATCCAGGCCGAGGCCGCTGCCGCCGCCAATTTCACCGCCGCTGCGGCGGCCACCCGCAGTGCCGCCTATGCCCAGGCCCACACGGCCCTGATGGCCGCCGCGGGAACCGCCGATACCCTCGCGTTCAACAATTATGCCCATTCCGCCGCCACCGCCTCCGACCGCTTCGCGGATTACGCCACCAACAAGACCGAACATCTGCGCCGCCTCACCTACGGTTTCAGCCAGATCGCGGATGCCACCAAGCCCGCCGTGGTTCCCAAGGGCGCGGAAATCCTGCTGGAAACCCGCCTGCCGTACCTGAGTGCGGATCAGCGCCGGGTCGTCCTGAAGACCACCGCGCTTGCCTCGGGTTATCCGGTCATGGATGACGCCGAAGGCTGGGGCCGTCTCGACCTCTTCGCCGCCGCCGACGGCTACGGCGCCTTCAACGGCGACGTGACAGTGGCCATGGACGCCAGCCAGGGTGGCTTCAACTCAGTGGACGCCTGGAAGAACGACATCTCGGGAAAGGGACTGCTGACCAAGAACGGCACTGGGACCCTGCGCCTGGCCGGCAGCAACACCTTCAGCGGCGGCAGCGTGGTGAACGGCGGCGCGCTTCAGGCCGATTCCAGCTCGGCCTTCGGTACCGGCGATGTCTATGTCTCCTCCGGCACCGTGATCTGCAACGCTTCCGGCCTGGTGAAGATCGGCGGCAACTACACGCAGCTCGGGACGGGAGCGCTGCAACTGAACCTGGGGGCAAGCGGCCAGGATCGCCTCGCGGTCAAGGGCACGGCCACGTTCTCCGGAGGCACGCTTCATGTGACTTTCACAGGCGGGTACAACCCTTCCGTCGGGGACACCTTGAACCTCATCACGGCAGGCAAATGCCTGGGGACCTTCACGACCGTCAACGTCGACGGTTTCAAGGCCACGGCCACCTACACAAGCACGGGTCTGCTGGTCCACATCGACGCTTGAGTTTCTTCCGGGACCGGGGTTGTGGATCGAGTTGGATGGAAACGCCCGTCCCCACGACCGTGGCGGGGACGGGGTTTTGGCAGGCCATCAGGCGCCCGGCAGGCAAAACCCTGAAAAGGTCCTGGGGGGAATCGGCTGGAAGGACTCCATTCCTCCGGATTCCCCCTTGACCTTTTTGTTGAACCTTCCTACAGTTAAAAATACTCATTTGTATTCTTTGTTGTATACATCCCTAGACGAGCCCTTGCGGGGGCCATGGTCCTTCCCGGTGGTCATCGGGGAGCTGGTGTATTAGCCACAATTGAATTTCTTAACATTCCGGCCTGTCCGGAAAAGGAGCGCAAATGAATCCCGTTTTCAGAATCCTGGCCGCAGTAGCGATGACCGCCAGCTTCGCAATGGCTAAGCCATTAAAGATCTATACCGAAATCAGCATTCCGCAACAGATCAAAGCCCCGGACGGCAGCCTTTCCGGGATCGCCGTCGATACCGTCCGGGAAATCCAGAAGCGGGTCGGCAGCAGCGACCCCATTCAGCTGGTTCCCTGGGCCCGCGGCTACCAGGAGGCCACGACCGAACCGAACGTCCTGCTCTTTTCCATGGGCCGCACCGCCGAGCGTGAGCACCTGTTCCAGTGGGTCGGCCCTGTGGACGAACTGGTGTTCTCCCTTTTCGTCAAGGCCGGTTCTCCGATCAAGATCAAGAACTTGAACGACGCCAAGAAATTGCATTCCATCGGGGTCTACAAGAACGATGTCCGCGACCTGTTCCTCACCAAGGCCGGGCTGACCAACCTCGACCGCGCCAGCGACGCCGTGACCAACGTCAAGAAAGTGATGGCAGGTCACCTGGATGCCTTGGCAAGTTCAGAATCCGGCATCGCCGACCTCGCGAAGTCCGCCGGGTTCCAGGCTTCCGACCTGAAGGCGGCCTACCCCTTCATGCGGATCCAGCTGTACATGGCCTTCTCCCACGGCACCCCGGCGGAGACCGTGAGCGCCTGGTCCGGCGCCCTTGCGGCCATGAAGAAAGACAAGACCTTCGAGCACATCTACCGGAAGTACGACCCGACCAAGGCCCTGCCGGGTCCCGCTCTTCCGCCCCAGTAGGCCTGGAGCGAGAAGGGATCGGCCGCCCCGGCGGTGGGCTGGAGCGGATGGCGGTTTCCGAGGTGGCCCCGGTGCGGTCATTGACCTGGGCGGCCTCGGAACAAATGGTTGGCGCAAATAATGGGGGATAGATTGGATAAAGTAATTAAAACGAATAGTATCCAGCCTGAACGACTACCTCGATTTTTGCGCCAGGCATTCGGGAGGAGCGCGGTGTCTTCCAGCGTCGCCAAGCGTTTGAACGCCAGCATCATCATCGTGGTCAGCATCCTGCTGATCGTGCTGGGCGTGATCTCCTCCCTGCGCGAGCGTTCCAACCTGAACCATCAGCTCAAGCGGACGGTGGCGGTCATGCAGAACCAGTTGGCCGTGTCCCTTCCCGTGCCGGTGTGGAACGTCGACAGCAACCAGATCGAGAACGTGCTGCGCGCCGGAATGAGCGCAGAGGAGATCGACGGCATTGCCGTGATGGGGCCCAATGGACCCATCGCCATCCTGGAGCGTGACCCTTCCGGCAAGCCGGTCACCAAGGACAGCCTTTCCGCTTTTCCCAACTCCCAGCCATCGGAAGTGCCGATCGTCTACAACGATAACGGCACCCCCAAGGAGCTGGGCAAGCTGAAGGTGTTCACCTCTTCCAGGCAGGTGAACGCCGCCTTCCGCACCAGCCTCCTGCTGCTGACGGCGCAGATCGTCATCCTGGACGTGGTGCTCATCCTGATCCTTTCGACGGTGGTCAAGGTCGGCGTGATCCGGCCGCTCCATGCCTTCCGGGATGCGCTGGCGGCCATGTCCGGCAGCGAGGGCGACCTCACCTACCATCTGGACGAGCAGCGCGCCGACGAGTTCGGCCAGATTGCCAAGCACTTCAACCTGGTGACCGGTCAGTTCCGGGGCATCGTCAAGGATCTGGCCGGGGAGGCCGCCAACGTGGCCAGCGGCTCCACCGAGTTGAATTCCACCGCCGAGGAGATGAAGACCACCACCACCGAGATCGCCGAGGGCAACGAGAAGCAGCGCCAAAGCATGGGCGGCGTCCTGGCGGACATGGACCGGCTTTCCGCGCTGATCAGCGCCATGGATGCCCGGCTCAACGAATCGGCGGGCCGGGCCACCCAGGCCGTGGAACTGTCCCGGGAAGGCGCCCAGGCCGGGGAGGCCACCGCCAGCGCCATGGCGTCCATCCGGGACGCCACCAAGCGCATGGCCCAGGCGGTCACCGTGGTCAACGAGATCGCCAACCAGACCAACCTGCTCTCCCTCAACGCCGCCATCGAGGCGGCCAAGGCCGGCGAGCTGGGCAAGGGGTTCTCCGTGGTGGCCGAAGAGATCCGGAAGCTGGCCGAGCGGAGCGCCCAGGCCACCCACGAAATCCAGTCGCTCATCCATGAAGTGAACGGGAGCGTCGAGCAGGGCGGCCTGACCGTGGGCCGGAGCGTGGAATCGCTGGAAACCATTCGCAGCCATGTGGAGACCCTGGCCAGCAATTTCAGCGGCATCTCCGAAGCCATGAAGCAGCAGTCCGGAACCGGAGTCGAAGTGCGCAACCACGTGGACGGAACCAACCGGGAGATCGAGCGCAACGCCTCGGCGAGCCAGGAACTGGCCGCCACCGTGGACGAGATCGTGCGCACCTCCTCCGAGCTGTCCCGGGTGGCCGAGGCCCTCACGGCCCGGGTGTCCCGCTACAAGGTCTAGCCCCAACACCGTCCTTACAAGCGTTGTCCCCCCCTTTCCCGGAGCCGGCGCAAACAGGTTGATGTCCTTGCGCACCCTGCCTATGAATTTCATCCTCAACTACCGGCCTTTGACCGTGAAGGTATTGGGCGCCACGCGCACCACTGGCCCGGCCGGCGCAATCACCTTGGTCAGCGCGGAGACCAGGCTGTCCCGGGTAGCGGGCAGACCGCGCTGTTCCAACTGCTCCAGAATTTCCTGAATGTACAGAGGCCGGGTAGCTTGAGTAAGTATGTCAATGGCATTGCTGGTACGGGACTGAGGGGCGTCCTTGCGCCCTGGTTTGGGGCGTGTTGGCAGGGGCTCCGGTTCCATGGCGGCGCGAATGCGCTTGATCTCCAGCAGCCCAGCCCGGAAAGCGGCCTCGAGTACGGATAGTACTTCGTCCCCGGCTAAGCCGGTCGTGGGATTGGACATGGGTGACCTCCTGGATTTAAGGTAGGTCTTTTAAGAGGTATATCAATAGACCATCCCCCCAAAAAACGGAATCCAGCGATTCCGGCGTCGGCCGAAATAGCACCGCGTGAACAGGCCGTACCACGGGGTGTTCAGCCGATTGGAGGACGGCAAACGCTTCGGATTTTCCGCCCGCAGCTTGCGAGGACGGAAAGTCCGGAGCGTAAGTGTGGGTCGGCGCCTGGCCGGGGAACTCGAAATGGGTCGGCGCGAACCCGGGGGATCGGAACGAACGATTCCGGAGCCACCGGCAGGGAATGATTGGACCGGACTAGATGTCCAAGCTGCAGGGCCGTGGCCCCATCGGAGCAAGATCCTGGCTGGCTGTGTCAGCTTACGACTGGAAACAAAAGCTTTGGGCTTACTCTGCAGCAGTTGGCCGATGGTTTGGAAATGGTTCCTGGACAAAAGACCGTCTGGACGGTATTTTTTTAAAAGACCGGCTGGACGGTTTGATGCTGGGATGGAATGATGTGGCCATGACCAAGCGAGACATCAATACCCGTGACCTGCTGCTCTCCGCAGCCTGCGCCATTCTCATGGAAGGGCAGGAAGTCCTCACTCTGGATGCCGTCGCAAAGCGGTCGGGAATCAGCAAGGGCGGGCTTCTGCATCACTTCCCCAGCAAGGATGCGCTGGTCGAGGGAACCGTGGCGGAACTGATCCGGCAATTCACGCTGCTCTCAGACCGGATCCAGATGGAAAGCCCTTCCGAAGCTGGGCCGTTGGGGGAGCTGAAGGCCTATATCAACGCCGGCCTGGAACCCAAGCTGCGGAACTCGACCGCAGACTTCGCCCAAGGGCTGATCCGGCTCTATGGTTCGGACTACCACAAGGAAACGCCATTCCTGGATCCCTGGCGGAAACTCTTCTCCAAGAGGCTGTCCCAAATCCGGCAGACCGGAGACCTGGACGAATTCGCCAAGGCTGCGGTGGTCACCCTCGTCATCGAAAGCTTTGTAATGATTGATGTTTTCAAGCTGATTGAATTCAGCGACCAGGAAATTGCCGCCATCAAACGTGAACTGTTGACTCGTTTCGGTTAATAGCAGCCATTCAACATTCCATCCAATCATGCCCCTCAATGAGGGCAGGGAGAGGTCTATGTCCGTGCGGATCTGGGTATCACTGGCCATCCTGGCGGCCGCGCTTGGGTGCGGAGCGCGAAACACCTCGCAACCCGAACCCGTCCGCTGGGTCCGGGTTGCGTTTCCGGAAGTGAAACAGCAGCCGGAGTCCTATCCTTTGAGCGGGACGGTGGTGCCGCAGGGGGCTGCCCAGACGCTTTCTTTCCTGGTTCCGGGCCGGGTGGTGAAGGTGGGGCCCCGGGAAGGGGAATGCATCCGGAAGGGGCAGGTGCTGGCCAACCTTGACCCGATCAGCTATGCCGCCGGCCTGCAGGCGGCGGCCGCCCAGGCCCGGTCGGCCCAGGCGGCCGCTGCCCGCGCCCATGATGAATTCCAGCGGATGAATATCATCCATGACCGGCAGAGTCTGGCCGACAATGACTTCCTGAAATTCCAACTGGCAGACCAGGCTGCGCGGGAACAGCTGGTCCAGGCCCAGGCCAATGAACAGGTCGTCCGCAAATCCCTTTCCGACACCAGCCTGAGGACGCTTGTGGGGGGCGTGGTCACGCGCCGCTCGGTGGAGCCGGGTGTCATGGTCGCCGCTGGGCAGCCGGCCTTCGAGATCGCCCAACTGGATCCGGTGGAAATCCAGATCGGAATCCCCGAGAACCTGGTCGGCGCCCTGAAGGTCGGCCAGCGGGCGACCGTGACCCTGTCAGCGTTGCCCACTGCCAAGTTCGAAGGCAAGCTGCGGGTGATCAACGCAGCCGTGGATCCCGGCAGCCGGACCTACATGGCCCGCATCACCGTCAAGAATCCCGAGGGCGTCCTTCATCTGGGCATGATTGCCGAGGCTCGGATCCAGGGGAGCCGCCAGGAGCGCATGGTGCTCGTCCCCTACGACGCGATCGTCAAGGATCCCCAGGGGGCCGCGATGGTGTTCGAGTTCCGGCCCGGCGAGAAACGCGTGGTGGCTCGCCGGGTCACCCTGGGAGCGCTGGAGGGCAAGCTGGTCCAGGTGCGATCAGGCGTCGATCCTGAAACGCAGCTGGTGGTGGCCGGCCAGCACTACCTGCGGGACGGTGCTTCAGCACAGGTTGAGACCACGAACGCACCGACCCGGACTGGAGCGAACTGAGCCATGAAACGCGCCATCCAGTTCTTCCTGAGGTATCCCGTCGTCACCCTGGTGGTGGCCGCCCTGGCCGCCGTTGTGGGCCTCCATGCCTTGCTGCATATGCCCAGGATGGAGGATCCCAGCATCACCAACCGGACCGGATTGGTGATCGCCGCCTATCCGGGGGCGACGACCGAGCAGGTCGAGCAGCAGGTCACCCGGCCCATCGAGTCGCACCTCTTCCAGTTCCCGGAAATCCGCAAGAGCAAGACCTTCGCCACCAGCCGCCCCGGACTGGTCATCCTCAATGTGGAGCTGGAAGATCACGTCCAGCAGCCCGATGTCTTCTGGGCCAAACTCCGGGCGGAACTGGAGCTGACCCGGGCCACGGAACTTCCCCAAGGGGTCATGGGGCCGATGGTGGACTCCGAATTCGGGGAAACCGTGGCCATGCTCATCGCCATCCATGGCGACCGGTATGGCTATCGCGAGCTTCGCGACTATGCCGACCAGGTGAAAGACCAGCTGCGAGCCATCCGCCAGGTGGGCCGCATCGTCACCTACGGCCAGCAGGCAGAACAGATCTGGATTACCGGCAACCCAGGCCGCCTGGCCCAGTTCCCGGAAGATCCCGCTCACGTCATCGCGGCTCTGAACCAGAGGAACACAGTGGCTCCGTCCGGAAGCCTGGAAACTGCTTCCGGTAAAATCCCCTTCCGGACCCCGGGCTTGTTCGACACCGAAGCGCAGATCCGGAACCTCATCATCGACGTGTCGCCGGGCGGTCAACCTGTAAAGCTTGGAGACCTGGCCCAGGTCGAACGCCGCTACCAGGAGCCTGAAGACCTGGTCCGCTTCGACGGCCAGCCTTGCCTGCTGATCTCGGTGGAGATGCAGAAGGGCGAGAACATCGTGGACCTGGGGGCGAGTGTCGCCGACGCGCTGGCGCGGGTGCGGCGCCAGTTCCCCTCGGACCTCAAGCTCGATTTCATCGCCAACCAGCCCCAGGTGGTCGGTTCCCGGATGCATCACCTGGGCCTGGAATTCCTGCTGGCGATCGGGGCGGTCATCCTGGTGGCGGTGATTCTGCTCCCCATGCGGGTCGCGATCATCGCCGCGCTGGCGATTCCCGTGACGATGCTCGGCACCCTCGGCCTGCTCAACGCGATCGGCATCGAGCTGCACCAGGTTTCCATCGCCGCGCTCATCGTGGTGCTCGGCATCGTGGTGGATGACGCCATCGTCATCACCGACAATTACCTGGAACTTCTGGACCATGGGGTGCCGCGCGGCAGGGCCGCCTGGCGATCAGCGGCGGAGGTGTTCGTCCCCGTGCTCACGGCCACCCTGACGATCATCGCATCCTTCCTGCCCCTGTTGATTCTGAATGGGGATGTGGGTGAGTTCATCCGGGCCCTGCCGATCACCGTGGCGCTGGCGTTGAGCGTCTCCTTCCTGGTGGCCATCTGCCTCACCCCCCTCCTGTGCCGCACGTTCATTCGGAAAGGCATCAAGGCCTCGGGCTCGCAGGCAGGGCTCAGCCTTCTGGACCGGATCCAGGCCTGGTACCGCAAGGCCATCGCCACGTTCATGCGCCACAAGGCCTGGGCCGTGGGAGTCGGCGCCCTGGCCATCGCCATCGGGGGAGGCCTCTTCGCCATCGTCCCGGAACAGTTCTTTCCCAGCGCGGAACGGAACCAGTTCGTCATCGACCTCTGGATGCCCGAGGGCACCAAGTTCGAAGCGACCCGGGGAGTGTTCCAAAGGATCGAGCAGCACCTGCGCGGGATCACCGAGGTGGACCATTTCGCCACGTTCGTCGGGGACAGCGCCCCGCGCTTCTACTACAACGTCGACCCGCAGCAGTCAGATGCCGCCTACGGGCAGATGGTCGTCAATACCAAGGACGAGAAGAAGACCGAAGCCTTGGTGGGCCGGCTCCAGGTCGAGCTGGCTGAAGTCGCACCCGAAGGCCTGGTGATCGTCAAGGAACTCCAGCAGGGGGACGTCATGGAGGCGCCGGTGGAGTTCCGGGTGGCGGGGGCGGACCTCGAAAGCGTGAAAGTCGTTGGGCGCCAGGTGGAGGACATCCTGCTCGGCCTGCCTGAATCCCGGTTCGTCCATACGGACCATTTCAATGATTCCCCGATCGTGAACGTGAATGTCAACCCAGAGCTGGCCAACCGGCTCGGCCTGAGCCATGCGGGCATCGCCGAACTGCTCGCCGGAGGACTGGATGGCGCCCCCGTCAGCACCTTCTGGGAAGGCGACCGGGCGGTGCCGGTGCTGTTGCGGATCGATGCCCCCCATCGCGGGAGTTACGGGGATGTCCGGGGCACCAGCCTCACCTCTCCCCTTTCCCAGGGGAACTTGCCCCTGGGTGCCGTGGCCACCCTGAATCCGGGATGGCAACCCAGCCGGCTGGTGCGCAGGAACGGCATGCCGACGCTCACCGTGCGCAGCTTCGTGAAGCCGGGAAGCTGGGCTTCGGACCTTCAGGCCAAAGCGGAAGACCAGGTTTCCCGGCTGCCCCTGCCTCCCGGGGTCCACATCGAGCAGGGCGGAGAGTTCGAAAACCAGGGAGAATCTTTCCCCTCGATGGTCGTCGCGCTCGGCATCAGCCTGCTGGCCATTTTCCTGGTCCTGCTGGTCCAGTTCCGGAACCTGGCGGAGCCTCTGATCATCATGACCTCCATCCCCCTGTCCATCTTCGGGGCCATGCTCGGGCTGGTGGTGACGGGCAACCCCTTCGGCTTCACCGCCTTCATCGGGATGATCAGTCTGTGCGGCATCGTGGTCCGCAACGCCATCATCCTGGTGGACTACATCAAGGAACGGCGCCGGGCGGGAATCGCCATCGCCGAGGCGGCCATGGAAGCCGGAGCCCGGCGGCTGCGCCCCATCTTCCTCACCACCATGGCCGCGGCCATGGGGGTCCTGCCCATGATTCTTTCCGGCTCGAAGCTGTGGAGCCCTCTGGCCAGCGTCATTGCGGTGGGCCTCATCTTCTCCATGATCTTCACCCTGCTGGTCGTGCCGGTCATCTATGTCATCGTCATGGAACGGAAATGGAAGAGGATCCGGCCCGTCCTGGCGATCCTGGGCCTTGCGCTGGCTCCCAGTGCCCGGAGCGCCGAACCGCTCACCCTCCAGCAGTGCCTGCGGATGGCCAGCGAACGGAGTTCCGCCACGCTCATTGCCGAGGCCAAGGTGGAGGAGAACCACCAGAAAGTGAAGGCGGCCCGCACGGACTACCTGCCTCAGCTGACGGCTGACTGGAACCTGAGCCACACCACCACCCAGGGCCTCATCACCATTCCGGCCGGAGGGCTTGGAAACCTCGCAGGCACGGGCCCCCTTCCCACCCAAAACGTCAGCCTGGACCAGGGTTCGAACAACCTTTCCTTCGCCAACCTCACCTTCGGGCAGCCGCTGACCCAGCTCTGGAAGATCCGGCAAAGCGACCTCGCGGCACAGCAGGACCTGAAATCGGCCCGGGCTGATTTGGACAAGGCCCGAAGCGAGATCCGCCTGGCTGTCCAGCAAGCCTATTTCGGGATCCTCATCGCCCGGCAGCAGCAGATCGCGGCCCATGCGGAATGCGAGGCGGTGGCGGCGGCCCAGCAGGAAAGCCACGCGGCGGTCCAGGCCGGCAATGCCCTGCAGGTCCTCAATCTGGGCTCAAGGGCCGGGCTGCTCCAGGCCCGGCAGAAGGTGATCGCCGCCAGACACGAGGAAGCCAACCTCACCGGGGAGCTGAAAGACCTGATCGGTTTCCGGCGTGATGAACCGATCGAGCTCTCTCCGGTGGACCTCCCGCCTCCGATCGTTCCGCCTTTGGAAGCGGAGGTGGACACGATGCTCCGGGACAACCCCGCCGTCCGTTCCGCGCAAGCGCTGCAGGAGAAATCCCTCGACGGGATCCGCCTGGCCAGGCTGGACTATGTGCCCGATGTGGGCGCCTTCGTGAAATACACCAATCAGAGTGGCGTCCCCTTCCTGAAAAGCGACTTTGTCAGCGTCGGGATCCAGGCATCATGGACCCTTTTCGACTGGGGGAAACGAAGCCATGTCATCAGCCAGCGCATGGCCGAGTCGGCCGAAGCCAGGGAGAACCTCCGGCTGACCCAGAATCGCGTCCGCCTGGATACGGAAAAGGCCTATCGGAAACTGGAGGACGCCCAGTGGCTCCTCGAAGCCGCCGACCAGGCCGCGCAGTTCCAGTCGGAGACGTTGAGAATCGCCACGGACCAACGCGAAGCGGGCCTCATCTCACCGGCCAGGCTCGACGAAGCCAAGGTCGCACTGGCCAAAGCGGAACTGGAGGCACTTCAGGCCCGCTTCGGCGTCTGCCTCGCTGGAGCTGAAATCGAACGGGCCCTCGGGAAACCGCTCTCGAAATAGGCAGGTACAAACGTCATAGGGTCATGATTTGATTCAAGCTGAAGCCATTGACGGAAAGACTCCCTGAAAGGTTTGATCTCACGAATATGTTAAGAAGAACCACCCTTGCAGCAACTGTCAAAATCCCTGGCCGCCGGCGTCTAGGCTGGGAGACCCTGGTGTGGACCGGCCTCCTGGCCATGGCATTGTTTTTCATGGGGCTCCGGGACCACACCCTCTGGGATTACCACGAACCCTATGTGGGCGGCATCATCCGGGAAATGACCACCAGCGGCAATTGGGTGGTTCCCACTTTGAACGGCCAGCCCTACCTGGAAAAGCCCCCGCTCTTCTATGCCATGGGGGCGCTCTGCTGCCACGTCTTCCACTCCTTCCATCCCTGGGTGCTGCGCCTGCCCTCCGCTTTGCTGGCCATGGCCACGGTGGTCTGGGCCGCCTTTCTGGGCTGGCGGCTGAGCTCAGCCCGGGCGGCGGCTTGGGCCGGGTTCATGGTGGCCACCAACGACATCTTTTTCGAGGTGGGGCACATGGCCGTGGTGGACATGACCCTCACCGCGACCGTGACCTTCGCCATGGGCTTCGCTTTCCTGGCCATCGTCGAGCGGCCCTACCAGGCCCGCTGGGTACCTTGGTTCTGGGTGAGCCTTGGCTTCACCTTCCTGGCCAAGGGCGTCTTCGGCCCCGTCCTGGTGGTGGCCCCCATCGGAGTGGTGTTCGCCCTGCAGCGGGACCGGAAGCTCATCTCGGACTTCACCCGTCCCAACTGGGGCATGGCCGCAGCCCTGCTGCTGTTCCTGGCCTGGGTGGTGCCCCTTGCGATGATGGGCGGCAAGGAATACCTGGTGGAGGTGTTCCTGCGCAACACCGCGGGCCGTTTTTTCGCCGACCCCAACCTGGTCCCTCGCACCGGCCGGCTCGGCGAGCATGTTGAACCGTTTTATTTTTATTTCCTGCGTACCCCCGCTGGCCTCCTGCCCTGGGCGGCCATCTGGATCGGCGGCCTGATGGCTTCGCTCCCCTTGCTGCGCACCAGGACCCGCGAGCCCCGCAAGACCTTCCTGCCCATCATGTTCATCCTGGACTTGGTGTTGCTCACGGCGTCAGCGGCCAAACGCATGGTCTACATCCTCCCCATCCTGCCCATCACCCTGGTCCACGCTTCCATCTGGCTTGATCTGCAGATGCCCAAGGGGCGGGCCCGGGCGAAGGGAGCCGGGTTGCGCGTCCTGTGGATCACGGTCGGGTTGGTCGGTTTCCTGGGCGTCGCGCTCCCCTGGTTCGTGGTCGTGCAGGCACGCCTGCACGCAGGCCTGGCCCTGTCCCTTTCGGCCCTTTCCGCCGCGATGAGCGCAGGGGCCGTTGTGATGCTGGTGCAGCGGCGGCTGCCCAGGGTGCTGGACGTGACCATGGCCCAATGGACGATCTTCCTGATCTTCTTCATGGCTGTTGGGGTGCCTGCGCTGGATCGGGAGTGGCGGCCCATCCTGGTGCCCTTCGCCATCGCCCACCAGTTGGAGGGCCAGGGCGCCAGGGTCTATGAAGGGCGTCTCACGGAAACCCAGCTGGGCTATGCCAGCCTGGAGTTCCAGCATGTCCTGCCCCCGGTCGCCACGCCCGACGCGGTCCGGGCGGCGCTGGCATCCCCGGTGCCGGTGGCGCTTCTCCTTGAGCCGACCCTTTACTGGAAGTACGATATCAAACCCCGATCCTTCCCGGCGCAGGAAGTCCCACTGGAGGCGTTCCAGATCCGGGAACTTGCCCACCGCACCCCGGTTCTCCTGCTGAATGCCCGGGCCGGGGAGCTGTACCAGCAATCAAACAAATAGGATGAACCCGTTGGTTCCTGGGATGATGAGGGTTTCCAGACTTTGTTTGGACCACCCATGACCCGTCGTCGTATCGTATCGCATTTGCTGTTTTGGATGACAGCGATGGTTCCCCTGGGCCTGGGCGCCCAGTCGCCCCTCGGCAACCTGATCACCGGCCAGTCCCGCACCGGCCTCACCGTCGAAGGTGCCGGGGCCCGGGCCCTGGGCATGGGGGGAGCCTTCATCGCCGTAGCGGACGATGCCACCGCGGCGACCTTCAATCCCGCCGGGTTGGCCCAACTGCTGAAACCGGAACTCAGCTTCGTGGGCCAAGGCCTCGATCGCCGGGTTTCCTACGAGGAGTTCCAGACCACCACCAAAGGCAAGCAACTGGGGGTGAGCGATTCCCTCCTCGGTCACGATCACTTCGATCCGTTGCTGCTGTCCGCCATGGTTCCGCTGCGGCTGGCCGGCCGCAACCTCGCCATCCAGCTCTCCGCCCAACGGGCCTACACCATGGGAGAGGGGGATTCCAGGCACGTGGTGGAGACCCCTTTGTCTTCCGGAGGCAAGGGGGCCAACCTGGACCAGTCCATCCAGCAGTCCGGACAGGTGGATTTATATTCGCTGTCCATGGCCTACGAATGTTCCCAGCGCATCCTGCTGGGCCTCACCTTCAACCAATGGCGAGGACGCTGGGATCTGGATACCGTCAGCCAGGAAACCAAGGCGGGCGTCAACAGCAGCCTCAGGTTCCGCCAGCAGAACCAGCTCAACGGGCAGAATTTCACCCTGGGCCTGTTGTGGCGGTGGCCCGCCTGGAGCCTGGGCCTGGTGCATTCCACGGCGTTCCAGGGAAGCTACAGCTTCCAGACCCAGATCAACACCACCTTGCCGGTGCCAGGTTCCCTGGCCTCGTCCAGCGCTTCGGTGGGGCTCCACTGGCCGGAATCCACGGGGCTTGGATTGGCCTTCCGGGTGTCTGAAAAGCTCCTGGTCACCGCCGACATCGAACACACCGCCTGGTCTCGGGCCAGATTCGTGACCAGTGCGCCCAACCTGAATGGGCTCAATTTTTTCGACCTGTCGCAGGGAAGCCAGGGCCAGGACGCGACCGTTTTGCGCCTGGGCATGGAAAAGCTGTGGCTGAGCCCGAATGGGCTGCTGATTCCGTTCCGGCTGGGGGCGTCCCGGGAACCGCAGCCGGTGGTGGATCCGGTGACCGGGGACCAGCGGATCATGTACGGTTTGTCCCTGGGATCCGGCCTCAAGCGCGGGCGCTACACCTGGGACCTGGGCTACCGGTACGCCTGGGCAAAACGTCAGGCTTCACAATTCCTGGATTTGAATCAGGTCCTGGCGGGGACCCACACCTCCTCGGTCGGTATCGAGCGAACCACCGAGCAGCGCCTGGAAATGACCTTCATCATGCAGTTCGAACGTGAGCGGGTGGACCGGATGCTCAACTACCTGTTCGTGGGGGACTGACATGGCTTGGAAAAGGGCGGGCCGGCGGGGAGCGGGGCTTTGGGTGGCCCTGTGCGCCACCCCCGCGCTCTTCGCCCAGGCCCAGCCGACCTTCTACGAAGCCTTCACCGATGGGGAGCAGGCCATGCACCAGGGGCAATGGCGCCAAGCCATCCGGGCCCTGGAGCGGGCCGTGCAACTCCGGCCGGCGCCGGCGTCGAGGGTCATCATCTACGGCAACAACCTTTTGACCAACTACTATCCCTATAGTCTCCTGGCTCGTTGCCACCTGGAGTTGGGGGATTCGGTGGCGGCTGCGGCGTTCCTGCGCCAGGCCGAAGACCAGGGGGAGCCGGCCTCGTTCCGGCAGCCCATCGCCCGGCGCCTGCCCCACCCGGTGGAACCCCATCCTGCCCAGGCCCTGGAGCCCAGGCAGGATGGCATTGCCCCGACCAGCGGCGCGGCGCCGCCCGCCAGCCAGAGCAGCCAAGAGGTTCTGGCCCGTCTCCCACAGCCACCCGCCCCCGAAACCGTCCATCCCCCGCCCCTGGCCGACCCGTTGCCGGCGCCTGCCCAGCCAGGGGCAAAACACCTGATCGCACCCCCCCCGGCCCCTGAAGCGCAAGCTGCCCCACCCCACGCGGACGCCCCAGCTCTTCCACCTGGGGCCGCACCACGCCAGGCGGCGAGCTTGCCCCAGCCGGCCGGCCAGGCCGAAGGCTCCCCTCCGCCGGAAACCCTGCCGCGGAGCCCCGAACCCTACCGGCCCATTCCCATGGGGTTCTGGGTCCTGGCCGGCGGCAGCCTGGCCGCGCTGGCGGCAAGCCTGGGCTGGAAGCGGTGGCACCGGAAGACACCGATGCCACCGGCCCTTCCTGTTCCTCCCGAAGCAAGCCCGGTGACCGTGGGCCCGTACCGCGTCCTCCGCACCCTGGGGCATGGCGGATTCGCCACCACCTACCTGGCCCGCCACCAGACCACCGGGCAGGAGGTGGCGCTCAAGGTCCTGCACCCCCATCGCCTCCAGGACCCGGACTTCCGCCGGCGGTTCGGCCAGGAAGCCCGGCTTGGCGCCCTGCTCGACCATCCGAACCTGGTCCGTCTCCTGGATCCCGGGGAAGATGAAAGCACCAGCTGGATCGCCTTGGAGTACGTCCCGGGACCGACCCTGGAGGCCTACCTGAAGGAGCATGGTCCACTCCCAGTGGCGGAGGCGGTGGCCATCGCTCTGGGCATCGCCGAGGCCATCGCCTACGCCCATACCCGAAGCGTGGTCCATCGGGATCTCAAGCCGAGCAATGTCATCTTGAGCAAGCAGGGCCCCAAAGTCATGGACCTGGGCATTGCCCGGGATCTCGACTCCGCCGCCCTGACCACCACCTTCGCCTTTCTGGGCACGCCGCTCTATGCCGCGCCGGAAGCGCAACTGGTGGCCAAAGTGGGGCCCGCCGCGGACCGCTACAGCCTGGGTGTCATTTTGTTCGAAATGCTGGCCGGCCGGCAGCCCTTCCAGGGCGAAACCCCCTTCGCCATCATGGCCCAGCACCGATCGGCCCCGGTGCCGGATATCCAGGCCTGGCGGCCGGTGCCGCCGGCCCTGGCGCGCTTGCTGGAAAGGCTCCTGGACAAGGAGCCGGACCAGAGGCCGGAGGATGGCGAACTTGTGGTGAGACTGAAGGCCTTCTGCGAATCAGAAGAGCGGAAGTCAAGCCAGCCTGCTCCAGTTCGGCAAACACGCGGGTGAGCGACTGGGGCTGCGGGTGCTCGACCACGGCCAGGGTGTCGGGAATTGATTCGGCTGCAGGTGTTAACGCCAAGGCTTGACCTCACCCTGGGGGCGGCGGCTGGCACTGTGGCTGCCAGTCTTATTACCGGAGGGTTCGGCCGGCACCCCGTAAAGGGCCGCCAGTTCCGAATCCAGCATCACCTTCTGCCCGCGGACCACGCAGATCGACCGCTGAATGGTCTCAATGGGGAGATAGGTGTCCATGTCAGTTCCTCTTCCCACCACCCCATGAATCGGAACTTGAAGTCGCAGATTGCGACTTCAAGTTCTCCCAGGCCTTATCGTTCAACTGAAACATGAAGAGAAGGGTCGCCCCGCGCAATGAGCCATAAGTTGATGTTCACGACAACTTATCCTTCGTGAAACGGCCCCCGACCGGGGGCCGTCCTTGCATTGGTGGAGGTGGCGGGAGTTGAACCCGCGTCCAAGAAGCGTGACATGGAGGGTCGTTACAGGCTTGGTCCGAATCGCGTGACCTCTGCAGGGGATCGGACAACCCTGATCGAGGACGTGTCCCCTGGTCTCGGCTGCCGTCAGGGGACGTCGCGGCAACCCAGCCTGTACCACCGTCCGGTAGACCGAAGTCACCCTTTCAGTGGTTTAACGAGCCCGGTACCAGGCGATCCCGGGGACTCGCCCGTTACTGCTTACGCAGCGCAGGGGAGCATGTAGTCGTTAGACTCATTGGCTTTTTAGTTTTTATCGGCTTGATGAGGGGGCCAACCGATAAACCCCCGCCTGCACCTCACACACCTACAGCAACCTGTCGAAACCAGTCACCCCCGGTGGCGCTCTGATCCCCCCTCACCCCGCGGGGCCTGGATGGGTTCAGCAGGCTTGAGTATGGGGCGCCCAACCGGAGCCCACAAGTGGCTAAGATGGTGGGCAGGAGTTGCCATTGTTGAGTCATTCGGGAAACGTGTTCGTCCTGTCGGCCCCATCCGGAACTGGCAAGTCGACATTAGCCAGGCAATTGGTGGAGAAGGTTGCGGGCCTGGACTTCTCGGTGTCGTTCACCACCCGCCAGCCCCGGCCGGGGGAGGTGGACGGCAAGGACTACTTCTTTGTGGACGACGCCGCCTTCGACGCCATGGTGGCCCAGGAGGGGTTCGTGGAATGGGTGCAGGTCTACCAGCGCCGCTACGGCACCGGCAAGGCCTGGCTCCAGGAGAAGCTGGAGGCGGGCGCGGACATCCTGCTGGACATCGAGACCCAGGGGGCCCAGCAGGTGCGCCGGGCCATCCCCGGCGCGGTGATGGTGTTCCTGCTGCCCCCCTCGGCCCGGGAACTGGCGACCCGGCTCCGCGGCCGGGGCGACGAATCGGACGAGCAGGTGCGCATCCGCCTGGATTATGCCCGCCATGAATTGGCCGAGTTCAAGGGTTATGATTACCTTGTCGTAAATGACACGGTGGAGCAGGCCTACCAAAGGCTTGAGTCCATCATCATCGCCACCCGTTGCCGCCGGGAGCGGATGGGACCCACGGCGCAGCAGATCCTGGACAGTTTTTGACCTCCTCTCGCAATCCGCGAAACGAAAAATCCTTGGGGCGCAACATGGCGCGTTGGCTGAAAAAGTATTGGATCGGGGCGGTCATCCTGGCCACCACCGCGGTGTACGCGCCCCTGGCCGGACGCACCGGAGACGACCGGGCCAGCCAGAAGAGCCTGGACACCCTCACCGAGATCATGGGCCTGGTGCAGAAGCAGTCGGTGGATCCGCCCAACCCGAAGCAGATGGCCCACGCCTCCATCTCGGGCATGCTGCACACCCTGGATCCGCACTCCTACTACATGGACGAGACCGAGTTCCGGGCCATGCGCGACGAGCAGCGGGGCTCCTTCTTCGGCATCGGCTCGATCATCGTCCAGCAGCCCGACGGCATCGTCATCGTCAGCACGGTGCGCGGCGGCCCCTCGGAGAAGGCGGGCCTGCGGGCCGGGGACATCATCCGCGAGATCGACGGCAAGTCCACCGAGAACTGGACCTCCAACGCCGCCGTGCAGAAGCTGCGGGGCGACAAGGGCACCGTAGTGGAGGTGGCGGTCCAGCGCATGGGCTTCCCGGGCCTGACGCGCTTCAACATCACCCGCAGCGAGATCCCCTCCAACAGCGTCTACTACAACTTCATGCTGAACCCCACCACCGGGTTCATCACCATCAAGGACTTCGGCGAAACCACCTCCGACGAGTTCGAGCGGGCGGTGCGCAGCCTCAAGGGCCAGGGCATGAAGTCCCTGATCCTCGACCTGCGCTTCAACGGCGGCGGCATGCTGGACGCCGCCCTGGGCATCTGCCGGCAGCTGCTGGGGCCCAACGAGCTGATCGTCACCCAGCGCGGGCGCGACGGCCGGGACCAGGTGGAGACCCGCACGCCCAAGGGGGCCGGCAGCGAGCCCTTCCCCATGGTGGTGCTCATCAACCGCGGTTCGGCCTCCGCTTCGGAGATCGTCACCGGCGCCGTGCAGGACCACGACCGCGGCCTGGTGGTGGGCCAGACCAGCTGGGGCAAGGGCCTGGTGCAGGCGGTGATGGCCATCAACCGCACCCGCGGCCTGGCGCTCACCACGGCCCGCTACTACACCCCCTCCGGCCGCTGCATCCAGCGCGACTATTCGCACGGCATCGACGACTACCTGCTGCCCGAGGAGGACCCCAAGGAGCCCATCCAGCCCCAGGGCCCCAAGTTCAAGACCGACCTGGGCCGGGTGGTCTACGGCAGCGGCGGCATCACCCCGGACTACGTGGCCAACGGCGGCAAGCTCACCACCTTCGTGGGCAACCTGCGGTTCCAGAACAGCGCCTTCTTCAAGTTCGCGGTGCTGGAGAAGGAGAAGTACGGCGTGAAGCCCCAGCAGGACGTGTCCGACGCGATCATGGCGCGCTTCAAGGCCTGGATGGCCGCCCAGAAGATCGACTGCACCGAGGCCGACTGGAAGGACCCCCAGAACCAGGCCGACATGCGCGACCAGCTGGCCATCGAGATGCAGAACGTGGCCTACGGGGTGGAGGCGGGCTTCCGCTACACCTGCGGCCGCGACCCCCAGGTGCGCAAGGCCCTGGAGGTGATGCCCGAGGCGGAGACCCTGCTCAAGCGCAAGATGCTCACCTTCCAGCAGGCCCCGACGGCCAAGCCCCAGGTGGCCCAGCAATGACCTGGACCCAACCCGAGAACGGCCGGTCATGGGCAGCGTGATCCGGGCCCTGCGTTTCTTCTATCTGCTCTGGGGCGGCATGCTGCTGGGCACCCTGGCGGTGAACAACCGGATCCGGCTGCCGGAGCTGATCTGGCACTGGACCTGGCTGGCCCGGTTCTTCTTCACTTCCTGGGGGCGCGGGCTGCTGCTGGGGGTGGCCGCGGCCATGACCCTGGCCGCCCTGGCCGAAGTGTGGGAGCTGGTGGACCGGATCCTTTCCCGGTTCGTCCACGATCCGGAAAGGGACCACTAGCCCATGCGCAGTTTCGAAGCCTTCGTCGCCCAGCGCTACCTGAAGACCCGCAAGAAGGGGGCCTTCGTGCGGGTGATGGTGCGCTTCGCCCGCTGGGGCATCGCCCTCGGGGTGTTCGCCATGGTCATCGCCCTGGCCCTCATGAACGGGTTCCGGGAGGACATCCAGGCCAACCTGTTCTCCGCCACCGCCCACTTCACCGTGGCCAACCTGGCCGGCGAGATCCCCGACACCCAGGCTTCCCTCAAGGTGATCCGGGCCACCCCCGGCGTGGTGGCGGCCAGCCCCATGCGCATGGACCACGGCCTGCTGCGGCCCACCTCCTCCGAAGCCCCCCCGGCCCCGCTGATGCTGAAGGCGGTGGATCCCGCCTCGGCGCACGGCACCTCCAGCATCTTCGACAGCCTCAAGCCCTATCCGGTGGAGCAGCTCAAGGAGGGCGAGATCCTCATCGGCCTGGAGCTGGCCCGGAACCTGGGGCTGCGCATCGGAGACACCGTGGCGGTGGTGTTCCTGCGCATGGACCTGGGCCTGGCCGGGCTGCAGCCCAAGATGGCCGGGTTCAAGGTGGCCGGCACCTTCCAGAGCCACATCGGCGAGTACGACAAGAGCTGGGCCTTCATCCACATCAAGGACGCGGAACGGCTGGCCGGATCGGACCAGGCCGAGATGATCGAGGTGCGCGCCCGCAGCGTGGACGCCATCGACCAGGTGAAGCCGGCGGTGCTGACCGCCCTGAACGGCAGCGGCCCGGGCCCCTTCTTCGCCCAGGACCTGCGCGACACCAACCGGGCCCTGTTCGCCGCGCTGCGGGTGGAGAAGTGGATCTTCGGGGCGATCCTGGCCCTGATCGTGCTGATCGCCGCCTTCAACATCGTCGGCAGCCTGGTGCTGCTGGTGACCGAAAAGCGCCGGGACCTGGGCGTGTTCCTGGCCCTGGGCGCCACCCCCAGGCAGATCCAGCGCCTGTTCGAGCTGCAGGGCCTGCGCATCGGCGCGGTGGGCACCGCCTGGGGCCTGGGCGTCTCGGTGCCGTTCTGCCTGATCGCCGACCACTACCGGCTGATCAAGCTGCCCGCCGCGGTGTACGATTTCATCACCTTCGTCCCGTTCCGCCTCAACCCCTTCGACCTGGTGCTGGTGGCGGTGTTTCCCCTTCTGGTGGCGTGGGGGGCCTCCCGCTATCCGGCCCGCCGCGCCGCCAGCGTCGACCCGGTCGACGCCCTGCGAGCGGACTGAATCATGACCCAGCCGATGCTTTTCCTTGATACCGAGACCGGGGGCCTGGATCCCCGCAGCCACAGCCTGCTGAGCCTGGGGCTGGTGGTGGGCGACGGGCCCCGGGTGGCCAACAGCCTGGAGATCCTGGTGCGGCACGAGCCCTACGTGGTCTCGGCCGGGGGGCTGAAGGTGAACCGCATCGACCTGGTGCGGCACAGCGAGGCGGCCCTGGATCCGCCCATGGCCCTGAACGTCCTGGACGTGTTCCTGGACCAGCACTTCCCCCACCGCTGCCAGCCCATCGTGCTGGCCGGGCACAACGTCGGCTTCGACCAGGCCTTCCTGGGGGCCTTCCTGGCGGGCCAGGGCCGGGCCCTGGAGCCGCGCTTCAGCCACCGGGTGGTGGACACCCACAGCCTGGCCGCGGGCCTGCGCGAGGCCGGCCGGCTGCCCCTGGACGACCTGAACTCCACCGCCCTGTTCGCCCATTTCGGCATCCAGGTGCCGGAGGACCAGCGGCACACCGCCCTGGGCGACGCCCTGGCCACCTTCGAGCTGTACTGGAACCTGGTGGGGCTGATGCGATGAACGGACTGCCGCTTTTCGTCCGGGACCTGCACAAGACCTACGCCGGCGCCGAACACCCGGTGTTCGACGGCTTCTCCCTGGAGGTGGAGGCCGGCTCCCTGTGCGCCGTGGTGGGCCCCTCCGGGGTGGGCAAGACCACCCTGCTGAACTGCGTGGCCGGGCTGGACCACTGGGAATCCGGGCGCATCCTGGCCGGCAACCAGGAGGTCCCCATGGGCCAGCCCGAGGCCTCGGCCCTGTACCGGCGCGCCCACGTGGGCCTGGCCTTCCAGCAGCCGCACCTGCTGCCCGAGTTCACCGTGGAGGAGAACCTGCTGATGCCGTTCCGCATCGCCGGCGACCTGGAGCCGGCCCACCAGGCCTGGGTGGCCAAGCTGCTGGCCACCGTGGGGCTCACCGACCTGGCCGGGCGCCTGCCGGCCACCCTTTCCGGCGGCCAGGCGGCCCGGGTCGGCCTGATCCGGGCCCTGGCGCGCCGGCCCGGGCTCTGGCTGCTGGACGAGCCCACCGGCAACCTGGACCCGGCCACCGCCCAGGAAGTGTTCCAGTTCCTCCTTGAGCTGCACGCCGAACTGCAGCCCACCACCCTGCTGGTGACCCACAACATGGCGCTGGCCGAGCGCTGCGGACGCATTGTCCGCCTGGGCGCCATGGTGGCAGTATCATGATCACCACCGCCCTCGCAGGAGACCCCATGGATACCGTTGAACTGGAACGGGAAATGCTCAATTGGCGCCATTACCTGCACAGCATTCCCGAAACCGGGTTCGAGGAGCGGCAGACCGCCGAGTTCGTGGCCGGCACCCTGGCCTCCCTGGGCCTGGAGGTGGCCCGGGGCATCGGCGGGACCGGCGTGGTGGGCACCCTGCGCCTGGGCGGCGGCCCGCGCACCATCGGCTTCCGGGCCGACATGGACGCCCTGCCCCTGCAGGAAGCCGGGACGCACCCGTACGGCTCCCGCCACCCCGGATGCATGCACGCCTGCGGCCACGACGGCCACATGGCCATGCTGCTGGGCGCCGCCGGCCTGCTGGCCCAGGCCCAGGACCTGGACGGCACCATCCACTTCGTGTTCCAGCCGGCCGAGGAACACGGCAAGGGCGCCAAGGCGATGATCGCCGACGGCCTGCTCACCCGGTTCCCCATGGACGAGATCTACGGGGTGCACTCCAATCCGGGCATGCCGGCCGGCCATTTCGCCACCCGCATCGGCGGCATCATGGCCTCCGAGGACAACTTCGTGATCCGCATCCACGGCCGGGCGGCCCACGCGGCCCGGCCCCACATGGCGGTGGACCCCATCGTGATCGGCTCCGAGATCGTGCTGGCGCTGCAGACCATCCTGGCCCGCAACGTGGACCCCACCGAGCACGCCGTGGTGTCGGTCACCGAGTTCCTCACCGACGGCGCCCGCAACGCCCTGCCCGCCAACGTGGTGCTCAAGGGCGACACCCGCAGCTACAACTCCACCGTCCAGGGCCTGCTGCAGGAGCGCATGGCGGCCATCGTCAACGGGGTCTGCGCCGCCCACGGCGCCACCGCGGACTTCGAGTACAGCTACGAGTTCGAGCCCACCTTCAACGCCCCCCTGTGCGCGGCCACCGCCGTCCAGGCGGCCATCGCGGTGGCGGGCAAGGCCAACGTGGACGACAACTGCGCCCCGATGCTGGCTTCGGAGGATTTCGGCGCGTTCCTGGTGGCCATGCCCGGGAACTACATGTTCATCGGCAGCGGCACCCACGACGAACCGGGCGGCACCCCCCTGCACAGCCCCCTGTTCGATTTCAACGACGACCTGCTGCTGCCCGGCGCCCGCTATTTCGCCACCATCGGCGAGCAGTTGCTGCGACGGTAATAACAACACCAAGGGAGGCATGATATGGCACGAAAAGCATGCAACACCAAGGGCGCCAGCGTGGTGGGCCCCTATTCCCAGGCGGTGCGGGCCGGCAAGCTGCTCTACCTCTCCGGCCAGACCCCGCTGGATCCGGCCACCGGCAAGATCCTGGACGGGGACGTGCAGGCCCAGACCGGGCTGTGCTTCCAGAACCTGTTCGCGGTGCTGAAGGCGGCCGGCCTGACCCCGGACCAGGTGGTCAAGGTCAATGTCTACCTCACCGACATGCAGGACTTCGCCGCCATGAACGAGGTCTATGCCACCCAGTTCGCCAAGCCCTACCCGGCCCGCACCACCATCGGCGTGGCCTCGCTGCCCCTGGGCGCCCGCATCGAGATCGAGCTGATCGCCCGGGAGGACTGAGTAA
>JARLGP010000018.1 GCA_031292735.1 Holophaga sp.
CGATGCGGTTGTCCATATCGGCCAGGCTGTCGAACACCACCGCGCGGCCTTCATGCTGGAGCAGGGACGCCGACGCGGCCGAGCGTTTGATGATCGCCGTGCGTGGGGCGAGGTTGCCGCGCACCGTCAGCTCCAGGGCGCCGTCCCGGCGCACCGCGGCGATGTCCACCCGCCCCCCGGCCACCTGCGGCTCGATCCCGTGGCGGATGGCGTTCTCCACCAGCGGCTGCAGCAGCATGGGCGGGAAGCGCAGGGCGCGCAGCTGGGGCGCCGCCGCCACGCTGTAGTCCAGCCGCGGCCCGAGCCGGATCCGGAAGATGTCGAGGTAGGCCTCCAGCAGGTCCAGTTCGTCGCCCAGGGTGCCGCCCTCGGCCCGGGTGCGCTGCAGGCTGGCGCGCAGGTAGGTGATCAGGGCCTCCAGCAGGCGGCTGGCCAGCTTCGGGTCGGCCTCGATCAGGCCGGCCACGTTGGCCAGGGAATTGAACAGGAAGTGCGGTTCGACCTGGGCCTGGAGCATCTTCAGGTGGGCCTCCACGCCGCGTTTCTCGGCCTCCAGGCGCTGCACTTCCCGGGCCTGCAGCTCGGCTTCCAGCGCCCAGTAGCGCTCCTTCACGTAGAAGGCGACCGCCCCGAGGCCGCCGAAGAACAGGCCGATGAACTGGGCCTTGGAGAAGAACGCTGGAAGGTGGCGCAGGCTGACCCCGGTGATCAGGCAGGCCAGCACCTGGCCGAAGCTGCCGGCCAGCAGGATGGCCACCGGGATCAGGGCCCAGCGCAGCATGCCGCCCCGGGCGGTGCAGCGGAACACCCCGTGGACCGCCGTGCAGATGCCCAGCCCGATGCATTCGGAAAAGACCAGGTTCTCCCACAGGGTGCCGCCGAACCCCACCACCCGCAGCAGCACGCCGATCAGGGCGACCTCGAGGACGACGAGCGGGTACTCCCTGCCCGTCCACTTCGATCTCAGTGCCGGCTCGGTGAGGGTCATGGCGCTTCCCCTGTGCAGTTTCATCCCATTGCCTCCGGATGACAAATGAGGATTCAGAAGGCGAAGCACTTGATCCCCAGGGTCAGGGAGGTGCGGAACAGGTCGCCGAACTCGGCCCGGACCCCGCCCAGGTTGCGGGTCAGGGCGGCGAACGCCAGGAACCGGGCCGACAGGCTCTTCTCCCCGTAGGCCAGCAGCTGGCTGCTGCGGTCCTGGAGGTTGACGGTCCAGGTCAGGCGCCCGTAGCGCCCGCTCTCCTGGGGGTTGCTCTGCCAGAGCAGCGACCCGTAGTCCCGGCCCAGCAGCGCCGGGGCCTGGCCGAGGGCCTGGCCCAGGGCGGCCAGCTGGGCCCGAGCCAGGGGGGCGCCCGGGGCGGCCAGGAAGCGGCTCGCGAGGGCATCGGCCCGGGCGAAGAACCGGGCCTCGTCCTGGCGGGTCAGGCCGTGGCCGTCGCGCAGGCCTTCCAGGGCCAGGGACTGGCCGTTGCCGAAGGTGTACGAGGCGCCCAGCAGCACCGTGCCCCGCCGGGGCGAGGGGGCCTGCACCGCGAAGGGCGGGCCGGAGTCGGCGGGGCTGGCGGTGAGCGCCTGGGGGCGCCGGCCCGAACCCGCCTCCCCGTAGACCAGCCAGGCGTCGCCGGGGCTGGCCTGGGCGAACGCGCCCAGGAAGGGCGCGCCCCACACCGGGGTGGCGAACAGCGCGCTGGCCATCCCGTCGCTGCCGCGCAGATCCAGCTTGGCGAGGGTGGCATGGGCGGGCGTCGCGGCCGGGTCCAGGTGGCCCGGGTCCAGGACCCGGGCCAGCATCAGGCTGAGCGGGCCCCGGGTCCAGGTGAGGCGCGCCAGGTCCACCCCGGAGACCTCGCGCAGGGGATCGCTGCGGCCGGCGTCGAAGTAGAACGGATTGCTGGGCGAACGGAAGTTGGCCGGGCCCCAGGTGAGCAGGTCCCGGCCGCCGGTGAAGGTGAGGGCGTCGCCCAGGCGGATCCGGGCGAAGGCCTGGCTCAGGTAGCCCTGCTGCAGGTCGCCGCCGGCACCGGGGTCGTGCTGTTCCAGCAGGCGCGGGCGCAGCACGAACTCGGCGGCGTCGGCGGTCAGCCGCAGGTTGACCCGGGCCTCCCCGGTCCAGCGCAGTCCGGGCAGCTCCGCCACCCGGTTGCCGGGGTTGAGCGGGCTGTCCCCGGCCCGGTCCGTGCCGGCGGCATAGGCCCACAGTTCGGCGTTGCCGGAGGGCTTCCAGGCGGCTTCCGCGGCCCCGGCCTGCAGGGCCGCCAGCAGGCCCAGGGTGAGCGCGCGCAAGCTCATTCCAGGTGGCTCACGTCGAATTCCGAAGCCGGCACCGGCTTCACCACGATCTGGCCGTACTCCAGCGTGGTCTGGGCATCGGTGAGGGCGTCGCTGATCACCATGCGGCTGATGAACGGCACCGTCCGGCCCTGGAGCTCGATGCGGTTGCCGTAGTCGAACTGGGCCGATTTCATCTTCTTGCCGGACAGGGACTGGAACTCGGCCTGCACCCCGAGGCCGCGGCCGGCGGAAACCCAGTAGAGCACCCGGTCGTAGGTGGCCTGGCGGGTGCTGGCGGTGAGTTCCAGCACCCAGCAGCGCTCGCCCCGCACGGTCTCCTCCCGGGCCAGCCGGGCGCTGTAGTCGCGGGCGTAGCGGGTGGCGGCGATGTCGCCGATGGCGGCCTGGCCGGTGAGGCGCTGGCGCGGGGAGATGGGCACCGGCTTCTTCAGCCCGGGCTTGGTGAGCCACATGTTGCGGTCCACCTGGAGCATGCGCGCCCCCTTGCTGCGCAGCGGCTCCAGGGTCTCCACCAGGCTGGCGTGGTCCACCGCCTTGACCCGCAGGCGCATGGGCGGATCGTCCGGGTTGGCCTGGCTGCCGCTGTTGCGCGAGCGGATCTCCCAGGTGAGCCCCGGCAGGCCGCCGCCCCGGGCCTGGTCGGAATGCTGGAGCAGCTGGGCCGGATCCGGGGCGGCGGCCAGGGTGGCGCACAGCATCGCGCCGAGCCAGAAGTTCATGGGGCGGTCCTTTCACACATGGGCCAGGGATTCGGTGACGGGACGCCGGGCGGCGCGCCGGGCCGGGAAAACCGCGGCCACCAGCCCCAGCCCGCAAAGCGCCGCGAAGGCGAACAGCAGCTTCCCGCCGTCCAGCCCCACCCGCAGCAGCACCCGGCCGGTGCCGTTGGGCGGCGTGTAGGCGAAGCCGGCGGCGTTCACCGCCAGGCGCGCCGCCAGGGTCAGCAGCAGCCCGGCCAGGCAGCCCAGGCCCACCAGCAGCAGGGCTTCGGTGACGAACAGCCTCACCACCCCGGCCCGCCTCAGCCCGATGGCGCGCAGGGTGCCGATCTCCCGGGTGCGCTCCACCACGCTCATGCTCATGGCGTTGGTGACGCTCATGACCACGATGGTGAGCACGATGGCCAGGATGAAGCTGAAGATCATGTCGAACATGCCCTTCACCTGCCGGTAGAACGCGGAAAGCTCCTGCCAGGTGCTGATCTCCACGTCCAGCCCGGCGGCCTGGATGGCGGGCGCCAGGGCCGCCCGGGCGGGGCCGGTGAGGGCGATGTCCGGCAGCAGCACCGTCAGCCGGTCGGCGCAGCCGGCCGCGTCGTACAGCGACTGGGCCATGGCCAGCGGCAGGAACATCGCCTTGTCCTCCAGGCCCGCGTTGCCGGTGCGGTAGGTGTCCAGCACGCTGGCGTCGGCGGCGTTGGCCTGGCCGTGCAGGGTGCTCGCCAGCAGGGAGGCGTCGTCGCCGACGCGCAGGTTCAGCAGCTCGGCCAGGCCCTGGGCCATGGCCACCCCCTGGGGCGCATTCGCCGCCAGCGCGCCGGAGGTGAAGCGGGGCCCCCGCAGGGCCTTCATGTCATCGGCCGCCACCCCGTCGGCCAGGAAGATGGTGCTCACCCGGCCGTTGGAGGCCAGGCCGGACAGGGCCAGGCGGGGCGCCACCCGGGCCTGGGGGTAGAGCCCCCGGACGATCTCCGACAGTTTTCCGATCTCCTCTGGGCGCAGCAGGTAGCGCTCCGGGTGAAGCCGCCCCTGCAGCTTCATGCCGCGCCTGGCCAGGGTGAGGTGGCCGATCAGCTCCCCGTGCACCGCCTGTTCCGTGAGCGACCGGTAGACCTCCTTGGTGTAGCCGGAGAACAGCGCCACCGCCGCGAAGCCGATGGCGATGCTGAGGGCGGTGGTGAGGCTGCGGCGGAAATTCCGGCGCAGGTTGCGCAGGCCCAGCTTGAGGGTGTTCATGGGCGGGCCTCCGCAACCGGGTCCTCGATGCGTCCGTCCACCAGTCGCAGGTGGCGCGGCACGTGCTCCAGCAGGCGCGGGTCGTGGGTGGAGAACACGCAGGTGACGCCGGTTTCGGCGTTCAGCTGGCGCAGCAGGTCGATCACCGCCCGGCTGTTCCCGGAATCCAGGTTGGCGGTGGGTTCATCGGCGAGCACCAGCATCGGATCGATCACCAGGGCCCGGGCGATGGCCACCCGCTGGCGCTGGCCCCCGGAAAGCTTGTCCGGGCGGAACGCCAGGAAGCGTTCCAGGCCGACCCTGGCCAGCCAGTCCCCGGCCCGCTTCCGGGCGACGGCGCCGGCCTGGCCCTGGATCTGCAGCGGCAGCATGACGTTCTCCAGGGCGGTGAGCACCGGCACCAGGTTGAAGCTCTGGAAGACGAAGCCGATCTTGCGGCTCCGGCAATCGGTCAAGGCGTCGTCGGACCAGGCGTGGACATCCTCCCCGGCGAACCGCAGGGTGCCCTGGTCGGGCTGGTCGATCAGCCCCAGCAGGTTGAGCAGGGTGGATTTGCCGCTGCCCGACGGCCCCCAGATCGCCAGCATGTCGCCCCGGGCGATGGCCAGGTCGATGCCGCGCAGGGCCTGCACGGTGGTGTCGCCCAGGGCGAACCGGCGGTGGACCCCGGTGAGTTCGAACAGCAGCGCATGATCCTGGTGCAAACCGGCCTCCTGGAGGTGCCGCCGGCGGCGGCTGGAGGACAGTTTGCGGAGGGCGGCGGAGGGACCCCAGGGGAATGCGATGGAACGTCGGGAACGGGGGATGAACGGCGGACGGGACGGATGAACACGCCGCGGTCCGCGCAGTACGGGTCCTTGGCCGCATGCTCCGCATCCGGCTTCCCGCCCATCCCGCCGTGGGATCCGGGAAATGGGAACCCTCCCCCCTTTGTGCACACTTATCGTTTGAACGTTTCATCCGGGAGATCACGGACATGATTCAAATCCAAGGCATCGATCACCTTGTGCTCCGGGTCGTGGACCTGCCAAAGATGGTTGGATTCTACCGGGACATCCTGGGCTGCCCCATGGAGCGGGAGCAGCCCGAGCTCGGGCTTTTCCAGTTGCGGGCGGGCCGTTCCCTGCTGGATCTGGTGACCGTGGACGGGGCCCTGGGACGGCAGGGAGGGGCCGCCCCGGGGGCCGAAGGGCGGAACCTGGACCATCTCTGTTTCCGGGTCGAGCCCTTCGATCCGGAGCAGTTGTGCGCCCATCTGGCCGCCCTGGGCGTGGAGGCGAAAGGCCTGGCCTCCCGCTATGGGGCCGAAGGCCAGGGGTTGTCCTTCTTTGTCCAGGACCCGGATGGCAATCAGATTGAGCTCAAAGGGCCCGCGGCGTGAAGGGGGAGGTTGAGCGAACGGGGAGAGGAAGGCAACGCATGCGGACTACCGATTGGCCGAAGATCGTTGCAAAAGGCTTTTTATCCTTTTTTTATCCCCGTCCATCCCGTTCATCCCCGTCGTAAGAAGACGCTGGGTGCCTAGGCGCGAACTGTTCCAGCGTCTCGGCGCAACCCATGATTTTTTTTCGACGGGGATAAAAAAAAGGATAAGAGAAGGCCCGGGCATCACTCGATTCCCATGTCAAACGGTATCGCCGGCTGAGGAACAGCCTTCCCTTTTCCATTAAAGAAAACAAGATGATTTTCCTTTGGGTCCACCATGACCCAAGGCCTGTCCATGGGCCCAAGGCTGCCCACTTCGTTCATTCACCGGGTGGCGTAAGCACGGCCAGATAGGGCAATCCGCCGCCCAGATTGACGGCCCAGCGGTGGTCTGGAAGGCGGCAGGCCTGGATCTTCTCAAAGTCCGTCCCGTATAGATGGGCTGTCGGCTTGCCTTGAATATAGAATTCGCTCGAGTCGACGTCATATTCAAACAGCTCCCCCTGCAAATAACCAAAATTCAAGACCACGTCATGGCCGCCATGCAGATTTTTTATATTTACTTCCTTTGCTTTCAATGAAGTCAAATCTATATTAAAATAACTTAATTTGGGATCTATACTTTTCGAACTAAATAAACCAAATTTAACATCTTTCATGGAATCGAACGAAAACACACATTCTTTGCCATTTGTCCAAAATCCATCGACAATATTAATACCATTGTCCTCTTTGACAAAGCACGCAGAACCAGAACCACATGTTTTTTTAGCTTTCAAGTCAAAGAATGAAATCATATGTTTGTTGCTGTCCCAGGGTTTTTTCCAGATAATAGCTGCAATATTCTGAGATAAAAAGAAATAATTGGTTATACTTGTATCTTTCAATATGCGATTTGTATAATCATTAATCATAGTCATTTTGTCCAATACAATTTTATCTTTATAATTCACTCGCAAGATGTCAACCCTGCTGGTATTGATTTGGTGAAAACTCATTATCTCATTTTTATTTACAAAAATAAATTGATCTGCATGATGAAGGTCCAGAACCGAATCGGAGAGTTTGCTTCCTGGACTTTTATTTAATTCATGAATGTAGTCATTTATCATAAAACCTTCGCTGTCTTTTACTCCGGTTATATCATATGCTTCATTCGTTTCGATATCCCAAACAAATAATCTTGATTCACTACGAAGCACTATTTTTTTGAAATTCAGGGATGAATAGTAGAATTTCAAATCCGGTTGATCCTGAAGTATTTTTGGGAGCACATGCTTCGAGATAATATTTCCCGTGGCCGTTTCCATCAGATAATAGGTTCTATCGCCATCAAATGACAACAAGGTTCCATCTTGGCCCAACCTGATGGGTATCGTTGAAAATGGCAGGCGTAGAAAGCTGGTCTTCCATCCATTTTCTCCATTTCCAAATGGGAAATCGATTGGTACGAAGCTGGCCGGCTCGATGTCCCTGGTCGCAGACAGGACCGACAGCGTGATCTCCTTGTTGCGCTTTTGCTTTTCTTTGAGCTGTTCACGACGGAGTCTGTCTTTGGCCATATCGTCATGAAGTGATGAAACGTAATCATTCAGGTGGGTTTGAGCATTGTTCTGGATCCACAGGGTCAGCAGGCCAGCGGCAGCGCTGGCCGGAGTACTGGGGTCGGTCACGCCCTGGGAAACCAATGGGATGCAAAGACAGGAGGTCATTGCGAGCCGCAGGACAGGCTTCAAATGGAGCCGTGGGCTCGGGGTTCGGCTGGTCATGGGACCTCCGATCGGGAGGGTTGCGGGCTGATGGAAGCGATTGCCTGGATTCCGGATGTCGAGACAAATCGGGGCAATGGCTTTCAGAGCCAACAGCCGACCTCATTGAACCGAATGGAAGTTTGACCAATTGTAGCAGTTCAGGGCTCAGCTCACCAGAAGGGCAGCCATGCCCGTCCCGCCCAACCCGGCGACGGAGACCTTCCGCAGGAATCCGGGCAGGCCATGGCCGGGGCGGCATCCGCTTCCGCCCCGCCCTGGCCGGCGGACCCTAGCGGGGGATGGCCCCCGTGCGATCCCAGCGGGTGCGGGCGAAGAAGTGGCGCGCCCCGTCGGCGAAGTTGCCCAGCACGTCGCCGGGACCTTCGGGCACCCGGGCGTTGGTGTCGTCGTTGCCGCCTTCACGGTAGCTCCACCATACGATGAAGGGGCGGCCGCGGAGATGGTCGATGGGCAGGAAGCCCCAGTAGCGGCTGTCGGCGGAGTTGTCCCGGTTGTCGCCCATGGCGAACAGCCGCCCGGGGGGAACCTTGAACGGGCCCATGTTGTCGCGGAAGCCGCCATCCAGCATGTCATGGCCCTGCATGTCCATGGCCAGAGCGTCCGGATCGGCGTAGGGCCAGGCCAGGGGCAGATCGGCCGGGCGCCGTTCGGTGGGACCCGCGTCGCGGCTGGTCGGCCAGGGGCCGGGCATGGGGCCGTCCTGGGAATCCAGGATATGGTGTTCCCATGGGCCGGAGCACAGCTTGCCGTTGAGGTAGAGCCGCTTGTCGCGCATCTCGATGGTGTCGCCGGGCAGCGCCATGCAGCGCTTCACGTAGTCGACGTTGCGGTCCAGGGGGTAGCGGAACACGATGATGTCGCCCCGGTGCACCTGGCGCATGGGGAACAGCTTCTCCTCCCAGGTCCACTGGGGCACGGCGAACACGAACTTGTTCACCAGCAGGTGGTCGCCGATCATCAGGGAATTGCGCATGGACGCCGACGGGATGGTGAACTGCTGGCCGACGAAGGTCTTGAAGAACATGATGATCAGAATGGCGAAACAGACCACTTCCAGATTGTCCCGGAGGAAGCCCTTGGCCACGCCCGCGGGAACGATCGGTTCGCTGCTTTCATCACTCATGTCTTGCTCCCTGAGGGGGTGTCGGCGGCCGGGCTGGGGACATCGGTGAACCCGCGGGTGACCAGGAGGTTGGTGGTGACCCAGCGGCCCTGGATCCAGGTGAGGGTCTCGGCCTCCCCGATATCGGGCAGGTACAGGGTGCGGGTGCGGGGGCCCTTGCCGTCCAGGCCGACCGATTCCACCCAGACGCCCACCATGCCCCGGGGATCCACCCCGCGGACGGCGGGCAGGTCCACCGTGGCCCGGCCCACCACCCAGTTGAAGCTGCCCCGGGATTCCCAGCGGGAGACCCGGTCGGGAAAGCCTTCGGGCAACAGCAGGATGCCGCCGGAATGGTCCATCTGCAGCACGACCCCGCCGTTCTTCTGCAGCACCTGGGTGTCCCACTGGCCGGACATGGACGTGAAGGTCTTGGTGACGGCCAGGGCGGTGCCGGCCGGATCCACCCGCTTCACCCGCACCTGCTGGCGCTTCTGCGTCCGGAGGCCGGGCTCCAGGGACGGATCCTCGAAGCCCAGGGTCAGGCCCTCCTCCCGGGCCGCATAGACGGGAGGCTTGATCGGCATCAGGAGCCGGTCGCATCCGGTGGACGCCAGCGCGAGCAGGGCGGCCGCCAGTACTGCCAGTTTCATCGCAGGCCCTTGTTGTACTTGGCCATCAGGTCGGAAAGGCTGGCGCCGATGCGGTTGTCGTTGGCGCGTTCGGGCTTGCGCTCGGGCGCGTCGGCACGCCGTTCGGAAGCGGGCCTGCGCCCTTCGGGGTGCGGCCGGGGCGGTCTCCGGGGGTTCGGCGTTCCCGGTCCCGCTCCGGTTCCTCCGGTGCCGGGGGCCTGTTGCGGACGGGCTTCCGCCTTGGGCCGGGGCCGGTCGCTGCGGGGCCGGCGCTCGGGCCGGGGCCCTTCGGGACGGGCGGCGCCGCCGCCGGGCAGCAGGGCCTTGATGGAAAGGCCGATGCGCTTGGACTTGAGGTCCACCGCCAGCACCTTCACATGCACCGACTGGCCGACGCTGAGGGCATCGGCGGGGTTCTTGACGTACTGGTGGCTGATTTCGGACAGATGCACCAGGCCGTCCTGGTGCACGCCCACGTCCACGAAGGCGCCGAAATCGGTGACGTTGGTGACGATGCCCTGGAGCTCCATGCCCACCTCCAGGTCGGCGGGCTTGTGCACCCCTTCCCGGAAGATCACCGCCTCGAAGCGTTGGCGCGGATCCCGGCCCGGCTTCTTCAGTTCGGCGATGATGTCCTTGACCGTCTCCAGGCCCGAGTGCTCGTCGATGAGCAGGGCCGGGTCCAGGCCGTCCAGGACGGCGTCGTTGCCCACCAGTTCAGGCACGGTCTTGCCGGTGAGCTGGCAGATGCGCTGCACCACCGGGTAGCTTTCCGGATGCACCGCGCTGGCGTCCAGGGGGTTCTCGCCCTCCCGGATGCGCAGGAAGCCCGCGGCCTGCTGGAACGCCTTCTCCCCGAACCGGGGCACCTCCAGCAGCTGCTCCCGGTGCTTGAAGGCGCCGTTGGCGAAGCGGTGCTGGACGATGTGCTTGGCCAGGCTTTCGCCGATCCCGGCCACGTAGGCCAGGAGCCGGTAGCTGGCCGAGTTGAGGTCCACCCCCACGCGGTTCACGCA
>JARLGP010000124.1 GCA_031292735.1 Holophaga sp.
GACGGCGGCCTTGTAGGGCCGGTCCTGGGCGGTGAGCGCGTCGAAGATGTCGGCGATGGCCATGGCCTTGCTCTGCAGCGGGATCTCGTCCCCGGTGAGCCGGCGCGGGTAGCCCTGGCCGTTGAGCCGCTCGTGGTGGGCGTAGGCGATCCTGGGGATGGAGGCCAGGTCCGGCGTCCAGGGGATCTGGGCCAGGAACTGGTAGGTGTGGATCACGTGGCTTTCGATCTCCAGCCGCTCGGCCTCGGACAGGCTGCCCTTGCGGATGTTCAGCGCGGCCAGGTCGGCCGGTTCCAGGATCTCGGTGCTTTCGCCGTCCCAGCGCACGCAGCTGAGCCGCTCCAGCAGCCGCACCCCGTCGACCACGTCCTGGGTCTGCACGGTGGGTTCGTTGCTGCGGATGAGCGCGGCCATCAGCCGCCCCGCCTCCTGCTCCTGCTCCTGGACCAGGGCCGCCCAGGCGGCCGGGTCGAAGGGCCGGCCGGACTGCCAATCGCTGCGCAGCCGGGCCAGCACCCTCTCCTCCTGGCGGCTGCGCAGGCGCTGGAGGATCAGCTCCATCCGCCCGGGCGGCAGTTTCTTGGACTTCACCAGCACCTCTTCGCGCACCCCCACCTTGCCGAAATCGTGGAGCAGGCTGGCGTAGCGGATCTCCTTGAGCTGCGCGGGGGTGAACCAGGTGGCGGCGAACGGGCCGTCGCCGGTGCGGTTCACGGCCTCGGCGAGCCCGACGGTGAGGGTGGCGACCCGGCCGGAATGCCCGCTGGTGACCGGGTCCCGCTGCTCGATGGCGGTGACCGAGGCGTTGACGAAGTGTTCGAACAGCGCTTCGATCTCCTCCCGCAGCTTGACGTTGCGCATGGCCACCCCGGCCTGCCCGGCCAGGCTCAGGGCCAGCCGTTCCTGCTCCGGCCCGAACGGCACCGGGCTGCCCTCCTCCAGCCGGTTGATGAACTGCAGCACGCCCAGCACCTGGCCTTCGTGGTCGGTGAGCGGCAGCACCAGCATGGAGGTGGTGCGGTAGCCCGCCTGGCGGTCGAAGCTGGGGTTGAACCGGTACGGGGCTGCCAGTTCAATCTGGTAGGCGTCGGGGATGTTGAGGGTCTGGCCGGTGAGCGCGGTGAAGCCGGCCATGGTGTCCACCGAAACGGCCATGCGGAACCGGTGGTAGGGCAGGTCCACCCGGGCGTTCTGGGTGTGGGCGAACAGCAGGTCCCGGCCGCCGGCCCCGTCCATCACCAGGTAGATCGACCCGGCCTCGGCCCGCACCAGGCTGCGGCCGTGGGTGAGGATCAGCTCCAGCAGGCGGTCCAGGTTCTGCTCCGAGGCCAGGGCCCGGCCCACCTCGTTGAGCCGCTCCATGTTCCGGCGGTCCTGCATCCGTTCGTAGCCGGCCTGGATGAGCGCCGCCGCCCCGGCCAGCCCCGGCCACTCGGCGCACTGGGCCAGCCCGCCGGCCCCGGCCACGCCCAGCACCACGTTGGCCGGGCCCGCGTCGGCCCACTCCAGGACGTTGCCCACCTCATGACGCAAAAGGCCCAGGAGGCTGCTACGGTGCATGAGGGGGACGGCAACCGTGAAACGCAAGGAACACTCACCTGGGACGAGAAAAGGCCGGGAATCAGTCTACCGGAGACCGGCCCAGGAATCCGTCAAATGGTCCGGAATTGTGGAGCGTCTGGCCTGGGGCGGGGTGGGCGTGGGCCGGGGCGAAGACGGCCGGCTGATCCTGCTTTCCGCGCCCCTGGCGCTGTTCCCCGGGGAGAAGGTGGAGGCCATGGTCCGCTGGAAGCCGCGCCACGGCGAAGGCCAGGTGACCGCCTGGATCCGCCGGGATCCGCGCCGGGTCCGGGCCGCGTGCCCGGTGGCGGGGCTTTGCGGCGGCTGTTCCCTGTGGGAGGCCGGGCCCCTGGCCGGGTCCCTCAAGCGGGAGATGGTCACCGACCTGCTGGCCCGGCAGTTGCCGGAGGCGCCGGCCTGGCGCTGGCTGGAGGCGCCGGAAACCGCCCGCCGGCACCGGATCCAGCTGCACTGGAACGGCCGGGAGCTGGGCTTCCACCAGCGCAACAGCCATTCGGTGGTGCCGGTGACCGGCTGCCCCGCGGCCGCGGAGCCGCTGTCCCGGGCCATCCCCCGGCTGCAGGAGGCCCTGGAGGCGCGGGTGCTCAGCCCCAAGAGCCAGCGCTGGGAGCTGGCCACCGGCACCCCCGCGGGCGAGGTGCTGGCCGTGGCCGAAAGCGGCCGCAGCTGGCGGCTGGAGCCGGACGGCTGGCATCCCGCCACCGACCCGGTCACCCACCGGTTCGGCGCCGTCCAGCTCCGGCACCGGCCCGGCGGCTTCTTCCAGGTCTGCCCGGACTGGGCCTGGTCGGCCTTCGGCGAGATCCTGGGGGCCTGGCAGCTGCCCGCCGGCACCCTGTTCGACCTCTACGGCGGGGTCGGGTTCTTTTCCGCCCTGCTGGGCGGCCGGTTCCGCCACCGGGTGCTGGTGGAGAACGACGAGCCGGCGGTGGACTGGGCCCGGGCCAACCTGCAGGCGCTCGGCCTGGAGGCCCAGTGCCTGGCCACCGACGCCGCGGCCTGGGTGGCGGACGGCCTGGGCACGGCCGAGGACCTGATCCTGCTGGACCCGCCCCGCACCGGGCTGGACCCGGAGCTGTGCGCCCGGCTGCAGACCGCCAAGGCCGGCGCCATGGTCCTGGTGGGCTGCGACGGCGCCGCGTTCTGCCGGGACCTGCAGCGGCTGGCTCCGGCCTGGCAGGTGAAGCAGCTGGCGGCGGCCGACCTGTTCCCGCTCACCGAGCACGTGGAAGCGGTCGCCCTCCTGCAACGACAGATGGCCTGAACTCAGGCCTTTGCCGCCAGGTCCCGGAACCGGGCCTGGTAGTCCTCATAGGAAGGCATGGCGCCCTCCCGGGCCCGGCGCCACCCGTTCGGGATGGCCTCCCACCCCAGCGCGCCGTAGTAGTCCTTGGCCATGGGCGAGGCCAGGAGCACCCACCCGATCCCCGGGCCCAGGGCCGCGGTGCGGTCCAGCAGTTCCCGGCCGATGCCCTGCCGGTGGTAGTCGGGGTGGACCGCCAGATCGCAGATGTAGCCGTCGTAGACGAAATCCGTCCAGCCCCGGAGCAGTCCCACCAGGCGGCTCCCGTCCCAGGCGGACAGCACGAGGTTGGCGTGGTCGAACATGGCCTTGATCCGGGCCGGGTCCTCGATGGGACGCCGGAGGGGCGCGGCGGCGTACAGCTGGCGAATGGCGTCGAGGCCGGGTCGGGCATCCTGCCGGTAGTCGATCACGGCCGGGCCTCCAGCGCGGGCAGCGGAGGCAGGAAGGCCACCCCCAGCCGGTTCCAGGCGTTGATCAGGGCGATGGCGTGGGTGAGGTCCACCAGCTCCTTGCCCGGGAACAGGGCGCTCACTTCGGCCTGCAGGGCCTCTGTCACCCGCTGGGCGGGAAGCTGGGTGAGGGCCTCGGTCCAGGCCAGGGCGGCCCGTTCCCGCGGGCTGAACCAGGGGACTTCGCGCCAGACGGGGAGCGCCTGGAGCCGCCGGGGGGCTTCCTGGGCCTCCAGGGCCTCCCGGCTGTGCTGGTCCACGCAGAAGGCGCAGCCGTTGATCTGCGACGCCCGCACCTCCACCAGGGCGAGGAGGCCGGGCGCCAGGCCGCACTCCTTGAGGTAGCGTTTCTGGCGCACAAGGTTCTGGTAGGCCTCGGGAGCCTGGTCGCGGAAAGGAAGGGATGGGCGCATGGCGGGTCCTCCAGGCCCTCAAGATGGGGCGGGCATGGACTAGGCAAAAGATCCAATTTTGAAATAATGGTTGGACCATGACCCTTCGGACCTTTCCCATCGCCCTGGACGGCGCCGCCCGGGAGCCCCTCTTCCTGCAGGTGGTGCGCGCCATCACCGCAGACATCCGCCGGGGCCGCCTGAAGCCCGGCGACGTGCTTCCCGGCTCCCGCACGCTGGCGCAGACCCTCGGCATCCACCGCAACACCGTGCTGGCCGCCTACCGCGAACTGGAGGCGGAAGGCTGGATCGAGGCCGGCGCCCGGACCACCCGGGTGGCCTGGGATCTGCCCACGGCGCCCCAGGCAAGGCGGCCCTCGGACCTGGGTGGGCTCGGGTTCGACCTGCCGGAGCCGCCGGACCTGGGACATCCCTTCCGCCTGCCCGGCCCGGGGCTCCTGGACCTGGCCGGCGGACTGCCCGACACCCGCCTGGTGCCGGTGGACCTTCTGTCCCGGGCCCTGCGCCGCGCCCTGCTCAGCCGGCCCTCGGTGCTCGGCTACGGCGAGACCATGGGCGAACCCCGCCTGCGCGAAGCCCTCGCCAGGCTGCTCGCGCAGGTGCGGGGCCTGGCCTACCCGGCCGACCGGATCCTGGTGACCAACGGCAGCCAGATGGCCCTGGACCTGGTCATCCGGGCCCTGATCCGCCCCGGCGACCGCGTGGCCGTGGAGAATCCGGGCTACCCGCCGGCGTGGCGGATGTTCCAGGCCGCGGGCGCCGTGTGCCTGCCGGTGCCCGTGGATGGCGGCGGCCTGATGATCGACCCCCTAGAGCGGCACCTGTCGGCGGGGCCGGTCCGGGCCGTCTACCTCACGCCGCACCACCAGTTTCCGACCACCGTCCCGCTCACCGCGGCCCGGCGGCTCCGCCTCCAGGAACTGGCGCGAAGGCACCGGATCGCCCTGCTGGAGGACGACTACGATTTCGAATTCCATTTCGAAGGGCGACCGCTGCTGCCCATGGCCAGCAATGATCCGTCCGGAGCCGTCATCTACCTCGGCACCCTGTCCAAGGTGCTCGCCCCCGCCCTGCGCCTGGGCTTCCTGGCGGGACCGCGGCCGCTGGTGGAGGCGCTGGCGGCCCAGAGGTCCCTGGTGGACCGCCACGGCAACCGCGTCGTGGAGCGGGCCGTCGCCGAGCTGATCGAGGACGACCTGCTGCAGCGCCACGCCCGCAAGGTGCGCCGGATCTATGCCGGCCGTCGAGCCATCCTGGCGGACCTGCTGGAACGGCACCTGGGATCCGAGCTGGCGTTCCGCCCCGCGCACGGAGGCCTCAGCTACTGGTGCGCCACCGCGCCGGGCATCGATGCCGCCGGATGGGCCGCGAGGGCCCTGGAGCGCGGCGTGCGGGTCCAGGCCGGCCAGGATTTCGACCTGGACGGAAGCAACCTGCCCAGGCTGCGGATCGGGTTCTCCGCACTGGATGAACGGGAGTTGGCGGATGCGGTGAGACGGCTACAGCGTGCCCTGTGAGGGCCGGCCCCTTCCCGGTCTGGAAAGCGACCAGGCCTCTTCAGCAGATCCCCAGATCAGGGACCGGCCCGAATCCGCGCAACCCCTTCTCCAGGGCCAGCAGGGCCCGTTTGTTCTCCAGCCCCCCGCCGTAGCCGGTGAGGCTGCCGTCGGCGCCGATCACCCGGTGGCAGGGCACGATGATGGAAACGGGATTGGCGCCGTTGGCCGCGCCCACCGCCCGGGTGAGGTTGGGGTCGCCCAGCCGGCGGGCCAGTTCGCCGTAGCTGATGGTCGCGCCGTAGGGGATCCGCTGCAGCTCGGCCCAGACCCGCAGCTGGAACGGGGTGCCCCGGAGCGCCAGCGGCAGGTCGAAGGCCCGGCGTTCGCCCCGGAAGTATTCCTCCAGTTGGCGCCGCACCGGGGCCAGGGGTTCCGGGTCCAGGGCCAGGCCGTCCGGATCCCGGTCCAGGGCCTTGGGCAGGCGGCTCCGGTGCTCGGGCCGGCTGAAGCCCAGGTAGACCAGGGCGCCGCTCCGTTCCACCGCCAGATCGATGGAGCCCAGGGGGCTCGCCCACACATGCAGCCAGGGTCTCATGCCGGCACTCCTTTCAGACTGGCCCACAGATGGAAGGTCGCCAGGCTCCGGTGCGGCGCGTAGGGCGCCATGAGCGCGGCGGTCTCCCTGGCCGCGGGCCGGTGGTCCAGCTGATGGTGGCGCTGCAGCGCCAGGGTGAGGCCGGCGTCGCCCAGCGGCACACAGTCGCCGAACCCGCAGCCGCGCATCATGACGTAGTGGGTGGTCCAGGGCCCCACCCCGCGCTCCGCCGCCAGCCGCAACGCCGCCGTGGTGGCGGCCCCTTCGGCCAGGGCCTCCAGCGGCAGGGCGCCTTCCGCCACCTTCCGGGCCAGGCCGACCACGTACTCCGCCTTGCTGCGGGAGAACTGCAGCGGCTTCAGGTCGGCGGGATCCAGGGCCGCCACCTGGACGGCGGTGGGGTGGACCCGCAGCCCGCAGCCGGTGGTTCCGCCGCACAGCCCGGTCAGCTGGCGGCGCAGGCTGTAGGCGAAGGCCAGGTTCACCTGCTGGCCGAGGATGGCCCACACCAGGCTTTCCCACACGTCCGCCGTGAGCGGGATGCGCAGGCCCGGACGCAGGGCCGCCAGCGGCTGCAGCGGGGTGCCGGCCACGAACCGCTCGAACCCCGCCGGATCAAGCCCCAGCCCCAGCATCCGCACCGCCCGGCGGTGCACCTGGCCCAGCAGGTCCCCGGCGTCCGCCGGCCACAGCACCCGGCAGCGCACCAAGCCGCCCTGGAACGCCATCTCCAGCACCACCCCCCTGCCCTCCACCGCCAAGGCCTTGACCAGGGTGGCGCCCTCCACCCGCTCGGACAGGCTCAGGGGATCCCGCCCGTGGTAGGCCAGCATGTCCTCCACCCGGTAGCCCTCGGGCAGGGTGAGGGTGAATCCGGCCGGGGGGTCGGCGCGGCCCAGGGCCTCGTAGTCCATGGGGGAGAGCCCGGTGGCGGCCTGGAACTGGGCCAGGAACGCCTCGGGGCCGGCAAAGCCGCAGGCCGCGCCTACCGCTTCCGCCCCGGAACCCGGCAGCATCCGGCAGGCGGCCCGCACCCGGGCTTCGCGAAGAAAGGCCGAGGCTTCCAGGTGGGCATGGGTGAGGAACAGCCGTTCCAGCCCCGGGCCCGCGAGCCCCGCCGCACCGGCCATGGCCGCCACCGACCGGAACCGGCCGGGGGCCTCCCGCACGTGGGCCATGAGCCGCTCCAGGCGGGCCAGGTCGCCGTCCGCCGGGGGGTTGCAAGTCTGCTGGCTTGAAGGTTCCATGGAACGAGTCTAGGGGAAATCCGGCCTTCCCTCTCCAGGGAAGCCGAGCTCGGGTTTAAACTCCAGGCATGACCGACGAACACACCTTCCGAATTTCGATCATTGATTACCTCAATGCCGCTCCGCTGAACTACGGCTTCAAGCACGGCTTGGGATTCCAGTACTTCCACTTGAAGTTCCAGGTTCCTTCCCAGTGCGCCGACCGCCTTCGCGAAGGCCAGGTGGACGCCGGCCTGATCAGCTCCATCGAGTACCTGCGCATCCCCGGGCTCCGCATCGTGCCCGGGCTGTGCATCGCCTCGCCCAAGCGGGTGCGCTCGGTGGTGGTGCTGTCCAAGGTCCCGCCGGAGGACATCCGCACCCTGGCCCTGGACACCTCCTCCCGCACCTCGGTGGTGCTCAGCCAGATCCTGCTGCGGGAGCGCTTCGGCGTGCGTCCCGAGGTGGTGGACATGGGCCCTGACCAGGCCGCCATGCTGGCCCGCTGCGACGCCGCCCTGCTGATCGGCGACGTGGCCATGCGGGCCCGGCGCGAGGGCCTGCTGGTGCTCGACCTGGCCGAGGAATGGCACGCCTGGACCGGCCTGCCGTTCGTGTTCGCCCTGTGGTGCGTGCGCGAGGACGCGCCCGCCCTGGGGGTGCCCGGCGGGGCCGGCCCGTTCTTCCACAAGAGCCTGGAGCTGGGCCGGCAGAACCTGGCCGCCATGGTGGACGAGGCCTGGCGCACCATCGGCTGGACCAAGCCCGAACTCCAGGAATACCTCACCGAGAACATTTCCTACAGCCTGGGCGAAGCCGAACGGGAAAGCCTGGCCCTCTTCTACGAAAAAGCAGTGAAGCACGGTTTCGCGCCGGAACTGAAGCCCTTGCGGTTTCTGTAGCGGCCGTTGCCGGAGCTTCGACCGATCCGATATGATCGGAAATTGACAATTCCGAACCAGGAGCTTAGATGTCACTCACCGAACTTTTCCTCGAGCACCTGAAGGTGCGGTTGGAGTATGCGGAACGGGCCTTGGCCGCCAACGGCTTCGACTGCCTGGTCATCTCCAGCGGCCGGGCCCACAGCTATTTCGCCGACGACCAGGACGCGCCGTTCAACACCGTGCCCCACTTCCGCCACTACTGCCCGATCACCGGGCCCCATCACGTGCTGAAGCTCCAGCCCGGCAGGAAGCCCGTGCTGGTGCGCTTCGCCCCCGAGGACTTCTGGTACGAGCAGCTGCCCCTGGGCACCCCGTTCTGGCTGGAGGGGTTCGACCTGGTCGAGGCCCCCAGCCTGGAGGCGGTGTGGGCGGCCGTGGGCCGACCGGAGCGGGCCGCCTACATCGGCAACGAGCCGGAACCGGCCCGGGCGGCCGGCATGGAGACCAACCCCGCCGGCCTCACCGCCTTCCTGGACTGGGGCCGCAGCTACAAGACCCCCTACGAGATCCAGTGCCTGGAACAGGCCACCGTGCGGGGCGCCAAGGCCCACCTGGCCGCCCGCCAGGCGTTCCTGGCCGGCGCGTCGGAACTGGAGATCCACTACGCCTTCGTGGCGGCGGCGGAGTGCCTGGAATTCGAACTGGCCTTCCCCAGCATCGTCGCCATGAACGAAAAGGGCGCCACCCTGCACTACGAGAACAAGCGCAACGTCCGCAACGGCAAGACCCTGCTCCTGGACTGCGGCGCCCGCACCCTGGGCTACGCCTCCGACATCACCCGGGTGACCACCGCCCCCGGCTGCGATCCCCGGTTCCAGGCGCTGGTGGCCGGCATGGAGAAGAACCAGAAGGAGCTGGCCGCCGCGGTGGCCCCGCGGGTGCCGTTCGGCGACCTGCACCACCTGTCCCACGTCAAGCTGGCGGCCCTGCTGAAGGAGCACGGCATCCTGAACGCCGATCCGGAACAGGCGGTGGAGCTGGGCCTCACCCGCCCCTTCTACCCCCACGGGCTGGGTCACCCCCTGGGCATCCAGGTGCACGACGTGGCCGGCAAGCTGGCCGGCCCCGACGGCAGCTTCGCCCCGCCCCCGGCCCGGCACCCCTCCCTGCGCACCACCCGGGTGCTGGAGCCCGGCCAGGTGGTCACCATCGAACCCGGCTGCTACTTCATCCCGATGCTGCTGCAGCCGTTCCGGGAAAGCAGCCAGAGCCACCGCTTCAACTGGAAGCTCATCGACCAGCTCAGCCCCATGGGCGGCATCCGCATCGAGGACAACCTCCTGGTCACCGCCACCGGCGGCCGCAACCTCACCCGGGAGCA